>DATJIP010000037.1:0-2404 GCA_035493235.1 Steroidobacteraceae bacterium
TCTCGGGTCTGACGTTCGGCGCGATGTACGGCTTCTCGAACCAGGCTGGCGCATTCGCAGGCTCGGCACCGGTCGGCACGACGGCAGGTTCGTCGCGCGCATACAGCTTCGGCGCGAACTACGCGAACGGTCCGTTCTCCGTCGGCGCTGCATACACCGACATCACCTTCCCGGGTCAGGCAACGCCGGCATTCTCGACGGCATTGGCTAACGTGTCGTTCAACGCGCGCGATCTGCGTGCATTCGGCGTCGGCGGCCGCTATGCGATCGGCCCGGCTACCCTGTGGGCGTTGTACACGAACACCCGCCTCGAGCAGATCACGGGCCCGTCGGCAACGTTCAGCGCGTACGAAGCAGGCGCGAAGTACGCGATCACGCCGGCCATCACGGCAGGCCTCGGCTACACCTACATGCACCTGAGCAACGATGTGGGCCACTGGAACCAGGTGGACCTGAGCGCCGACTACGCACTGTCCAAGCGCACGGACGTGTACGTGCTGGGTATCTACCAGGACGCGTCGGGCCACAACCTGCAGGCACAGATCGGTTCGAGCACGAGCTACTTCAGCACGTCGGGCGTCGGTGCCGACGACCAGCTCGCGTTCCGTGTCGGTATCCGTCACAAGTTCTAAGCGGCTTGTTGCCGGCGAGGAACGCATGCGTTCCTTGCCGGACCGCTTTGATGCGAAAACGCCCCGACGTGGGGCGTTTTTGTTTTGGCGAGCCGCTTTTGCGCGCTAAGTTCGCATCAATCCAGCAGCGCCGGATTGTCGATCGCGCCGGTCAGCAGTTCGACGAACGCCTGCATCACGCGCGGCAACGTGCGGCCCGCCATCGTCTGTACCTGCAACGTGCGCTGATGAAGCTCCGAGTTGCTGATCGGGATCGCAGCGAAGCCATCCACGTCGAGCTGCCCGCGCACGGTCAGCAAGCCGGTGATCGTGAAAGCGTCGGTCTGTGACACGAAGCTATGCAGCGCCACATGATAGTTACTGACGAACACCGGATCGAACACGAGCCCTTCGAGGCTGCACGCGATATCGAATAACTGGCGAATCGTCACGCCCTGGCCGTTGATCGCGAGCGGCCACGGCAGCAGGTCCGCGAGCGACACCGAATCGCGCGTGCCGAGCGGATGATCGCGCCGCACCAGCGCGAAGATCGGCGCACGCTGCGAATGCACGACGTTGATGTCCGCCTCGGGCGCCATGCTGAAGCAAACCGCGATATCGGCGCTGCCGTCGCGCACGCGCTGCGTCGCGATCGACGGCGCCGACACGTCGAGCTGAAAATGCGTGGCTGGGTGGGTCTTCAGAAAACGCGCGAACACTTGCGGCAAAAAATGCGGCGCGACGCCTTCGGAGCTCGCGACGCGAATCGTCGCGCGGCCGCCATTACTCAAGCCGCGAATCTCCTCGGTGACGCGTTCCGCGTCGAGCAGGCTGCGCCGCGCGTAGTCGGCGAGCAGCCTGCCCGCGTCGCTCAACACCATCCCGCGCGGGCGCCGCTCGAACAGCGCAACGCCAACCTCTTCCTCCAGTTTCGCGATCTGCCTGCTCAGCGCCGACACCGCGACGTACAGGTTCCCCGACGCCTTGCTGAGCGAACCGCTGCGCGCGACTTCGAGAAAGTAGCGCAGCGCGGTGTTATCCATCTGGGTCATCACATTTCCGCTTTGCCGTTTCGGCAACGATATCTGCCAAATATTGTAATTGTCTAGAAATATCGGCCGCGCCAAGATCGTGACGACGCTTCGAATCCCACACCCACGCCGCGGCTGAGACACCGCCGGCACACCCTACACGCCGCCAGAGGACTTCGTCATGAGCACAGACTCCGCCGCCACGGCCGATACGATCGCCCAGCATGCGTCGAGCTCCAGCATCTCGCGTCTGATCCTTGCCACCTCGATCGGCAATGCGCTCGAGTTCTACGACCTCGTCGTATATGGCTATTTCGCGGCCATCCTGTCACGCACGTTCTTTCCGGTCCACGACCGCACGGTGTCCCTGCTGCTCACGCTCGGCACCTTTGCGCTGTCGTATCTCGCCCGACCGATCGGCGCGCTCGCGCTCGGCTCGTTCAGCGATCGCAAGGGCCGCAAGGCGTCGTTGACGCTCTCCATCGCGATGATGACGCTCGGCACCGGCATGATCGCGCTGATGCCGTCGTATGCGGCGATCGGTGTGCTGGCACCGATCGGCGTGTTCGCGTCGCGGCTCTTGCAGGGTTTCTCCGCCGGCGGCGAATTCGGCAGCTCGACCGCCTTTCTGATCGAACACCAGCCGCAACGCAAAGGCTTCATGGCCAGTTGGCAGTTCTCGAGCCAGGGCGCGAGCACGCTGCTCGCGTCGCTGTTCGGCGCCGTGCTGACCGGTGCGCTCACGCAGACGCAGCTGGAGCA
>DATJIP010000038.1:0-41136 GCA_035493235.1 Steroidobacteraceae bacterium
AGCTCTTCGTACAGCATTGCGAACAGGCGATCGCGCGCTTCCATATCGCCGGTGCCCGCCGCATGCATGATTGCCATGAGCCCGCTTTCCGTCATTGTGTGCAACCCTTGAGTCTACTGCCAGGACCAGTTCGGGGCGGGCGGCCCGCTGTAGCTGCCCGCTTCGGCCTGCATTCCTCCCGCTGAACCGCGGGGCTCCTAGAATGCGTCGGCTCGAGCATCAATGTGCGTATGTGCCGTCGATAGCGTGCAGGGTTTAACGCTCTGCGTCTAGGAATGTGAAGGACAACACTCGTTCGCAATCGGACTCGACATCGCGGGGCACCCTCGTGATGTCATGACAACGCAACGCGCCCCGCACGCGCGCAGGGGTGTGCCCCCTCACGACTTCTATCGAAAAGCCGCCGCGAATCCCGACACGCAAGCGGTGCGAGGTTCGCGGTGTCCGATTGCGTTCCTGCATTTCGATTAGCCCCTAGCACGGGATTTCCCCGTGCAACAGTTCCTGGCGAGACAAGGGGAGTATCAAATCATGCGTATTGCTTCGATTGCGGCCGCGGCATCGTCCATCGGCCTGCTGGTCGCTCATACGGCGGGGGCCGCCGGTGCCGGCGACAACGAAGCCCTGGAGCAGATCGTCGTCACGGGCACGCGGGTCGCGAACCGCTCGGCCCTGGAAACCGCGGCGCCGGTCGACGTCGTGCAGGGAGAGCAGCTGGGGCATCTCGGCATCACCGAGATCAATCAGGCGCTCGCTGCGAGCCTGCCATCGTTCAATTTCCCGCGGCCCGGTCTGGCCGACGGCACCGATGCAGTGCGCCCGGCGACGTTGCGCGGCCTCGCGCCCGACCAGACGCTGGTGCTCGTCAACGGCAAGCGCCTGCACTCGGCGGCACTGGTGAATGTCAACGGTACGATCGGACGAGGCTCATCGGCGCCGGATCTGAACACGATTCCGAACGCGATCGTGCAATCGATCGAAGTGCTGCGCGATGGCGCTTCAGCTCAATACGGCTCCGACGCCATCGCCGGCGTGGTCAATCTGCGATTGCGCGAAGCGCGCGAAGGCGGCGGCAGCGACGTGACCTATGGCTGGCGCGATACGAATTTCGACGTTCGGACCGCGCCGGTGACTCAAGGAGGTGCGACCTGGTCGGCGCCACCGGTGTTGTCGCGTAGTCGCAGTGACGGTGAAACTCTGACAGCTTCGCTGTGGAAGGGCCTGGCGCTGACGGACTCCGGCTTCCTGACTGTCGCCGCCGAGTACAAGGATCAGGAGCACACCGAACGCGGCGGCTGGGATCATCGGCCGAATTATCCGGTCGTGAACGGCGTGGTCGATCCGCGCGAGGCGACGTTCGATCGCTTCGACTCGTGGTACGGCGAGCCCGAGATCGCGCAGAAGACGATATTCGCGAATGCTGGCTACGACGTGTCCGATCAGACTTCGCTCTATGGCTGGGCGAGCTGGCAGGACCGGCACTCGGTCGGCGCCGGCTTTTATCGGCCTGCCAGCGACGCGCGTAACATTCCTTCGATTTATCCCGACGGTTTCCTGCCGTTGATCGAGGCCGACGTCACCGACTACAACGCGGCGTTCGGCACGCGCTTCGAACTCGGCGCGTGGCAGATGGACAGCTCGCTGACCTACGGCTACAACAAGATGGAGTTCACGATCGATCACACGCTGAACCGTTCCATCGGGCCGACCAGCAAGACCAAGTTCGATGCCGGCGGTTTCGATTACGACCAGCTGGTGCTGAACGTCTCAGGCGTGCTGCCCGTCGAGGTCAGCGCCTTCGCCTCGCCGCTCAACGTGGCAGTCGGTCTGGAAGCGCGCCGCGAGACCTACTCGATCTTCGCCGGCGAGCCGGACTCGTACCGAAACGGCGGCGAGCGCCTGCCGGACGGCACACCCACCGCGCCGGGCTCGCAGGTGTTCCCGGGCTTCCGCCCCTCCAGCGAAGTCAACGAGGACCGGACTGCAGTGGGCGCCTATGTCGATCTTGAGGCGAAGCTGACTCAGGCGTTGCTTGCATCAATTGCAGTGCGCGGCGAGAGCTACTCGGACTTCGGCGAGAACGTCTCCGGCAAGCTGTCGTTGCGTTACGACTTCAACGAGCACTTCGCACTGCGCGGTACCGCGCAGAACGGCTTCCGCGCACCTTCGTTGCAGCAGCAGTTCTTCCAGACGACTTCGACCAACAACATTCCCGGAGTAGGGCTCGTCGACACCACGACTTTCCCGGTGGACGATCCCGTTGCGCGTGCGCTGGGTGCGAAGGACCTGGACGCGGAGAAATCGACGAATTTCTCGCTGGGGACGGTGCTGCGCTTCGGCAACCTCGACGTCACGATCGATGCTTACCGGATCGACATCGACGACCGCATTGTGTTGTCGGAGAACCTCACGGGTGCTGCGATACGCCAGTTCCTGACGAATCAAGGCTTCATCGGCGTCGGTGGCGCGCGCTTCTTCATCAACGGCGTGAACACGCGCACGGAAGGCGTGGACTTCGTCTTGAACTATCCGCTGGAGACGGCCGCGGCAGGACGTTTCGACTTCACGGTGGCGGCGAACTTCAACTCCACCGACGTGACGAAAGTACCGCAGGTGCAGCTGGCAGGCGTAACTCCGCCGCCCGTGCTGTTCGATCACCTCAACATCCTGACGTTCGAGGAAGGCACGCCGGAGGACAAGTACACCGCGACCGTGAACTGGAGCCTGGCGCGCTTTGGTGTAACCGCGCGTGCGACGCGCTACGGAGACGTGCTCGCGGCGGGAACCACGCCGGCAACGGACTTCACGCTGACAGCGAAGACGCTGATCGATCTCGAAGCGCGGTTCGACTTCACGGATCACATTCGTGCCGCGTTCGGCGCCGACAATCTCACGGACGAATATCCGGATGCGAATCCGGCGCCGCTGCTCAATCCCAACGGAACGCAGTCGTTCAACAACTACTCGCCGTTCGGCCGCTCCGGCCGCTTCGTGTACGGCAAGTTGAACTACCGCTTCTAACGGCCTAACGGTCCAACGCGCGCGCCTGGACGAGGAGCGGATGCTCCTCGTCCACGGTGTGCGAGAGCTGATCGATGGCTTGGGCGAGCGCGTCCCGCGACTTTTCCGCTTGACCGAGATCTCGCAAGGCGCGGGCGAGCTTCAAGTATGAGTGGCCGGTGTTCGAAGAGTAGGGCAGACCGCCCTGCATCTCGATGGATCGCGCGAGCGCACGCCGCGCGCTTTCGGCTGCACCTTTGGCGTCTCCCGTGCGCAGCTGCAGCTCTGCGATGGCCCAAGCGGCCGAAGCGAGAACCGCCGGATGTACATCGGCGATCGCGCGACCTAGCTGGATCTGCGCGGCGCCGAAGCGTCCAGCCACGACATCGAGTCGGCCTTGTATGAGCGCAACGGTCGCTTGCGCGGGTATTCGAGACAGCACCAGCGCGCGCGACATGCGCGGCGGATTCTGGCCGGGTGCACGCGGATCCATCAGTGTGCCGGCCCGCTCGAGATAGGCGGCGGACGCTGCGGGATCGCCGGCTTCTTGAGCGTTCGCCGCCAGGCCCAACAGGCAGTAGATCTGTCCGACCGCGTTGTGCTGCTGGCCCGCTAGATCGTACGCAGTCTTATACGCCGCTTCTGCTTCACGCTGCCGTCCGACTCGCTCGAGCGCACGGGCGCGGTTGCCGACAAGATACGCAGGCGGCTGACTGTCGGGATTGCGCTCGGTGAACTCGCGCAGCGTTTCGTCGTAGATCTCCAGCGCGCGGCGCGGGACACCGGCGTCGTCGAACACGACAGCCCAGTTGTTGCGAACCGCAATGGCGTCGGGGCCGCCGTCCCGGCCCAGCTCCGCATACTTCTGCAGCGCGCGGCGATAGTACTCGTCGGCTTCCACATTGCGTTGATTGAGGTGATAGCCGAATCCGACCGCCCCGAGGAACAGTCCTTCATCGCCAGCCGCGCTGCGCGGTGCCGCGCGAAACTTCTTCAACGCGTCGGCTGCAAAAGTCAAGGCGTGGTCGGCATCGCCATCGCTGTCGGCGATGAACGCGCGGTACAGAAGGCAATACGCTGCATTTTCCGGATCGGACGGCAGATTGCGCAGCTCCCGCTCGATCGCGTCCACTGCTTCGTTCTCGCGTCCGATGCTGGCGATCGAGAGCGCGTGGGCGCAGGTCAACTTCGATTTGAGCGGCTGATCCGGCGACTTTGCGAGCAGCGCCAGGGCATTCTCCAGCAGGCGCGCTGCCTTTACGTCGTCGCCCAACGAGCCATAGCGCGAGGCGATCATGGCGAGGACGGCCGCGCGGTTCTCAGGGCTGCCGCTCGCATCGGCAAGAGCGAGACGTTCGCTGCGCGCGAGCATGTCGTTCACCGTAACCGGCTTGCCGGCTTCGGCAGCCTCAGTGATCAACACGCCGAGAAATTCAGTCACTGCGCTGTTGCGCGTGGCGAGCGCTAGGGCGCGATCGCGCTGAGTCGCAGCGTTGTCAGCCTGTGTTAGCGCAAACACGAGAGTTACGAAGAGCGCCAGTACCGCGCTCGCGGAGCTCACAACCGAGATCCAATGACGACAGATGAAGCGACGCGTCGCGTAGAAGGAGACGCCGCGCCGGGCGTCAACCGGCGCGCGATTCAGGTAGCGCAGGAGCTCGTCGCGCAATGCCGCCGCGGTCTGATAGCGATCCGACGGATTCACTTGCAGCGCGTGCGCAAGGATCGCGTCCAGGTCGCCACGCAACGCTCGCTGGAGCGCGACGTCGGTTACGAAGCGCGATGCGCGCGGCAGGCGCCCGTCGATGGCAGCCTTGATGCGTTCGACGCGGCTGCCGGCACGGTGCAGCGGATGGCCGCCGGTCAACAGAACATACAGCAGCATCCCGAGCTGATAGACATCGGTCGCGGTCGACGGAACGTCGCCCAGCAGTTGCTCGGGTGCCGCGTATTCCGGAGTCAGCACGATCTCTTCGGCGCGCGTTATCGATGGATCGCCGGCCGCTCGTTCAGGACTGACGAGTTTGGCAATGCCGAAGTCGAGCAGCTTGACGATGCCATCGCGCGTCACGAGCACATTGGATGGCTTCAGGTCGCGATGAATGATCAGCTGACTGTGCGCGTGCGCGACGGCCGCGACCGCGTCGAGAAACAGTCGCACGCGTGCGTCCACGTCGAGCGCATGCGAGGCGCAGTAGTGATCGATGCGCTCGCCGTCGACGTACTCCAGCACCAGGAACTGATGACCGTCGTCGGTCGAACCTGCGTCCAGCAGCCGGGCGATATTGGGATGACCGAGCCGTGCGAGCAGTCGGCCTTCGTGGCGAAAGCGATCGGCGACTCGCGGCCTCGCGACCAGGCGATCGAGAAACTTGATGGCAAAGAGGCCTTCGAAGCGGCCGTCGCTGCGGGAGGCGAGCCAGACCTCGCCCATGCCGCCGCGGCCGATCAGCCGGTCGAGCGTGTACGCGCCGACCTGCCTGCCGGCGAGCGACGGTCGATGGCGTTTGGTGAGGTCGGCGATGGCCTGCGGCGGATTCTGCAGAAAGCCGACGGCGTCCAGGGCGTCGCGCTCCGCCAGCAGATTGCGCAGTGCCGCCACGATCAAGGGCTGGGAAGCGCTCAGCCCGAGCAGCCAGCGCTCGCGCTCGTCGGGGTTCAGATCGAGCGCCCGATCCAGGTGACCGCTGAGCTCGTGCCACAGCGATGGATCAAGAGGTGTCGCGCTCATACCGAATCGCAGTGTAAGGGCGCACCAACGGCGTTTGCCCGGATTTATTCATCGCGGTGCGTGTCGGGTCTGGCGTGCCGATTGCGATTGGCGGCGCCCATCGTAGGCATTCGCCGCAGAGATGGCGTAAACGGCGAGCCATTTGCGATTGATGCAGCAAGAATGCAATCGGTCGAAGGGGCCACTGTGGTCTACGCGGTCAGCACATTGCCGGGGATCGTGAGCGCACTGCTCGTGCCGACTGTGGTCGGCGTGCTGTTCGCGGCCCGCCGCCGACTCGCGCGATTGCTCAAACCGGGAAACGCCACCATGCTCGACGCCGAGGAATACTTTCATCTGGCCCTGCACGCCAGCGCGATGGGCGACCATCACGCGTGCATGACATATCTCGAAGAAGTGCTGCAGCGAGAGCCGCACCACGCACGGGCCATGTATTTGCGCGCGGTTCAGCACGCCGAGCTCGGTTTGACGCAGCGCGCGGTCGCGGGCATCAAGGCTGCGCTGTTGATCGAGCCGGACCTGGATCTGGCGCGCTTTCAACTCGGCCTGCTGCTGCTGTTCGACATCAATCAGCCCGCCGAGGCCAAGGACTATCTGCAGCGACTGCGCGGCAGCCAGGACCGCGCACTACGTGCCTATTCCGAGGCGATGATCGCGCTCGTCGACAACGAGCCGATACTCGCGCGACAGAAGCTCGCGATCGGGCTGTCGGAGTCGTCACCGGATTCGCAGTTGCCGATGTTGATGCGCAGATTGTTCGAGCGGCTGTTGAACGGTCCGGACGGCGCCGGCGAGCTGCCTGCCCAGCGCTCGCTAGCCGCCTGCCCACCCTCGTTGTCGTGATTCGAATTCGTAATGTCTGTTCTGGCACGCGATATTCGATTACTTGGGTGAGATGCTATTACGTTCACTGCCCGATCTTGCCCAGAGCACCGCGGAGTTCCAGAGCTGGTTCCAGTCGAAGTGGGGCCGCGAGAACTGCATCATCTGGGGCCGCGCGCGCCAGGCGGAGTTCGGGCCCTGCACGCACACGCTGTCGATTCGCGCTGCCTGGGGCGGAGTCGAGCACTGCTACGTCAATGGCCGCACGCTCGCGGTCGACGACGACAACTTCCTGATCCTCAATCACGGCCAGATCTACAGCACCAGCATCCGCGCGGTGCAGCCGGTCGAATCGCTGGCAATCTGTTTCAGGCCCGAGCTGGCCGAGCAGGTTTATGGCGAGGCGTCGGCGTCGATCGAGCAGGCACTCGCGCGCGGCGATACGCCGACGGAGCGCACGCCGGATTTCATGGAAAACCTGCATCCGCACGAGAACACGGTGAGTCCGGTGCTGCGCTTCATTCGCGCGCACATCAGCCGCGGTGTGCTCGACGAGGCATGGTACGACGAGCAGCTCACGTTCCTGCTCGCTCGCATGCAGTGCCACCACACGCAGCTGCTGGAACAGGTCGATCGCATCGCGCTGATTCGACCGGCGACGCGGCGCGAAGTGTATCGGCGCATTTCGCTGGCAACTGATTTCCTGCACACCCACTACGCGCAGGACGTGGACCTGACCACGCTCGCGAAAATGGCGTACCTGTCGAAGTATCATTTCCTGAGATTGTTCTCGCTGGTGCACGGCGTGACGCCGCGCACGTACCTGCAGCGCAAGCGCATCAGCGTCGCGATCCGGCTGTTGGAGTCAACACGGATGACGATGAGCGAAGTCGCCGCGAGCGTCGGCTTCGCCGAAGAGTCGACGCTGGTGCGACAGATGCGCCGCTGGACGCAGCTCACGCCGCGACAGGTTCGCGCACGCGTGATGGACACTCACGCCGCCTGATTGCACCCGTTCGGGTGACGTTGCTCCAACGCGTGGCGCTGTGCAGACAGCGCATTGGCAATCCCTACCGGTTGAACTCGCAATTTCAGCGTCATCGCCGCGACGCGGCGTTGCTAACGTCCACCGCTGTTCCCGGTGGAGTAAGCAGTTCATGAAGCAAGAGTCGAAGAGTCATCACGTTCAGCGCGCGATCCGGCGTGTACTCATCAGCGCATCGGGCGCTGTCGCCGTCGCCGCTGCACCACAGTTGCACGCGCAGGATCCGACGATTCAGGAGGTCGTCGTAACCGGCTCGCGCATTCCGCAACCCAATCTCACGAGCATCAGCCCGGTTACGTCGATCGGCGCGGAGGCCGTGAAGATCGAAGGCGTCACGCGCGTCGAGGATCTGATCAACAACCTGCCGCAGGCATTCGCCGACTTCGGCGGCAATCTTTCGAATGGTTCGACGGGCACGGCGACCGTCAATCTGCGCAACCTCGGTCCACAGCGCACGCTGGTACTGGTGAACAGCCGCCGGCTGATGCCGGGCGATCCGACGCAGAACGGTCAGGCGTCGCCTGACTTGAATCAGATTCCGGCGGCGTTGATCGAACGCGTCGAAGTGTTGTCGGGTGGCGCGTCGGCCGTGTATGGCGCAGATGCAGTTGCTGGTGTCGTCAACTTCATCATGAACGACAACTTCGAGGGTGTGCGGCTCGATGCGCAGTACAGCCTCTATCAGCACAACAACGATAGCGACGTCGCGGACATCGTTCGGGCGCGCAACTTCAATTTGCCGGATGGCAACGTGGCCGACGGCACGACGCGCGATTTCACGTTCGTCGCCGGCATCAATACGGAAGATGGGCGCGGCAACGCGACTGTGTATCTGGGATATCGGCAGCTCGAGGCGATCCGTCAGGACGCACGCGACTTCAGCGCGTGCACGCTCTCGTCATCTGATGTCGAGCCGAGCCTGTTCGGTTGCGGTGGATCCGGAACGCCGGCCGTAACGCGTTTTCGCATGAGCGACGGCCGCGATCTCACGGTCAACGCGGACGGCACGCTGCGGCCGTTCGCTCCGACCGACCAGTTCAACTTCGCGCCCGACAACTATTATCAGCGTCCGGACGAGCGCAAGACCGGTGGCCTGTTCGCGCACTATGATTTCAGCGACAAGGCGAGCGTCTACACCGAGTTCATGTTCATGGACGATCGCACTCGCTCGCAGGTTGCAGCGAGCGGCGCGTTCCTGGGCAGCGGTCCGGGTCAGCCGCCGTTCTTCGGCAGCCGCGCGATCAATTGCGACAACCCGTTCCTGTCGCCGGATATGGTGCAGCAGTTCTGCGGTGGCAATCGCAACGCGCCGGATGTGCTGATCAACATCGGGCGGCGCAACGTCGAAGGCGGCGGGCGCCTCGATGATCTGCGACACACTTCATTCCGCGGCGTCGTCGGCTTGCGCGGCGATATTGCCGATGGGTGGAACTACGACGTGTACGGCTTGTACGGCGAGTCCGTGCTTGCCGAAGCGTTCCAGAACGACTTCTCGCGCGAGCGCCTTGGCAAGGCGTTGAACGCGGTCACAGACAATCGTCCGGGCTCGCCGACGTTCGGGCAGGCCGTGTGCCGCGTGAACGCAGATGCGGATCTCACTAACAACGATCCTGCCTGCGTGCCGTACAACATCTTCAAGGCTTCGGGCGGCGTGACGCCGGAGCAGCTCGCATATCTGCAGATCCCCGGCTTGTCGGAAGGCGAGACGGTGGAGCAGGTGTTGAGCGGTTCGATCTCGGCGGATCTCGGTCGCTATGGCTTGCAGTTGCCGACTGCGACGGATGGTGTCGGTATCGCGTTCGGTGCGGAGTATCGTTCCGAGCGTTCGGATCTGCGCACCGATCGTGCGTATCAGACAGGAGACCTGGCGGGGCAGGGCGCGCCGACGCTGAATACGTCGGGCTTCTTCGACGTCCGCGAATTGTTCACCGAAGTGCGCGTGCCGCTGGTGCAGGGCAAGCCGTTCGCCGAGCGGCTCGCGTTCGAGGCCGGCTATCGCTATTCGGATTACAACCTGGGCTTCAGCACCGACACCTATAAGTTGGGGCTCGACTGGGCACCAGTGGAAGACGTTCGCTTCCGTGGCAGTTATCAGCGTGCCGTCCGCTCGCCGAACATTCAGGAGCTGTTCCTGAAGCCGCGCGTGCAGCTCAACAGCAACGGCGATCCGTGCGCGAGTGCGCCGGGTGATGCGCCGGAGGCGTCGCTCGAAGAGTGCCTCCGCTCCGGTGTCACGCCCGGGCAGTACGGCAACATCCTTGCGAACCCGGCTTCGCAGTACAACGGCCTGGTCGGCGGCAATTCGCAGCTCGATCCGGAAGAGTCGGACACGTACTCGTTCGGCTTCGTGCTGACGCCGCGCGTGCTGCCGGGGTTCTCGCTGACGCTCGACTACTTCGACGTCAAGGTCGATAAGTTGATCGGCTCGATCGGCGGCGACTTCATTCTCAACAGCTGCCTCGCGACTGGCGATCCGACGTTCTGCAGTAAGGTTCATCGCGATGCGAACGGCTCGCTGTGGCTCGGTGATACGGGCTACATCGAAGACCCGATCATCAACACCGGTTCGTCGCAGGCGAAAGGCGTCGACCTCGAGGCGAACTATCGCTTCGAGCTCGGTCGCGCGGGCAGCCTGGCGCTGAATGCGGTCGGCTCGTGGATCGAAGAGTTCGTCACGGAGCCGCTCGACGGCGCGCTGAAGTACGACTGCGTCGGGCTGTACGGGACCGTCTGCGGCACTCCGATTCCGGAGTGGCGGCACAAGGTGCGTGCGAGCTGGCAGACGCCGGTCGGTGTCGATCTGACGTTGACGTGGCGGTTCATCGACAGCGTCGACCTCGACGCGACGAGCAGCAATCCGCAGTTGCAGAACGCGGTTCCGTTCAGCGATCGCAAGCTCGGCTCGCGTAACTACTTCGACCTCGTCGCGGCCTACACGATGAGCGACGTCGCGATGTTCAGCAACGTGACCGGACGATTGGGAATCAACAACGTGCTCGACAAGGATCCGCCGCTGATCGGTCAGGACAGCTGCCCTGGCGTGTTCTGCAACGGCAACACCTTCCCGCAGGTGTACGACACGCTCGGCCGCTTCGTGTTCCTGGGACTGACGGCCGACTTCTAGCGTTCGTGAGTCGGGCTTCGGCCTGACTCTACTTCTGGACGGCGGGACGCCCGCGCCCGCCGTCCCTTTTTGCGCGCCCGTTCCGCGCCGTGGCGGAATCGGCCACGAAAAAACGATTTCCTGGCAAGACTGATGCATTTCGAACAGTGACTCGTGGCCGGCGGCGTACGTACGACGAAAGGCGTTCCTATCCCCGGGCCATAGCCGGCCGGCCGTTGCCCGGTCACGAGTCACTCTTGCCCGACGGGTGAGAGAGGGGAGAGAAGAGATGCAAAGCGACACTGCCGAGGTCCCGCTGCACGAGCTGCTCGTCGAAGCGCTCGCCGGCAATCCCGCCGACAACGGCTTCGAAGTGCAATATCAACCGATCGTGCGACTCGGTGGTCACGCGACCGTCGCGGTCGAAGCATTCGTTCGCTGGCAGCATCCGCTCGTCGGCAAAGTCGAGCCGGTGCAGTTCATGTCAGCTGCGGAGCGAACCGGGCTGACGAGCGTGCTCGAAGATTTCATTTTGAACCAGGCGTGCGCGGATGCGGATGCGTTGACGGCCGTGTATGGCCTCGACGTACCGGTGCACGTGAATGTGTCCGCGAATCGGCTGGCGAGACCGGACCTGCACGCGGTGATCGATTGGGCCCTGGGGCGGTACAAGCTTGCGCCGAGCAGGTTGGTGATCGAGCTCGCACAGGCCAATCGCTTCGAGGATGTCGGTGCGGCGGGACGAGCGATTCAGCGGATTCGTAATCGCGGCGTGCGTGTCGCGATCGATGATTTTGGGGGTTACGACATCATGACGCAGCTGCAAGGGCTGCCGGTCGATTTGATCAAGCTGGATGCACGCATTACCGGAGCGGGCGTCGATGCGACGCGCACCGAGGCGATGTGTCAGGCGGTGCTGGACGTTTGCCAGCGGATTGGTCTGACCGTGATTGCTCAAGGAATCTCGAGTGAAGAGCAGGCGCGGGCACTGCAGGGAATGTGGTGCGAGTTCGGGCAGGGCGAGCTGTATGGGCCGCCGTTGCGATTACAGCGGATGGCGAAAGCGCGCAAGCCGCAGATATCTCCGGAAATTCAAAGATAGGTAGTGCCGCAGCGAAAGATGGGTAGTGGCTGCCGATTCGATCGCGGCGGCTGCCGGCCATCATTTGCCCATGAAACGTTCATGGGTTTGCTGGTTGGTGCTGCCTATGCTTTGGTCTGCGTTCGGCGTGGATGCCGAAGAACTTGCTGCGGCCAAGGTGCGCGCCGCTGTCCAAGGTCATGACTCCGGCGCGCAAGTCGGTGCACTGGATTCCGCACCTGTCAGCGGGATGTATCTCACGACGATAGATGGCGTGTCCGGGTATGTGAGCGCGGACGGGAGGTACTTCATCGTCGGCGACATGCTCGACCTGGCGTCACGCAAGAATGTGACGGAGGAGCAGCGCAAGGCGAAGCGACGCGCGTTGTTGAAGAGGATCGGGCAGGGTGAGGCGATTGTGTTCGGGCCGGAGCAGCCGAAGTACACGGTGACTGTGTTTACGGATGCGGACTGTCCGTACTGCAGGAAGCTCCACGAACAGGTGGGAGAGTTGCAGAAGAAGGGAGTCGAGGTGAGATATGTGGCGTTTCCGCGCTCGGGGCCGGAAACGAAATCGTGGCGGACGATGACGGCGGTGTGGTGCGCGAAGGACAGGAAAGAGGCGCTGAACAGGGCGATCAGAGGCGAGCAGCTGAGTGCGGGAAGCAAGTGCAGTGATGCGGTGATCGGCAAGCAGTATGAGCTGGGGCAGAAGCTGGGGATTCCGGGGACACCGATGATTGTGTTGAGCGATGGGACGGCGCTGAATGGATACGTGGAGCCGGATAAGTTGCTTGTGTCGCTCGAGGAGCACGAAGCGGCGCGCAAATCCGAATAGGGGCGACGGCGCGAAAGAGATTCTGACTGGGGCTGAAATACGATCCTGCGCCGGTCTCACCCATGAGGAGTACGGTTGACGGCGAGCGCGGATGGCTTATTCGGAGTCGGCGAGCGAGTTTGCCATGGGTCCATTCATCCATGGCAAGCACCACAATTCGCAGAGCAGCGACATTGTTGATGTCGTAAATCCGTCCACGGGCCAGCGTGAATTCGCGATTGCCGCCGGAAACGATGCAGACGTCGATCGTGCGGTCTCGGCAGCACGCCGGGCATTCGAAGATGGCCGCTGGAGCGAGGCCGCGCCTGCGTTCCGGAGGGACGCGCTGCTGCGCTTTGCGGACTTGATTGCTGAACACGCAGGCGCGCTCGACCGGCTCGATGCGGGTGAAATGGGCAAGCCGGTCGGCGAGCGCTTTGGCAGCGCACACGCAGCGGTTGGCCTGATGCAGTTCTATGCCGAAGCTGCCGACAAGGTGACGGGCGACGTCTATAGCAGCGACAAGCTGACGCTCGTGATGCAGAGGCGCGTGCCGCGCGGCGTGATTGCGGCTATCGTGCCGTGGAATTTCCCGGCGTACAACGCGATCTTGAAGATTGCACCGGCACTGGCGGCTGGCAATTGCGTCGTGCTGAAGCCATCGGAACTCTCTACGCGCTCCGCGCTGCAGCTTGCCGAGCTCGCGCTTGAAGCCGGGATCCCTGCTGGCGTGCTGAACGTCGTCCCCGGTCTGGGGGAGACGGTCGGGCGGGCGCTCGGTCTGCATCGCGACGTGGACATGATTGCGTTTACGGGCTCCACCGAAGTTGGCAAATGGATGTTGCAGTACGCAGGTCAGTCCAACATGAAGACCGTGCTGACGGAGTGCGGCGGCAAGTCGCCGCATATCGTCTTCGATGACGGCGTGGACCTGGACGCGGCAGCCGAGATCATCGGCGGATCGCTGCTGATCAACCAGGGCCAGCTGTGCAGCGTCGGGTCGCGTCTCCTGGTCGAAGCGTCGATCGAAAAAACGCTGACTGACAGGATCGCCGCGCGCCTGACGCGGATCGTAATGGGAGATGCACTCGATACCCGAACCACGTTCGGGCCGCTGGCGTCTGCCACTCAATGCGACAGAGTGATGAGTTATGTTCGCGGAGCTCAGACCGAGGGTGCGGAATTGTTGTGCGGTGGTCGCCGCGCGCTCGAGCACAGTGGCGGGAGTTTCGTCGAGCCGACTCTGTTCCGGGTGACTGCGCCGAATGCGCGCATTGCTCAGGAAGAGATCTTTGGTCCGGTCTTGAGCATCATTCCATTCAGGACGGAAGCCGAGGCAATCGCCCTCGCCAACGGCACGCGCTACGGCCTGGTGGCGTATGCGTGGACCAGCGATCTCTCCCGAGGCATGCGCTTGGTCAAGGCGATCCGCTCCACCGTATTCGTTAATTCCGCGGCACCGCTCGGCGCCGGGCCGGGCCACGCGTGCTCGGCGGAGCCGGCCGGTCAATCAGGTGTCGGGATCGAAGGCGGTCTCGCCGGAATGGAAGGCTATCAACGCCGCCAACTCGTCTGGTTCAACCACGCTTGATGGTGACGGTCCGCGAAATGCCCGGGCAACGTTACAAGACTTACCTGCTCGCGCTCCTGATGATCATCCTGGCGTCGAACTTCTTCGACCGGGTGGCACTGGGCGTCGTTCTGGAGAGCATCAAAGCTGATCTCGAGCTGAGCGATACGCAGCTCGGCTTCCTGGGCGGACTGGCGTTCGCTGCGTTCTACGCGCTGATGGGAATTCCGATCGCGCGGTGGGCCGATCGAGGCAATCGGGTGACGATCATTGCGGTGACCACCGCACTCTGGAGTGCAATGGTAGCGCTGTGCGGCACGGCTACGGGTTTCCTGCAACTGCTCCTGATTCGCGTAGGTGTGGCGGTCGGGGAGGCCGGGTGCGTGCCGCCGGCGCACTCGCTCTTGGCGGATTACTTCCAGCGCTCCGAGCGACCGCGCGCCGTCGGCATCTACACGATGGGTGCACCGCTCAGCCTCGTGTTCGGCTACTTCGCAGCCGGCTGGCTGAACCAGTTGTACGGCTGGCGTGCAACATTCGTCATCCTCGGACTGCCGGGCCTGGCGCTGGCCGCCCTTGCCCGCTTCACCTTGAAGGAGCCACGCGGTGTTGTCATCGAGCCGCCCACGACACCGCGCCTGACAGAAGTCTGGCGCATGCTCTGGGGCAACATGACCTTTCGGCGCATGCTGGCGTGCCTCGCGATCTCGCAATTTTTCATGTACGGCGTGCTGCAATGGCTGCCGGCATTCTTTGTTCGTAGCTACGGAATGCAGACCGGCGCGATCGGCACATGGTTCGCGGCATCAGCAGGGCTATGCGGCGTTTTTGGCAACTACCTCGGCGGCGCACTGGCATCGCGCTTCGCAGCTGGCAACGAAGCAGCGCAACTGAAGGGTCTGAGCGCGCTGTGGGGTCTGCACGGAATTCTCTCGGCGTGCATCTATCTCGTAAGCGGACATCAGGCGGCGTTCGTCTGCCTCGGGCTCGCAATCATGGCGCTGGCCGCTACCAATGGGCCGTTCTTCGCAACCATCCAGACGCTTGTGCCGTCGACCATGCGCGCAATGTCGGTAGCAATCATCAGTCTGTTCACCAACCTGATCGGGCTCGGCTTGGGGCCGCTCGCGGTCGGAGCCTTGAGCGATGCAACGCACCGCTGGTTCGGTGCGGAGTCGCTCCGTTACGCCTTGCTGGCGCTGTCGCCAGGGTTCCTGTGGTGTATGAGGCAGATCTGGCGAGCGAGTTACACCGTTGGCACTGACATCGCAGCGGCTCAAGCCGTGTCCCTTTGCGACGATGTGAAGCGAATGAGCAGTAGCGCGCTGGAATCGGCGGCGTCGGCGCATGAAAGGCGATCGATGGCATGAACCCATCAACGATTTCGTCCAATGCTCTGCAGCAGCTCCAGGATTGGTTGCGCAGCACTGAAATCGCCGGCCTGGTGATACCGTCGACCGACGAATTTCTCAGCGAATTCGCACCGCCCGCGAATCGTCGCCTGGAGTGGGCCACCGGCTTTCGTGGCTCAACCGGTGTGGCTGTCGTACTGCGCGACGCGGCGGGACTCTTTCTCGATGGGCGATATCTGCAGCAGGCGAGGGAAGAAATCGATCCGCGGTTGCTGGATACCGTTCCCGCGATCCCCGCTGAGCGTAGTACATGGCTGCGTCGACATCTGCAGCGGGGAATGAAACTGGGCCTCGATCCGTGGCTCCACGCCGCTCTGGATCAGACACTCTGGCAGCAGCTGGCGAACGAGGTGGGATTCCAGCTTCAACTGCTGGACACGAATCCCGTCGATGCGCTGTGGACGATGGCGCGTCCTTCGCGCCACGAGCCGCTCATCGTCGATTATCCGATCTGCTTTGCCGGCGAGCGCTACGAGGACAAGTGCGCCGCCCTCGGCAAACATGTCGCAGCAGCAGGTCTGCAAGCATTGTTGCTCGGCGACCCCGAGGATGTGTCGTGGCTGCTGAATGTTCGGGCCGCAGGTGATGCGCTGTGCGTCAACGTCGGCGACTGGCACATAGTGCCGACATGTACCAGCCGCGCTCTCGTCGACGCGAACGGTCGTGTGACGTGGTTTGTCGAGCCGTCGCGACTCGCCCCCGATGTCCTCGCTCGCAGCGCAGACGCCGTGCAGGTCGCGCCCCCGGCCGCGCTCTCGGCTGCGCTGGGGGAAAGCGCAGTCAAGGGACCTGTCGGCGCGGACCTGCGGCGCACACCCGCAGCGTTGTGCAACCTGATAGTGCAGGCGGGTGGCACAGTACGCGACGACGACAGCGTGGCACGGAGCCGCTGGCGCAAACATCCGGCAGAGGTGGAAGCGGCGCGCAAAGCGCACGTCGTCGATGCGGCAGCCGTCGTCAAGCTGATTGCATGGCTGGTTCAAACTGTCCCGCAGCGGATTGTGACTGAATTCGAAGTGGCGCAACGGCTGCAGGAGCTGCGAGCACAGCACTCTGCGTATATTGCGCCTTCGATGCCGGCCATGGCGGCCTCGGGCCTGAGTGGCGCACAGCCACACTACGTCCCTCGCCGACACCATTCGCGTCGACTCAACGATCATCCAATTTTCTGGCTCGATTCCGGCGGGCAATACCTCGGCGGGTCAACCGACAACACGATCACGCTTGCCCTCGGTCGTCCTGAGCCGAGCCATGTGCTCGCGCATACGCTTGTCCTGCAGGGATTCATCTCGCTGGCGACAGCGCGTGCACCGGCGGGCACGTATGGCTTTCGCCTCGACCCGCTGGCCCGGCAGGCGCTGTGGCGGCATGGCATGGACTACCCGCACGGCACGGGTCACGGGGTCGGCAACTATCTGAACATCCACGAAGGCCCGGCGATCACGCGCGAGCCTACCGCCCTGGCTACCGTGCCGCTGGAGCCGGGCATGATCGTCACGAACGAGCCCGGCTATTATCTTGCTGGCGATTTCGGCCTGCGCATCGAATGTCACATGGTCGTAGTGCAGTCTGCGTATCCCGGCTTTATCGAATTCGATGTGGTCTCACGCCTGCCGATCGATCCGCAGCTCGTCGATTTCGAGCGTCTCACACCGGTCGAGCGCGAATGGCTTGCCGACTATCATTGCCGCGTCTGGCGGGATTTGGAGCCTCTGCTGGACGAGGGCGGTCGCCGATGGTTACGGACGGCAACGAACGCTTTCAGCCAGGCCGCCGGTAACCGCGCCTAGCAGCGCGCGGTCGAATTGCCAACAAGCCAAATCTGTCCTCCTGTCGATCCAGATATGTCGCTCCCGTAGCGGTGGGACGATGCTCTTGCGCGCGCGTACTGTCGCTGAAGCGACACACGCGAACATAGAGCGCTGAATCTGAGCGCGATTCCACTGTCCGCCGCAGCTGCACGGTACGCGGTCGAAGCAAATGCAGTTCCAGCCGCAGCGCCTGCCCGGTGTTCGGCGATTGATGTCGATTCCTGTTTCTTGGTACTCAGACGTGCCAGCTACACGGACCGCGGTTCTGGCCTACGGATTCGGGCAAATGGAGGGCAGGGAATTGATTACGTCGCAAACCCTTGCGCAGTACCAGCTGAATGAAGATCACCTTGCTGAGATAGTTCGAGCAGTCGCCGGCGGAAGCGGCAATCTCAGTGACATCTACCCGCTCTCACCGTTGCAGGAAGGATTGCTGTTTCATGGCCTGCTCAACGAGAAGCAGGACACATACATCCTCAGCGTGCTCTTCGAGCTGGCCTCGCGTGAACAGGTGCCCGCGCTTGCTGCGGCACTACAACGAGTAGTGGATCGCCATGAAATCCTGCGCAGCGCCATCCTGTGGCAGCAGCTGCCACAGGCATTGCATGTAGTGCACAGGCGCGCCACTTTGCCAGTAAGTGAGTTCGCGCTGGATGCCGACCGCGATTTGTCGGCGCAGTTGCGCGAGCTGACCAAGCCTCTGCGCTGCGCACTACGACTCGACCGGGCACCGCTGCTGCAACTCGAAGTCGCGCCACATCCACACGGCCCCGGTTGCTTTGCGGTACTGCGTGTCCATCACGTCGCGTGCGATCACCAGTCTCTGCGGACCATAGTGGCCGAGACGTTGACGATTCTCGAAGGGCGAGGCACGGAGCTGCCAGAGCCCGTATCGTTCCGCGAGCACACTGAACACGCGCAGATTCACGCGCAGAGCGCAGCGGCGGCTGAATTCTTCCGATCCAAGCTTGCAGGAGTGCACGAGTGCACGGCGCCGTTCGGCCTCTCGGACGTCCACGGAGACGGCGCCTGCGTCCTGGAAGCCAATGCGGCTCTCGACGCTCGTCATACGCAGCTGCTCCGCGCGCAGGCGCGGAAGTTCAACGTCAGCATTGCAAGATTGCTGCATGCGGCATGGGCACTGGTTGTCGCGCGCACGAGCGGTCGTAGCGATGTCGTATTCGGAACGGTAATTCTGGCGGGAAGGCGGCGCGGAGGTGGCGCCAGGTGCCAAGTCGGCATGTCAGTGAACACGCTGCCGTTGCGAATCAGCCTCGCTGAACTGACCGCGCAGGAGCTGGTGAGCCAAGTGGACAGGCAGCTTCACGAACTGCTTGCACATGACCAAGCGTCCCTGACATTGGCACAGCAAAGCAGCGGATGCTCCGCACCGCTATTTGCTGCCATCCTGAACCACCGACGCAGTCCGGCGCTGCAAGATCGAGCACACATGCCGGGCGGCGACATCGTCGTTCGCGAACGTGGCGAAGCCTGGACCAATTACCCGATCGCAATGACCGTTGACGACACTGGCGATCGGCTGGACCTGCTCGCGCAGACCCACCATACGATCGATCCCCGACGAATAATCGGCTACCTCGAAGCAGCAGCGCAGTCGCTGGCCGAAGCGCTTGAGCGCGCGCCGCAGACCCCGCTCGCCGAGCTTTCGATCCTGCCGGCCAGCGAGCGACGCGAAATTCTTGAAGTCTTCAACGCCACTGGTGTGCGCAGGTCCGTGAGCCGCATGGTTCACGAGCTCTTCGAAGAGCAGGTCGAACGCGATCGCGAGAGGGTGGCCGTCGTCCACAAGGACGATGAGCTGAGCTATGCGGCCCTCAACCGCCGGGCGAATCAGCTGGCGCGGTTCCTGCGCGAACACGGCGTCGGTCCTGACGAGCCTGTCGGCGTATGTCTCGAGCGTGGCGTGGCGATGGTCATTGCGTTGCTTGCAATTCTGAAGGCAGGCGGCGCGTATGTTCCACTCGATCCCAACTATCCCAGTGAACGACTGCAGTACATGCTGCAGGACGCCGCTCCGCGCATCGTGCTGACTCACGAGCGGCTGAGCAGCCTGCTGCAGTCGAGTTCAGCGCAGATGATTGCGCTGGAGACTGTGCTTGCGACGACGGTCGACTACGCGACGGAGAATTTGTCGGCAGTGGAGTTGGGCCTCTCGCCCGAAAATCTTCTCTACGTCATCTACACCTCCGGCTCGACCGGCCAGCCGAAGGGGACGGCGATGCCGCAAGGCGCGATGATGAATCTCATTGAATGGCAGCGCGAGGCTCTGCGCACAGATCGGCCGCGCGTCCTGCAGTTCGCCGCTCTCAGTTTCGACGTTGCGTTTCAGGAAATCTTCTCCACTCTCGCAATTGGCGGCACGCTCGTGCTCGTCGATGAGTGGGTGAGACGCGACCCGCGCGCACTGCTCGAGCTGCTACGAGATCAGCGCGTCGAGAGGTTGTTTGTCCCTCCCCTGATGTTGCAGGGTCTCGCGGAATGCGCGCAGGGCATGGATTGCGTGCCGCCGGCACTGCGTGACATCGTCACTGCAGGCGAGCAGTTGCGGATAACGCCGGAGATCTCCTGGCTATGTCGGCGGCTGCCAGATTGCCTGCTGCACAACCACTACGGACCGACGGAGACTCACGTGGTCACGGCGCTGACCATGGCCGGCGACCCGCAGCGATGGCCGCTGCTGCCCTCGATCGGCAGGCCGATCGATAACACGCAGATCTACATTCTGGACGAGCGTGGCGAGCCGACGCCGATTGGCGTGAGCGGAGAAATTCACATCGCGGGCGCCAATCTCGCGCGCGGCTACCGGCATCGCGACGACCTGACAGCCCAGCGCTTCGTGCGCAATCCCTTCTCTGCCGTCAGCGGCTCTCGCATGTACCGGACCGGCGACCTTGGTTGCTGGCGGGCTGATGGAACGATCGACTACCTGGGGCGCAACGACGATCAGGTGAAGGTGCGCGGTTTCCGGGTGGAGCTCGGAGAAATCGAGGCGCAGCTGATGCTGCACGAGGGCGTCCGCGAGGCCGCCGTGGTTGCGCGGTCGAATGGCACGGGACAACGGCAGCTGATCGCCTACATCGTCGCGCGCGAGGGCTGCTCGCCGGGCGTTGAAGCGCTCCGCTCGCATCTTCAAGCGGCGCTACCGGAGTACATGCTGCCGAGCGGATTCGTCACCCTGCAGCGCCTGCCGCTGACGCCCAGCGGCAAGCTGGATCGACGCAACCTCCCGGCACCGGAGCCGGCATCATTCTTCGTGCAGACCTATGAGCCGCCCTGCGGTGAAGTTGAAGAATTGCTCGCGCAGATCTGGACGGACCTGCTGCGCATCGCGCGAGTAGGGCGAGCCGACAACTTCTTCGATCTCGGAGGACATTCGCTGCTGGTGATGCAAGTTGCCTCGCGCATGCAGAACGCGCTAGGCGTCAGGCTGCCGATCAAGGATCTGTTCGAGTTGCCCGTGTTGCGTGACCTCGCCGAGCATGTCGCCGGGCTGCGCCGTGCGCAGCTGTTGCAGGTCATTGCTGGTGCCGGCAGCGAAGTCGGCGATTTGCTCGAAGATTTGATGGCGATGCCGGAGAGTCGAGTGGAAGAATTGTTGCGCGGTTTCGCCGCTGCGGGGCGGCCATGAGCAGTGCGTTCGAGCGGATGCAGGGACAGTTCGAGGGCCTCTCGGCACGAAAGACCAGGCTCCTGCAACTGCTGCTACGAGGAGACGAGGCCGAGCCGCGGATCGAACCGCAACCCCGTACAGCCGGCGATCAACCGGTGCTCGCGCCTGCCACGGCAGCACAGCGACGGCTATGGTTCATCGATCGACTCGAAGGGCAGAGCAGCGCCTACCACATCCCGTTGGGGGTGCGCTTGCGCGGCAGCCTTGATTGCCGGCTCCTGCAGCGAGCGCTCGATGCAGTCGTGCGCCGCCATGAGACGCTTCGTACCACGCTGACCGAGATCGATGGAGAAGTATTCCAGCGCATCGCGGCCGACGGCGTATTCACGCTCGATCAGGTCGATCTGCGAGACATCGCCGAGTCGGCACGCGCGGCGGAGGTGCTGCGACAAGCGCACGACTGCGTCACTGCCTCGTTCGATCTCGAGACCGGACCTTTGGCACGCGCTCGTTTGCTGCGCCTGGCGGACGAGGAGCATCTGCTCCTCATCACAATGCATCACACGATCTGTGACGGCTGGTCGCTCGATCTGCTGGTGCGAGAGATTGCAGCGCGCTTCGGCAAGTATGCGGCTGGCGACCAGTATGATCTGCCCCCTCTGCCGCTGCAGTACGCAGACTACGCCCGCTGGCAGAACGAGCGTCTGCACGCTGGAGCACTCGGCGAGCAGGTGGCCTACTGGCAGCAGAATCTGCGAGGTGCAGCGGACCTGCTGGCGCTACCCGCGGACAGGCCCAGACTGCCGCAGCAGAGCCATCGGGGTGCGAGCGCGGAGCTGCGAATCGGTGGAGAGCTCGCCGCTGGTCTGCGGGCGCTGGCGCGGCGTTACGGCCTCACTTTGACGATGACGCTGTACGCGGCTTGGGCCATCCTGCTCGCGCGGCTCAGTGGCCAGGCCGACATAGTGATCGGGATGCCAGTTGCGGCCCGGCGTCGGGTCGAGCTCGAGCCTATCATCGGATTGTTCGTGAATACGCTCGCGGTACGGTTGTCCGTCGAGGTGGACTCATCAGCGACCGAGATACTGAAGCGCGCCAAGCTCGCGCTGCTCGGTGCGTATGCCAATCAGGATGCACCGTTCGAGCAGGTCGTGGAGGCGTTGCAGCCGGCACGCACGTTGAGTCACAGCCCCATTTTCCAAGTGATGCTGGCGCCGAGAGGCTCGATATGTGAACCGACTCGCGCCGGTGGAGTGTTGTTCACGGTCGAAGACGTGCCGCTGCATGCCGCGCAGTTCGATCTCACACTCTTCGTCCGGGAAGCGGAGGACGGGATCCTGGCCAGCGCGGTCTATGCCACAGACCTCTTCGATGCGAGCACGGTCGAGCGATGGATGGACTGCTTCAGAGTGTTGCTTGGCGGGTTGCTGCGGGATCCCGAGCGGCGGGTTAGCGAGCTGCCGTGGCTGAGCGATGGCGAGCGAACTCGCGTGGTTGCAGAGTTCAATGCCACCGCCGCTGCCTTCGACAGCGAAGCACTGATTCACGAACTGTTCGAGCGGCAGGTTCGGGCTACACCGCATGCGGTAGCGGTCGTGTGCGACGGCCGCAGTCTCACGTATGCTCAGCTCAACGAGCGCGCCAATCAGCTGGCGTGCTACCTGCGCGCCCGCGGTATCGGCCCCGATCGCCTCGTAGGTATCTGCCTCGAGCGCAGTCTCGAAATGACGATCGGCCTCCTGGGCGTACTCAAGGCCGGCGGTGCGTACGTGCCGCTCGATCCAACGTACCCACCCGATCGCCTCGCATTCATGCTCAAAGATTCGGCGCCGGGAGTGCTGCTTACTCAGGCTTGCTGCGTGGATCGCCTGCCCGTTCACGTCGGCGCAGTCGTGAATCTCGATGGCGAAGCTGCAATGATCGCCAGTCAGCCATCGAGCGATCTCGACAGGCTGAGCACTGGCCTGACGTCGCGCAATCTGGCCTACGTGATCTATACCTCAGGATCAACGGGCCGCCCAAAGGGCGCGATGAACGAGCATGGGGCGCTCGTCAACCGCCTGCAGTGGATGCAGCGGCAGTACGTAATGGGACCGGCCGATCGCGTCCTGCAAAAGACACCGTTCAGCTTCGATGTATCGGTGTGGGAATTCTTCTGGACGTTGTCGACCGGCGCGTGCCTGGTCATGGCGCGGCCGGAGGGGCACAAAGACCCGGCATACCTGCGCGCAGCCATCGAGGAGAATGCGGTCACGACCCTGCACTTCGTCCCGTCGATGCTCCAGGCTTTCCTCGGCAGTCACGTCCGTAGTCGATGCCCGAGCCTAACGCACGTGATCTGCAGTGGCGAAGAGCTGTCGTCGTCGCTGAGCACCAGATGTCTCGAACTCCTGCCGCAGGCGCGGCTGTCCAATCTGTACGGTCCAACCGAAGCCGCAGTAGACGTCACCTACTGGGAGTGTTCGGCAGCGAGCCTCGACAGTCGCGTGCCGATCGGCCGTCCGGTCGCCAACACACAGATCTATGTGCTGGACGGCCGGCTCAATCCGGTGCCGGTGGGCGTGGCCGGCGAGATCCATATCGGCGGCGTGCAGGTCGGGCGCGGTTACCTCAACCGATCCGAGCTGACTGCTGAGAAATTCATTCCCGATCCATTCAGCTCGCGGCGGCAGGCGCGCCTGTACAAGACCGGTGATCTCGGGCGCTGGCGCTGCGACGGCGCAGTGGAGTACCTCGGCCGTCTCGATCATCAGGTGAAGATACGCGGCTTTCGCATCGAGCTCGGCGAGATCGAAGCGCAATTGCTGTCGCATCCGCAGCTTGCTGATGCGGTCGTAGTCGCTCGCGAAGACGTGCCCGGCGACAAGCGGCTGGTTGCGTATTTCGTGCCCAAGGTCCTGAGCGAGCGACCCTCGTCCGAATCTTTGGGCACGCATCTGCGAGCCGCACTGCCCGAGCACATGATTCCCGGAGTGTTCGTGGCGCTGGATGCGATGCCGCTATCGCCGAACGGCAAGCTGCAGCGCCAGGCATTGCCTGTCCCGGATCTCGGCGCGTATCGCCAAGCCGAGTACGACCCACCGCAGAACACGACCGAGGAGATGCTCGCGCGAGTCTGGCAGGACCTCTTGCGACTGCCGCAGGTCGGCAGAGGCGACAACTTCTTCGCTCTGGGCGGGCATTCGCTGCTCCTGGTGCGCATGCTCGATCGACTGCGCGACCTGGGTTTCGCCGCTGGGGTGCGCGAGGCCTTCGAGAGCCCGACGCTGGCAGATCTGGCGCGCCGGCTGACGTCGGCGGCAAGTGGAGACCTCGAGGTTCCTGCGAATCTCATACCCGCCGGCTGCCTGCGAATTACCCCGGATATGCTGCCTCTCGTGCGCCTGACTCAGGAGGAAATCGAGCGCATCGTGCAGGCAGTGCCGGGAGGCGCCGCCAACGTCCAGGACATCTATCCGCTCGCGCCGTTGCAGGAAGGCATTCTCTTTCACTCGCTGTTCGATGCCGGGCGCCGAGATTCTTACGTAGTGCCGGTACTGCTGCAGGTCGCATCGCGCGCGCGAGTAGAGCAGCTCATCGGCGCCATGCAGAAGGTGGTCAACCGTCACGACGCGTTGAGAACGGCAGTGATGTGGGAGCGGCTGCCGCAAGCCGTACAGGTCGTCTACCGGCACGTCGATCTTCCGGCTACGGCTGCAGTGCTCGATCCAGACCGTCTTCGCGACGAACAGCTTGCCGGATGGCTGGAGGCCGACCGCTATCCGCTGGACTTGCGCCGTGCGCCGCTGCTGGATCTGCAGTTCGCTGCCGATCCGCATTCGGATTCCTACTACGTGCTCCTGCGAATTCACCACATCATCGGTGACAATGCATCGCGCGAAATCCTCACTTCCGAGGTCGTCGCGTTCCTCGACGGCGACCCGCGGCCATTGCAGTCGCCACTTCCGTACCGTATTCACGTTGCACAGACGCTGGCTTATGCCAGAACGCACGATGCCGCAGCTTTCTTCCGCAGCAAGCTCGCAGATGCCGATGAGCCCACCGCCTCATTCGGCTTGCTCAACGTGCACGGTAACGGCGAGAACCTCAAAGAGGTGGATGCGCAACTGGATGCGGATCTGTCGCAGTCCGTGCGGCGGCAGGCACGTCGCATGGGGGTGAGTGCCGCGACCCTATTTCATTCCTGCTGGGCGCTGGTCATCGCGCAAACGAGCGGCCGCGATGACGTCATCTTCGGCACAGTATTGCTTGGACGCTTGCAGAGCAACGCAGGTGTTCAGCAGATCTTCGGCATGTTCATCAATACACTGCCGCTGCGCATTGAGCTGCGCGACCTCGATGCAGCGGGTCTGGTGGCGCGCACGCAGCGCGAGCTTGCGGAGTTGCTGATCCATGAGCAAGCCTCGCTTTCACTTGCGATCCGCTGCAGCGGCGTCGACGGTTCGGCACCGTTGTTCACGTCGTTGCTCAACTACAGGCACCGCAACGCCGAGAATCCAACGCAGTGGAGCGATGCCGCCGGCGTTCGTGCCATTGCAACGCGCGCTCACACCAATTATCCGATTGCGCTGTCGGTCGACGATTCCGACGACTCGTTCGCGCTGCGCATCCAGACCGAGG
Organism: Steroidobacteraceae bacterium; assembly: GCA_035493235.1. Taxonomy (GTDB): domain Bacteria; phylum Pseudomonadota; class Gammaproteobacteria; order Steroidobacterales; family Steroidobacteraceae; genus Steroidobacter. The sequence goes on from DATJIP010000038.1 coordinate 25,644, forward strand.
AGCGTATCGATCCACGACGAATCCTCGGCTACATCATCACGAGCATGCGAGCGATGCTGACCGCGTTGGAGCAGGGCTCAACGGCACCCGCGCTGTCGCTTGCAGTTCTTCCGGAAGAGGAACGTCGGCAGGTCGTCGAGCTGTTCAATGCAACGTCAGCGGCATATCCGCATCGGCAGTCGGTCAGCGAACTCTTCGAGGAGCAGGCCGAACGGACACCAAATGCCGTGGCGGTCCTCCACGAAGACCAGGTCGTCACGTACGCCGAGCTCAATGCTCGCGCGAATCGCCTCGCGAGATATCTGCGGACCAGGGGCGTAGCGAGCGGCGAACACGTGCCCATTCACATGGAGCGCTCCCTGCACATGCTGATCGCGCAGATCGCTGTGCTCAAGTGCGGGGCCGTGTATCTGCCGCTGGATCCGCAGCTGCCGGTCGAGCGACGTTGCTTCATCATCGAGGATTGCGGCGCGCAGCGCGTTATCTGCCGGGGCCCGGTGCCGACCGCTGCCGAGCTTGCGCATGTCAGCTGGATCGATTGCGTGGACGGTGAGGTCGCGGTCCAGGACGGCTCGAACCTGCACGTGGACATTGATCGGGACACACCCGCTTACGTCATGTATACGTCCGGATCGACCGGTGTGCCGAAGGGAGTCGTGGTACCCCATCGCGGCATTACCCGGTTAGTCATCAACAATGGCTTCGCCACCTTCCTGCCGACCGACTGCGTCGCACACTACAGCACTCCATCGTTCGATGCGTCGACGCTCGAGGTCTGGGGCGCGCTGCTGAATGGAGCGCGGCTGCTGATCGTGCCTCAGGCGCTGGTACTCGACGCAGAGCAGTTCGCGGATGTGCTCGACCAGCACGACGTCACCGTGGTGTACATGTCGGTGGGCCTGTTCAATCAATACACGGAGGCAGCGTCGCGTGTCTTTCCGAAGCTCCGCTATCTCATGATCGGCGGTGAGGCGCCGGACCCGGCAGCAGTGTGTCGCGTGCTGAACAACAGTCCGCCGCGGAACTTCTTGAACGTGTATGGCCCTACCGAGTGCACGACGCTGTCGACGACTCATGCAATGAACGCAGCGGTGGCGAGTGCAGGCGCTATTCCCATCGGTCGACCGCTCGCCAACAGCCGGGCGTACGTCCTGGATTCTCAGCGCAATCCGGTTCCGATCGGCGTAACGGGCGAGCTGTACCTGGGCGGCGATGGCGTTGCGTGCGGCTATCTCAACCGGCCGCAGCTCACGGCTGAACGCTTTCTGCCCGATCCCTTCACAGCTGCTGCCGGCGGGCGGATGTATCGGACGGGCGATCTGGCTCGCTGGCGCGCCGATGGTGTGCTCGAGTTCCTGGGACGCAACGACTTCCAGGTCAAGCTGCGCGGCTATCGTATCGAGCCCGGCGAGATCGAGACGCGGCTGTCGCAGCACCCGGCAATCCGTGAGGCGGTAGTCGTTGCTCGTCAGGACGCGCCCGGTGACAAGCGTCTGGTCGCCTATTTCGTTGCCCGAGGTGACTGCGAAGCGCCGCATGCCGAACAGCTGCGTGCTCACCTGCGCAGCAGCCTTCCGGAGTACATGATTCCAAGCGCATTCGTGCAGCTGGATGTCATGCCGCTCTCTGCGACAGGGAAGGTAAATCGCCGCGCCTTGCCCGCGCCGCGTCTCGATGCTTTCGCGAGCAGCGATTTCGAGCCGGTGCAGGGACCGGTCGAGCAGACGGTGGCAGATGTCTACCGACATCTGCTCCACCTGGAGCGAGTCGGTCGCAACGATGACTTCTTTGCGCTGGGCGGCCACTCCCTGCTGGCCCTGCAGGCATTGGTGCGGATCAACGATCAGTTGGGCAGCGAACTGCGCATCGCCGATCTGTATCGAAATCCGGCGGTTCAGCAGCTGGCGCGCCGCATCGACACTGGCGGCAGCTCGGAGCAGCTCATCGACCTCGCGCGTGAAGCGATACTCGATGCAGACCTCCTGCCCGCCAGGCAGCCGCGCTGCGCGCCTGCAGAGGCGGTGCTGTTGACGGGAGCGACCGGCTTCGTCGGGCGCTTCATGCTGGACGAGCTGCTGCGCTCGACACGCGCGACGATCCATTGCCTCGTGCGGGCCTCGTCGCCAGCCGAGGCGCGACGCAGGCTCCACGAGGTACTCGTCAAATGGAATCTCTGGCGCCGCGAGTACGAGTCGCGAGTAGTCGCCATACCTGGAGATCTGCGCCAGCCGCGGCTCGGTCTCGACGCGCGCGATCACGCTTGGTTGAGCGAGGAGGTCGGCGAAATATTTCACTGCGCCACGAGCATGAATCATCTTGAAACGTACGCCATGGCGCGAGCCGCGAATGTCGGGTCAGCGCATGAGCTTCTCAGGCTGGCAGTGAACCGGCGGACTAAGCTGATCAACTACATGTCGACGTTGGGTGTGTTCAGCTATGACGTTGCCCCCGATGCAGGCCGCCTCGTCCACGAGACGACGTTGACCGATAGCGAACGTCACTCGGCGGCGCACGGTTATGTAGCGAGCAAGTGGGTTGCCGAAAAGATCTTCATGCGAGCCGCCGAACGGGGCATTCCGTGCAACGTCTTTCGTCTGGGACTCGTCTGGGCGGATGCCGCGGAAGGTCGGTACGACGAGCTCCAGCAGGTCGACCGGTTCCTGCGCAGCTGCCTGCTGTGCGGCCACGGGATCGAGAAGTTCAGTCACGAGATGCCGCCTACACCGGTCGATGGTGTAGTTCGCGCAGTGGCACACCTGGCTGGTCGCAACCCGCAGGGCGGCGCAGTGTTTCACGTGGCCGCCGGCGAGCAAGCGACGCAGGGATGGTTCGAGCGTTGCAACGAGTTGCTTGGCACCGGCCTGAAGCTGCTGCCGGAATACGAGTGGATTCAGTATGTGAAGGGCATGCACGACGCGGGCCGCTCCTTGCCTGTCGTGCCGTTGATCGAATATGCGTTCACGCTGGATCGCGCTGAACTGGCAGCACAGCGTGAACGTCGGGCACGCCTGCGATTCGATTGCTCTCGGACACACCGCGAGCTGGCGGCAGCAGGTCTCGCGCTTCCGCCGCTGGACGATGGCTTATTGCAGACGTGCATTGCAGGGCTACAACGGCGGTTGCGACAAGGAACTTCCCGATGAGAACTTATCGGATCCCGCGCACCGACTTTGCAGTCTCACGACTCGCGTATGGCGTCGGTATGCTGCGTAACGATTGGAATGCCGACGGTTTCATCGAACGCAGCGTGCGCGCCATACGGACGGCTCGCGACTGTGGCGTGACGCTCTTCGACACTGCAGATGTATATGCAGGCGGCCAATCGGAAGTCGCCCTGGGTCGCGTACTGCGGGAGTCCAAAGGGCTGCGTCAGCAGATAGTCATCCAGACGAAGTGCGGGCTGCAGTTGCAGCGCGACTGGAATCCGTCGCGGCCGATCGATCCCGGCAGCATCGTCCCGAATCTGAGTCGCGCGCGAATCGTGAGTGCGGTGGAAGGAAGTCTGCGGCGGCTCAACACCGATCGTCTGGACATCCTGTTGCTCCATTCACCGTCGCCATTGGTTGAACCCCAGGAGATCGCAGCAGCGTTCGAAGAGTTGGGCGGCAGCGGCAAGGTTCTGCATTTCGGCGTTTGCGGGCACAGCGCGGCACAGATCGAGTTGCTGAAGAAGTACGTGCGCCAGCCACTGATAGCCAACCAGATCTGGCTCGGCCTCGCTCACCATGCGCCCATCAGCGAGCTGTCCGGTTTCGGTTCGCTGGTCGACTACTGCCGGGCGCACGAAATCCAGGTCCAGGCATTTTCGCCGCTCAAGGGTGGCGATATCTTCGGTAAGCCGTTGCTGCTCCAGCCCCCCGCCGACGCTGCGCCGCAGGTCCGTCGGCTTGCCGCCATGCTCGTTGATCTCGGCGAGCGATATGGAGTGAGCGCGGCAGCGATCATGCTGGCATGGCTGCTGCGACATCCAGCCGGTATCGTGCCGCTGATAGGCGCGAGCTCGCGCGAACACATCGAGGAGGCCTGCGCTGCCGATCGCATTGAGCTCGATCGCGAGCAATGGCACGCGTTGTATTCAGTCGCCGCGACCCTGCAGTAAGCACAGGATTGCCGCAGTCAACGTACGCCGAGCGCCTTCGTCATGGTGCGCGCAGGCTCGCTGCGAGGCAGGTCCTCCTGCGGCTGTGTCGATGCGCCTGCAACGAGCTGCTTGCCGAGCTTCTTCCCAATCATCATGCAGGCCGCATTGGTGTTGCCGCTGATCATGTCGGGCATGATCGACGCATCTGCGACCCAGAGGTTCTCGATGCCGTGGACGCGCAGATCCGGACCGACCACTGCATCGGGGCCCGTCCCCATGCGACAGCTGCCCACGGGGTGATTGGCGATCTGGGCGCTGTGGCGCGTGAAGTCACGCAGCGCCTCGAGCGTCGCGCGTTCCGGGCCGGGAACCCGTTCGGCCACCAACAACTCGGCGATCGGCTGGGCCTGCATGATGCGCCGAACGGCGAGCATGCCCTGCACCAGGGTCTCGACGTCTGCTTCCTCCTGCAACAACCGGGATTCGATGAGGGGCGCAGCTGCCGGGTTGGCGCTGGCGAGACGTATGCGGCTGGTGCTGAGCGGGTAGGACTTGTTGATCATCACAGAGACTGCGGGATAGGGGGCAAGTGTGTAGGTGCAGTCCGGTCCCGCCAGATAACCGATCGAAACGAAATGCACCTGTATGTCGGGCGCCTGCTCGACGGGCCTGCTCCGCAGGAAGGCGACGCTTTCGAACACATTTGCGATCGGGCCCTCACCGTGCGCGACCAGCTGCGCAGCGAAGCCGAGCTTCTGCATGAGCCCGCCGGTCAGATTGTGAGTTGGAATGCGCGACTCGTAGATCATCTTCACCAGCGGGTGGTCGCGTACGTTGCGGCCGACGCCGGGAAGATGGAGAGCCACATCGATGTGATGCTGCCTGAGTTCCTGCCCATCTCCGATTCCCGACAACATCAGCAGATGCGGCGAGTTCACGGTGCCGGCGCACAGCACGATACGGCGGGCGCTGAGCCGCTGTCTTCGACCGTTGCGCACGACCGACACGGCGACCGCGCGGCCATTTTCGATATGAATCCTCTCGACCAGGGCGTTGTGTTGCAGCTCGAGATTCCTCTTGCCGACGAGCGGCTTGAGAAACGCGTCGGCGGCGCTGCAACGCCAGGCACCTCGCTGCGAGAGCTGTGCGTACGCCACGCCTTCCTGGCTGACATCGTTGTAGTCCGGATTGAACGGATAGCCGCTCGCGCGAGCGGACTCGACGAAAGCGGCGGTGATCGGATGCGGCCGCTTGACGGTGCGGACGTGAAGCGGTCCGTGGTGTCCGCGCGCGGCTCCCGGCTGATCGCTCGTTTCGATCTCGCGCAGAATCGTCATTGCTTGTTGCGCCGACCAGCCGTGCTCGTGCGCGCCGCGGAACGATTCTCCCCAGCGATCGAAGTCGCGTGCCGCGCCACGCACGTAGATCGTGCTGTTGATGCTGCTGCAGCCGCCAAGCACGCGGCCTCGCCACCAACGCTCGATCAAGCCATGACGTGTCGGATCCGGTTGAGCGCGATAGCCCCAGTCATGGTTCAGGCAGGCCTGAAAGGCGCCGGCCTGCAAGCGTATGTACGGCGACCGATCCGTGCCACCTGCTTCGAGGACCAATACTCTGGGCTTGCGTGCGTCGGTCACCAGCTCATGCGTCAATGCACAGCCGGCGGAGCCGGCGCCGACGACGATGTAGTCCCACTCGACGTCAGACCTTTCAACATGCGGCGTCTCCATTTATTGAATGACCGGTCGAAGCGGCAGGTGCAGCCCCCTGCGTGGCGCGTGTGGAATGTGGTCTCCGGCATCCGCTACAGTTCGCCGCGCACGGAGTGGTCAGTCAACGCAACAGGAGAGGGCGATGGTCAGCAAGGGCGTCGGTGGTGAGAAAGGAATGTCGTCGTTGCGCGTGCTACGCCAGCAGCGTAGTCACGTGCTGTTTGTATTGAGCAATGCGACGCCGGGTAGCGAGCAGAAATTTCTGCATTGGTACCGCGATGCATACTCGCGAACGCTCACCGATCAGCAGGGCGTTCTCGACGTTCGTAACTACGAGCAGCACGAGATCGACATCACTCAAGGCCGCCATCCGCGGCTGCCGTACCGATTTCTGACGCTTTGCTCGCTGTCGCTGGACGGCGCTCAGGAAGCCGAGAGTCTGCTCGAGCGGATCGCTACGCTCCACCGCGAGCAGCCAGCGGCACAAGCGCCTGCTACCTGGCTGTATTACCCGCTCAGCGACAAGGTTGGTCGATCACCGGACGACGACGCCTCGATGATAACGTTGGCCTTCGCCAACGGCCTGCCGGGACGAGAGGGTGAGTTTCGCGAGTGGTATGCGACGCGGCACATCCGGCACGCATTGAACATACCAGCGCTCGTCAGCGGCCAGTGCTTCGAGCGCACGCAATTTCAACGCTGCGGCAGCATGGAAGCGCAGTTCGCGATGATCGCGCTCTACGAGCAGACCGGCACGCCTCAAGACATTCTGGACAGTTTCGCCACGATCGAGCTGAGCAAGTTCGATTTCCCGGCCCTCGACCTGTCGCGGTTTGCCGAGTGGGTTTATCGACCTGTCTGACCGGCAGGGAGGGGAAGGTTGCACTCGGTCGACCGGTCATACGCATTACCAACGGCGCGGTTCGTCAATCGGGTTCAGCATGACAGACTCGGCCCCCGTGACTCTCCCCAGCTCCGATCTGCTCAGTCCGGAGTTCAATCGGCATCGAGCGGAGTACGTAGTTCAGAGCCTTGCAACCCTTGTCGGCCGCTTGCCACAGCGCACGGCCACCAAGGCCGAGTGGGATCGTTTCGACTCGTGGCTGGACGAGCACTACAACGCTCAACCGTTGGCGAAGGCGCTGAAGCTCTATCCGGTCGACGTAGCCGAAACGCGAATTGCGGGCGTACGTGTCGCTGTTGTTACGCCGCGGGCCGGTGTGACCAAGGCCAACGAGGGTCGCGTGCTGATTCACCTGCACGGCGGCGGCTTCGTGTTCCACCGGGGTCTCAACAACGGATTGCTGGAGGCAGTGCCTGTGGCCGCCATAGGTCGCGTGAAAATAATCACGCTCGACTACAGGCAGGCGCCGTTTCACCGGTACCCGGCTGCGAGCGAGGACGTCGAGGCGGTCTATCGCGAGGTGTTGAGCCAGCACGAGCCGGCGCAGATCGGCATCTTCGGCAGCTCAGCCGGTGCTGTCTTGGCGTGCCAGGCGCTGGCGCGTTTCCAGAGCGTGGGTCTGCCCGTACCCGCTGCGGTCGGCGTCTTCTGCATGGCACCGCCGCCGCCGTTTCCAAGCGTGCCGCCATGGGAATCCGGCTGGGGTGAATCCGGATTCTGGTTTACCGGCGACGCGCAGCCGTCGGAATACGACCGTCGAGTCTGGCAGGCAATCCAGTGGTACATGGAGGAGGCAGACAGCGACGATCCGCTGGCGTATCCGGGGATGTCCGATCAGATCTTGTCGAAGTTTCCGCCGACGCTTTTCCTCAGCGGCACGCGCGACTACGCCGTCAGCACGGTTCTGGCCGCGCACGCGCGCTTCCTGAGGCTCGGCGTGCAATCGTCACTGTATGTCATGGAGGCTGTCGGCCACACTGAGCACCTTGCCGCTGTGGGAACGCCCGAGGCGCACGGCGCGCACGAGCACACCGCACGCTTTTTCAATCAGACGCTCGCCTGAGGCGGACAGCCTAGCGTCCTTCGGCTGGGCGTCGCGTCTTGTGACGTTCGCTGACCAGATCCGTTGTGATGAGGATGCGAAGCGGGACCTTATGCGCCGGCAGGCGACGCATGCAGTGGGCGCGAATGCGTTTGACGGCCTCGCTGCCCTGGAGGCAGTTCGCCGCCAGCGACACTCGAGCCGCGACGACCTGACCCATCAATGGATGCGACTCGCCGCTGACGACGGCGGCCTGCACAAAGTCCAGTTCCAGTATCACCTGCTCGACTTGAACGGGAGCGACTTTCTCGCCGCCGACGTTGATCGTGTCCGAGAGCCGGCCGCGGAAACGTATCCATTCGCCATCTGTGTCGACCAGGTCCCCCGTGCAATACCATCCGCCCTCGTCGATCGGCGACGGAGCATTCAAGTAGCCCAGGATCGTCCCCTCGCTGCGCAACCAGAGAACATCATCGATCACTCGGCAGCGCACGCCTTCGCCCTCGATCCTCAGCCACAGACTGTCATTGCTGCGTGAGGTGCACCGAGGAGCGCCAGTCTCAGTAGTGCCGTACTTCTGGATGATCTGAACATTGGGCAGCAGTCCGTTCAGACGTTCGAGTGTCCCCGAGTCCATCGGCTCCGAGCCGTAGGTGACGACCCGCAGACTCGACAGCTGGGCTCGAATGGGCGGCGGCAGCGCGCACACTGCGCGCAGGAAGCTTGGCGACGCCGGCAATACCTCGATTCGATGGGACGAAATGAGCTGCATGATCGACTGCGGATCACGTCGTTGCGTCAGGATGACCGTCCCGCCGTTGGCTAGCGTGTAAAACAGAGTGTCGAGACCGGCGATGTGATCGAGCAGCAGGAATGCGAGCGTTCGCAAGCGGCGGCCCTGTTTGTCGTACTTGTGCAGGAAACGTTCGATACTGTGAACTGCGGCTTTGGGATGCCCCGTCGAGCCGGATGTGAAGATGACGAGACCGCCCTCGTGCTCGGCGCGTAGCCGTTCGAGGAGTGGATGGACGGGCGGTACCGGCAGTGCAGTCAAGCGATGATTGCCATCGGGATCGAGTTCGAGCAGGGCTGTCGCATGCGCATCCGCAAGGTATCGCTTTAGGTCCCGATCTCCCGGGATCATTGCGGCCACGGCGTCACGCGAGACGATGGCAAATAGCGCCGCTGTCGCTGCGAACGAATGGCCAGCACGCACCGCGACTACGTCGCCTGGTCGCAGTTCGTACTCCTCCAGGCGCATCTGCCAGGCCTCGATCTCGCGGAGCAGGTGGGCATACGTGTATTGATCCCGGATCGTCTCCATGCATGGAGAGTCGCCATAGCTGCGCAGTTTCGCGAATAGCTGTAACAGACGAGTCATGAGCAGCTCCCAGCCTGCAATCCTGCAGCCAATGGCATCCGCGGATCCTCGGCGACCCTCCGTGCGAGCGCTCGAAGATCGTTACCGAAGCGCTCGACGCGCGCGCGCGCAAACAGGTCAGATCGATACGTAACGCTGGCCACGATGCCCGCGGGAGTATTGCTGTAGAAGACAAACAGCTTGCCGAGCCAGGACAGCCGCAGTGGAAACGGTCGCAACACGAGCGTGTCCTGCGCGGGTCGCACCGTCCCGGCCGGATTGCGCAGGGCTTCGGGTGCCGTCCAGTTGAAACCGATATCCGATTCGCCGCATCCGGGATTCAACTCCAGTGCTCGATCGAAGTCGAAGTGAGCGAACGCGAGCTCGACCTCATGGCGTACGCGTTCAAGCAGGGTAATGAAGTCGTCGCGCGCAGCGATCTCGATGCGCAGGTGAGGGAAGCTTGCCAGCAGTCCAACCATCCCCTTGAGCTCGGGGTGAATGTGGCGGCCATGTGAGGCAAACGACACGCACAGGTCGCGCTGGTCGCACCAGCGTGACATGGCGCACGCATGCAGCGCGAGCACCGCAATCGGCAGACGGATTTCGCGCGCCACGGCCAATGCGCGCAGCACGGCTGTCAGTTTTTTCCCGAAAGGAATTGTGAATAGGGCGGCGGTGCGAGCTGGAACTGCGTCAGTTGCGAAGTCGCGGGGCAAGCGGGTGGCCGATGCGCCACGAAGGCGGTCGCGCCAGTAGGCGCCGTGCTGGGTTAGCCATGAATCGTACGTGCGCGATTGCCAGACGACGTAGTCTGCGAATTGCACACGAGGAGCTGGCAACAGCTCGGCGTTTTCCGAGTTGCGATAAGCAGCCCATACCTCGTCCGTGATTATTCCGGCCGATGCCGCGTCGGAGATCAGATGATCGGCAACTGTGACCAGCACATGGTCAGATTCGCCGAGAGTTAGCAGTGCCGCCCTGAACAGCGGGCCCTTCGCAGGGTCCACGGGTTGCTCGGCGTACTCTTCAGCGATCTGCCGAGCTTCGGTGACAGCTCTTGCCGGCACCAAACCGGCAAGATTGAAATGCTCGAGCTCAAAACCCTGCGCTGCATCGATCGCGTGCCTGGCTTCGATGTCGAACCCGACCACTCGTGTGCGGAGCGACTCGTGCCGCTCGACGACGCCACCGACGGCCGCCCGCAACTTCCCGACATCCAGCGATCCGAGCACGCGGGTGGCGGAGGCCACGGCGCCGACGCTGCGATGTCCATTCGCAAACGCGTAGCTCCACAGACGTCGTTGCGATCCCGACAGCGGGATCAACGCGTCTTGTGCTCTTGGCTGAAGCGGCGCGTTCGTCGGTAGTTGCGCTGCGTGGCGCGTCCCGATATTCGCTGGCGACATCGCGGCATCCTGCAAGCGCTGAGAGGTCATCCCTATGCTGCGTCAGACCCCGTGCGTTGCGAGTCGATCAGCATTGCAAGCTCGCGAATGGTTGAGGCGCCCAGCACAGCTCCGGTCGGAAGTTCGACGCCGAACTCCTCCGCGATTCTGAACTCGAGCATGGTCATGCTCATCGAGCTGCCGCCGAGGTCGAAGAAGTCCTCGATGGGGCTGGGCTGCTGCTGCATCTGGAGAACTTCGCTCCACAGTGCGGCGAGCGTCTGCTCCGTGCCCGCGTGCAATGTGTCCCCGTCACCAGCATTCGTGCGACGCACATCCGTAGGTTCGCTTTCCATGCACGGACACTAGCCGAGACATCCTCTCGCAGACGATCGCGCCCGCGCTGCCACAGCGAAGCGCACGAATAACAGAGACTTGGAGCCCGGCCCGCGCTCCGCACTGTCACCGAGGAATTGGGCTAAGTGCCGAGCCTGCTGTCGAACCAGTTAGCGATGCAGGTCTGTGCATCGTGAGCTTCGGGTGTCCCGGCTGCGACGACGTGCGCGAGATGCCCCGCGCCCTCCATGATGTATAGCGACGCGTCGACACCGAGCTTCAGCAGGCGCGCGTGACTGAACACTACGGAACTCACGGCGAAATCACGGGTGCCGCTCAACAGCAGGGTCGGTGGAAATCTGGCTAGCACGGCATCCGATCCGCCAGGATATGCAAGTGGGTCGTCTGTGCTGGCGCCTGTCATATACCAGAGCACCGGCTCCCAGGAGGCCGTATCGAACGGTGACATCTCGTTCTTCGGCAGCAACCCCGAAAACCAAACACCCGAGTCACCCCAACCGTCGCCCCAAGGCGGGCGATCGCAGCATGGCATTGGCGCAATTCCGCTGATCGCAATCGCCCCGGGGCGTGGCAGCCCCGCCGCATGCAGCCAGGCGACGCTTTGCGCAACCAGGGTGCCGCCCGCGGATGAGCCAAAGATACCGATCGTCTCGGGCGAATGCTCCCGGAGGAGCTCGCTATAGACAGCGGCGACGTCTTCACTCGCTGCCGGGAAGGAATGGAACGGCGCCTGTCGATAGTCGAGCGTCACGATCCTGAATCCACCGATCGCCGCGACGGGGATCGATTCGATCTGCCCAAAGCTCAGACCGCGGTTGTAGACGAACCCGCCGCCCCGCAGATTGACGAGTACGCGTCGCTCGTTGCGTTTCGCTGGTCCCTGCGTCGGCTCGATCACTGCGACACGAACGCCGGCAATCGTCTTCTCCGATACCTCGACCGGGTACCGTGAGCGCACTTTTTTCAGCAGAACGACGTTGGTTCGTTGCTCCCACCAGCTGTCGAAGCGATCCCACTCGGACTTCGGAGCGTTGCGCGCGGGGGCGGGGAATTCGGTCGCCGGCTTCGCCGCTGCGCAACTGGTATGAAAAGCGCGGTACTCGGCGCTCCACAAGCCTGAAGGCGGCAGCCTCAGCCCGTGGACGTGAACCGTGCCGTCGCGGTCAATGTGCGTTGTCGGTTGCGCGAGCCGCTGATCCTGCGATGGCTCAGACATCGTATCGACCCGTGTCTCGCCGGAGCGGCGAGCTTGCTGCTCGCTAGTGTCGCCATTGCTTGCGCAAAGTGCGAGCGATATTCGACCGCGTATACCCAACTAAATGCATGACCGGACGACACGGACGTCCGAGCCCTCACTTGTAATGAGATGAGCGCATCGGCGCGCGTCAGACGCGCCGCGGGGGATCACATGCATTTCACAACCCGTCTTGCACTACGAGCTTCCAGACGTTTTCCGATATGCGTGCAATCTCAACAACCACAAGATCGAGGGGCAGAGTCATGAGCGCAGTGGTGCGAACGTGTGCAGAGGTCCGACGTCGGCGGCGTCATGCCTCCATGTTGCTGGCGGTCTCCGCCTCCTGTCTGTCCTCTGTGTCGATGGCACAGGACCAGCCTCGCGACAGTCGAACGCTGGAGGAAGTCCTGGTAACGGCACAGAGACGCGAGGAACGACTGCAGGAGGTGCCGATCGCGATCTCGGTGGTCGGCGGGCCGGCCATGGACAAGTCAACGGCCGAGGGTGTCATCGAGGTACTCAATCAAGTACCGGGCGTCAGCAGCCTCCCGGCAGTGCAGGGTAGCGGGACGCAACTGACCGTGCGTGGAGTGACCGCGGCCGGTGCGCTGTTCTTCGGCGCGAGTCCCATCGGTTACTACCTCGATTCGATTCCCTTCGGCTTCGTCAAATCAGCGATTGCGCCGGATTCGAGTGCCTACGATCTCGATCGCGTCGAAGTGCTGCGTGGCCCACAAGGAACGCTTTACGGCGCAAGCGCGCTGAACGGCGTGATGCGAGTTCTCACGAAAAACGCCGACTTGGACCGGTTCGAATTCAAGGCACGCACGTCTGCGTCCTCGACTGAAGACGGAGGTGAGAACTATCGGGGCGACATGGCGCTGAATGTTCCGCTCGTCGACGGGAAACTGGCGGCCCGGGCGGTGCTCGGCTACCAGGACCTCAGCGGCTGGATCGACAAGCCCGCAAGGAAGGACTTCAACGATGCCGAAATCCGTACCGCGCGCCTGAAGGTGGATGCCCAGCCGGTTGATGCGCTTTCGCTCGGCTTGTCTGCCTGGCTTTCGCGCGCCGACTATGGTGGGCCCTCTCGTGGGGATGACGATCGACGCAACCCGTACTCGGATACGGAGGCGATCGACACCGATTATGACGCCTACAGCTTTACGGTCGGATACGATTTCGGCGGGTTCTCGATCAACAGCGCGACGAGCCAGCTCGACTATACGACGGGCGGCTATGTTGATTTCGCCGGAACTCTGATCTTCTCCGGTCTCGAGTCCGAAGTATTTGCAGAAGAATTGACGCTCAGCTCGGACGAGGACGGACCATGGCGCTGGTCGATCGGTGGCATCTATCGCGAGGTCGACGATCGCACCTTTCAATATTTCACCACGGCACCCGGCGCGGCTCAGATCGCTCCGTACGAGTGGCTCGACAGCTCGCATTCGAGCGCGCTGTTCGGCGAAGTGACGCGGGTGCTTGCCGACGGCAAGTTCGAAGTAACGGCAGGCTTGCGGTATTTCGAGGACGACCTCAAGAGCCAGGAGGGCCCGCCCGATGCGCCGCCTGCGCAGCGCGTGAATCCGAACTTCAACGCCACGACGCCGCGTCTCGTGCTGTCGTGGCATCCGTCGGATGAGAACACGCTTTACGTTTCCTACGGCGAGGGTTTTCGCAGCGGCTTCGATCAGTTTCTGCTGGCAAAGACACTGCTCAATTTTCCGCCGGTGAAGCCGGATACGCTGCGCAACTATGAAGTCGGCGCAAAGGGCAACACGGCGGCAGGAACCGTCACCTATGAGGCAGCTCTCTACTACATCGACTGGCAAGACACGCAGCAATCTCTTGCCGTCGTCGTAGAAGGTGTGCCGCGAGCAGCGAACATGAATGGTGGTTCGGCCAGCGGGATGGGAGTCGATCTCGGTGTCGCGGTCAGGCCTGTGGATGGTCTGGTTCTCTCGGCCAACGCCAGCTGGAACGACCTCACCTTCGATTCAGATGTGTTCTCTGGCGGCGTGCTGCTGTTTGCCAAGGGCGATCGGCTCAACAGCTCGCCCGAGTGGACCGCGAACGTGTCGGCAAACTACGGCTTTCCGCTCGGCGGCGGAGGCTACGAGGGCGAATTCTCGGTGTCGGCAGGCTACACGTCCGAGCAGAACTACGTGACGCTGCTCGCCGACCGCTATATCACCGTCGGTGACTCGATGCTCATCGGCCGCACAAGCTTCGCGATTCATGGCCCGAGTCACTGGACGGCCAGCCTGTTCGTGGACAACTTCATGGACGAGGACGGGTCGCCGCTTCGAGCACAGTTCGGTCTACCGGAGTGGTCGACGCGAATACGTCCCAGGACTGCGGGTCTGCAGCTGGAATTCAGCTTCTAGCTCTGGTCATTCCACGCGGCGTGCAGAAACACGCCGCGTGTCCGAGAGTCAGCTATTGCAAGTCATTGTCTGGCTGCTTAGGATCCGCGCTCCGCAGTCGGGACGTGGCGCAGCCTGGTAGCGCACTTGCATGGGGTGCAAGGGGTCGCGAGTTCGAATCTCGCCGTCCCGACCAATCACAGTCACACATATATATGTGTAGGGTAGGGTCGCCGTACCCCCCGCAGGCCCTCCTGCACCCTCCGCCCCAGCCCCTTCCGTATTCTTCTACATAGGCCAGCCTCCCGCGCCGGCCCATGCCAGGAGACCCTCATGTCCCGCCGCCTTCTCTTACTAGCCACCCTCGCTTTCCCGTTGCTCGCATCCGCCGCCGAACCCATCGGCCAACTGAACATCCCCGCCTTCTCCGGCCTCCAGAGCAAGGCTTCCGAAGTCGTCGACATCACTCTCGGCTCCTGGCCCCTCGCGCTCGCCAGCAAGTTCATGAACGCCGACAATCCCGATGACGCCGAAGTGAAAAAAGTCCTCTCCGGGATCAAATCCATCGCCGTCCGCAGCTATGAATTCGACTCCGATTTCGTCTACTCCAAGGAAGACGTCGACGCCGTGCGCAAACAGCTCGCGGCTCCGGGCTGGACGCAACTCGTACAAGTCCACAAGCGCGACCGGGCGCAGGACGTCGAGGTCTACGTCGCGCTCACCGAGGACCAGGCTAAGGGCTTCGCTGTCGTCGCCAGCGAACCCCGCAAGTTCACGATCCTCAACATCGTCGGCTCCATCGACCTCGATCAGCTCGCGAAGCTGCAGCATCACGTGGACCTGCACGTCGACCTGGACGACGCACTCGACGTCGACGCCAGCGACATCGCCCCCTGACCAAGCCGCACGCGCCGCGAACGCAGCGACGTGAAAGCGAGCGATACATGGTCGGCGGACGAGTTATTGACCCGCGCCCGCGCCGGCGAATCATCGGCATTCGCCGCGCTGGTGCGACGCTATCAGCGCACCGTGTATAGCATCGCGCT
>DATJIP010000039.1:0-5536 GCA_035493235.1 Steroidobacteraceae bacterium
CAGTTCTTGAGCCGCAAGTGCTTGTAGCCCTGGAACAGACCGCAATCGACCAGCACGCGACGCTCGCCGCACTTGAGCAGGTAGCGCGAGCCGGTCACGGTCTGGGTTGCGCCGAAGAAGGAGAGCTGCATCGAAACCTCACATCCAGGGCTCCAAGCATCTTACTTCACCGTGTTCACTCCATCAGGGCTGGTACCGAACGACGACGGGAAACTCCGCATGCGCACGCGCCGGCGTGCGCCGAATATAAAGACGTACCTGCGGGAGAGAACCATGCAAACGCCACTGCGAATCACATTCCGTCACTTGCAGCCATCCGCGGCTGTGGAATCACGCGTGCGCGAGTATGTGGAGCGCTTGGAGCGGTTCCACCAGCGCATCACAAGTTGTCAGGTGATCGTCGAAGCACCGGCGGCTCACCGCCACAAAGGCGCGCCGTTCAACGTCAAGATCTCGCTGAGCTTGCCCGGCGCGGAGATCAACGTGCATAGCGAGCGCATGGTTGACACGGCACACGCCGACGTCTACGTGGCGTTGCACGACGCTTTCGACATCGTGAAGCGCTGTTTGCAGGACCATGTGCGTGAGTACCGGGATGGCGCCCAGTGGGTACGAGCTGCGGCGCCAGCGCTCGACGGGCCAGAGTCTTGATTCCGGGCAAGAGCGTCGAGGAGCGTCGAACGAACAGCTCCTACTGCGAGAGCTGGTCGCGTAACGCCGCGCGCTTTGTCTCAAAAGCGCCGGCGTCCCCGTACGAGGTGAACTCCTCGTAGTGATCGTGCGCCGCTGGCACTGTCTTGGAGTGCTTGATGGCACACCAGTATTGCTCCGTGCGGCCCGCGACTTCTCGTACATACCCGATGACGCCATTGGCATACGAGCAGTAGGCGCAATTGAGCTTTTCGAGAAGATTGAGATACGGCAGGCGCGCGCGATCGAAGATCAGATAGTCGGCACGCCGAACGCGGGCGATTCCGTAGACGGGGAAACACACGAGCTGGTAGAGCGTCACGCCGAGATCCAGCAGCGCGAACGGCACGATCATCGAATAGACCAACGGCGCCGTCAGAAGAATCAGCGGACGAGCATTCGCGACGTAGCGAAGCAAGGAAACCCTGCTGCCGTCCTGTGGCGGCGGAAGCTCGTCGGCGACGTTGATTGTGGACATGTTGCTTCTCCCTCTCGTGACTGCAGGATGCGTGCCTTCGGTGTCCCCGCCCATGCGGGAAGGACACGAGCGGTTACGCGGAGCTCACGATGCTGGCGTGCGTGAATCCGCGCTTAATGTCAGCCGGCGGATGACCCCGCCTGTCGCGAGGCACATTTATGCAGTGGCTCAACAGCAGATCCCGGTACGGATTCATCGCAGCATCGCTGCATTGGATCATCGTCGCGGCCATCATCGCGCAGTACTTTCTGGCGGAAGCAGCCGAGGAGCAAAGCGACGGACCGGTCGGCGTCTTCACTGCCGCGAGCATCCACAACTCGCTCGGCATCGCCATCCTGGCGCTCGCACTGCTGCGGATCCTGTGGCGCGTGGTAGAGCTGCCACCCGCCCCGCCGGCAACCATGAAATCCTATGAGATCGCGCTGGCGCGCACTGTTCACATCGCGTTCTATTTCTTGTTATTCGCAATACCGATCAGCGGCTGGGTGCTGGCGACTGTAGATGCGCAGCCTCTGAGTTTCTTCGGTCTGTTCGACCTTCCGCGGCTGTCGATCGGTACCTTCAGTGAGGAGCAACTGGAGGACGTGCACGAGATACTGTTCAACATCCTGCTCGGGTTGGCATTGCTGCACGCCGCCGCCGCGCTCAAGCACCACTTCTTCGACCACGACGGAGTTCTGCGCAGCATGCTGCCGTGGCGCAAGCGAGAGCAGGTCTAGCTCATGGGGACAACTGCGGCATCGACACGCGGAACTCCGCATGTAACCCGCGCACGCGAGGAGCAGAGTCACGGTAGGTCTCGTCGTCGATTTTCAAGGAGCACTGCCATGACGAAGTTGATGAACAATGTGCAAAAGGGCGTGCTGATCGCACTGGGCGCCATGATTGCGGCGACCGCAGCGATTGCAGCCGACACGCCAGTGACCGGCGAGGTCACGGTGCAGGCGGAGCGCCCCACGGCGAAGGTCGTCGGTCGCTCGGAGCTCGGCGCTCCCGTGGTCTTCGTCGAAGTGGCGCATCGAGTCCGCTACTCCGACCTCGATCTTGCCATTCCCAGCAACGCCAAGGTGCTCAAGACGCGGGTGCGCGACGCGGCCCGCGGAGCCTGCGCGGACCTGAACACCCTGTATCCGCTGACCACGAACGGTAGTGATGGCTGCAGTCAAAAGACCGAGGAAAGAGCAATGCCGCAAGTGCTCTCGGCTATCGCTGCGGCGGAAGCCCGCAAGATCGCCGCCGACTAGTCGTCTGTCGGCAGACGATCGATGCTCGTGCACAAACCAGATTTGGCGGCAGTGCTGCTGCTCTGTCTGGGAGCGCTCGGAGCCTCGGCGGCGCAGAGCGATGCGCCGCCCACCGATGCCGAGATCATTACAAAGGTGCGTCTCACGGCGGATCGAATCGAATACAGTGGAATCATCACTACGGAAGCCAATGCCGGCGTATTCGAGCTATACGAGTCCGCGCAACCCAAACCGACCGCGCTGTGGATCGAAAGCCAGGGCGGTAGCGCTGGCGCCGGAATGCAGCTTGGCTCATGGGTGTTCGACAACGGCTTGGACGTGGAGATCGACACCTACTGCTTTTCGAGCTGTGCCAACTATGTGTTCCCGGCTGGCCGGACCAAGGTACTCGCATCTCGTGCTTCGTTGATGTGGCACGGCGGCGTCACGCAGCCGATCACGCTGGAAGAACTCGAAGCGGTGCTCGGCGACACGCTCGACCACATGGATGAGTTCGAAGAGCACGCTCTGCTCGAGGAACGTTCGCGACAAGAGCTGCTGCAGCAGCTGGACCAATCGCGAGCCGCCTTGGTCGCGCGCGAGACTCGGTTCTTCCAGAAGATCGGCGTCGATCAGCGCATCACCATGCTCGGGCACTTGTACGAGCGTGAACTGCTGCAAGGTGAAGGCAACTACACGGGTTGGGACTACTCCCTGGAAGATCTTGCCAGGCTCGGCGTCCGGCAGATCCGCGTACGCGATGGCGGGCAATGGGCGCCGGTGTTTCCGCTTCGTGGCGGAAAAATCTATCGGATTCGCCTGGACAGCCTGAGCGAGTTCGTTCCGCACATTCCACTGCCACCGGCACCCGATGCACGTGGTCCGACGTAGTCGCTTCGGGGATTTCCCAGTGGTGAAGGCGGACGGAGTCGCTACGCTGGTCCCCACGCAGAAAGGAGCACGGCAGTGGGCAAAGGTAAGGCATCCGTACGCGCGCTGCTCACAGCGCCGCCGGTGATCTGGTTCGAGGAGCTGCACCGTGACGACGTATCTCGCGTCGGCGGCAAGAATGCCTCGCTCGGTGAGATGGTCTGCAATCTTCAGGCGAAGGGCGTCAGTGTCCCGCCCGGCTTTGCCACCACAGCGGATGCGTATTGGGAATTCGTCGAGACGAACCATCTGCGACAGGTCATCGACCGCGCACTGCAAGCGTATCGTGATCGCAAGATTCCGCTGGCGGAAGCCGGACAGACACTCCGCTCCGCATTCCTGCACGCTGAGTTTCCGGAACGGACGGCGACAGCTATCCGAACGGCATATCGGAAATTGTCCGCACTGTCCTGCGCCGAAGCGACCGACGTCGCGGTGCGCTCCAGCGCAACGGCCGAGGATCTTCCCGATGCCAGCTTTGCCGGGCAGCAGGAAACGTTTCTGAATGTGCGCGGCGAGCGGGACCTGCTCGATGCCTGCCGCCGCTGCTACGCCTCCTTGTTCACTGATCGCGCGATCAGTTATCGCGAGACCAAGGGGTTCGATCATCTAAAGGTGGCGCTGTCGATCGGCGTCCAGAAGATGGTGCGGGCCGACCTGGGTGGCGCCGGCGTGATGTTCTCGATTGACACCGAAACCGGCTGCGACCAAGTGATCCTCATCAACGCAGCCTGGGGCCTCGGTGAAAACGTCGTACAGGGCACTGTTGATCCCGATGAATACGAGGTCTTCAAGCCGCTGCTGACGGATTCGACGCTGGTTCCGATCATCGAGAAGAAGTGCGGCGACAAAGCTCGCAAGCTGATCTACTCGACCACTGAAGGCACTGCCACTCGCAACGTTCCGACTTCGCGCGCAGAACGCACCAGCTTCGTATTGAGCGACGCGGAGATTCTGACGCTCAGCCGTTGGGCATGCCAGATCGAGCAGCACTACGGGATGCCCATGGATATGGAATGGGCAAAGGACGGCGAAACCGGAGCGCTGTTCATCGTCCAGGCGCGGCCCGAGACCGTGCAATCGCAGCGAGTGACGACTGCCCTGCGCTCCTATCGCGTCGGTCGAAAGGGCCGCAAGCTGGCCACCGGCTTCAGCATCGGCAACTCGGCCGTGTGTGGCCGTGTCTGTCTGCTCGACAGCGCGCGCGATATCGGCCGCTTCGTCGACGGGTCGGTGCTCGTAACAGCGATGACCGATCCGGACTGGGTGCCGATCATGAAGCGCGCCGCGGCGATCGTGACCGATCACGGCGGACGCACCTCGCATGCCGCCATCGTCAGCCGCGAGCTCGGTCTGCCGGCCGTAGTCGGCACCGGCAACGCGACGCAAGTGCTGCACGAGGAGCAGGAAATCACGGTGTCCTGCGCCGAAGGCGAGGAAGGATTCGTCTACGAAGGCACGGCCGAGATCAGCGTCGAAGAGCTCGACCTGAAAGCAATCCCGCCGACACGCACCCAGGTCATGCTGAATCTCGCCAATCCTGCCGCGGCACTTCGATGGTGGCGGTTGCCCGCGGATGGCGTCGGGCTCGCCCGCATGGAGTTCGTCGTCAACAGCCACATCAAGGTGCATCCGATGGCGCTGGTACGCCATGCGACGCTGACTGACCCGCAGGCAAAGAGCGCAATCGATGAGTTGACCCGGGGTTACGCCGACAAGACCGAATACTTCGTCGAGCGGCTGGCGCGGGGTCTCGCGCGCATCGCCGCCGCGCTGTATCCGAAGCCGGTCATCGTCCGCACCAGCGACTTCAAGACCAACGAATATGCGAATCTCATCGGCGGACGCGAGTTCGAGCCGGCGGAGTCGAACCCGATGATCGGCTTCCGTGGAGCGTCGCGCTACTACTCGCCGCGTTATCGCGAGGGGTTCGCGCTGGAGTGCCGGGCGCTGCGTCGCTTGCGCGAGCAGCTGGGCTTCCGCAATGTCATCATCATGATCCCGTTCTGCCGCTCGACTGACGAAGCCGATCGAGTGCTGGCAGTCATGGCCGAGAACGGTCTGGTGCGCGGCAAGAATGGCCTGCAGATCTACGTCATGTGCGAGATCCCGTCGAACGTCATTCTTGCCAAGGCATTCGCGAGCCGCTTCGACGGATTCTCGATCGGCAGCAACGATCTGACACAGCTGACCCTCGGCGTGGATCGTGATTCCG
>DATJIP010000040.1:0-37837 GCA_035493235.1 Steroidobacteraceae bacterium
GAGATCCTGGACACGCCGCTGAATCCACTGCCGATGAGTGCCGATGAACTTCTGCACGGCTGCGGGTGACGCGCCCGGCGGCACGACGACTTCGACCCTGCCGCCCGGATAAACCCGCACCGACAATCTTCGCGCGCGCCCGCTGACGCGCACCGTCCAGCGATCGTCCGCGCTGCGCGTGTCGAACAGTTGCAGCTGCGGCGAACTGAAGGATGGAAGCTGGCGTCGGTTCACGTGCACAGTGTAATTCAACGCGGCCGGGTCGCGGCAGACTGCAAAAGCTGCTGCGCTTGCCGGTAGTCCGGCGCCATCACCAACGCGCGTTCGAGCGCGTCGCGCGCCGCCACTGGATCGCCGCGTTGCAGGTACGTTTCACCCAGCATCGTCAGCGCTTCCACCTGGCCCCAGTCGGGTTTGCCCGGACGCGATGGCGGTGCGCCTTCGAAACTCGCCACGACGCCGCGCCAGCGCTCCACTGCTGCGGGATCCGTCTCCTTGCTCTCCGTGCAGAGTGCCTGAACGAACTTGATGCGCGGATTATTCGGAGCGAGCCCGTTCGCAGCGCGCAGCGGCTTGCTGTTCGCGCATCCCGACGAACCGGCGCGGGCCGTCGCGGAATGCCCGTCACACACCGCCTCGATTGCCATCGCTTCTGCATTCGAAGCGTCCAGCTCAACTGCGTGTCGAGCGTCGCGCACGCACGTCTGTGCGGCTTTCGACGCCAGCGACTTCCCATTCGGCCGCGGGCTCTGATTGGCCAGCGGCTGCAAGTAGAGTTGCGACAGCTTCCAGTTGCCGTAGGCGAGCTGATACGCCTTGTTCGCCGCCAGCGATTCCTCGACCTGGAATTGCTCGAGATTCTTCAGGATCGTTTCGATCCCCTGGCTGTCGGCGGTGTAGAAGGCGTACTGCATGCGTGACGCGACGTCGTCGAGCTCCGCGACGCTCTCGCCGCTTGCAGTGGCGGCAACGAGCAGAGTCAGCAGCAGGCCGCAGGACGTTGCACTACAATTCATGGCCGAAACGATAGCACAGGCTGCCTCTGACGCAGATTCGACCATTGCCCGCCCCGCTCATCGATATCGGCATCAATCTCGCCCACGACAGTTTCGACAGCGATCGAGCGGACGTAATCCGGCGCGCGGCTGACGCTGGCGTCACGCACATGCTGATCACCGGCAGCTCGCTGCCAAGCACGCGCGCCGCGATCGAGCTGGTCCGCGGCGACCCGCAGCGCTTCCGCTGCACGGCGGGCGTTCATCCGCATCACGCCGCCGAGCTCGATGAGTCGGCGCTGGCAGAGCTTGCCGCGCTGGCCGCAACGCCCGAGGTCGTCGCCGTTGGTGAGTGCGGACTGGACTATTTTCGGAATCTGTCGCCGCGGCCCGCGCAACTCGTCGCCTTCGGGCGCCAGCTCGATCTCGCAGTTCAGTTGCGCAAGCCCGTGTTCCTGCATCAGCGCGATGCACATGACGACTTTTTAAGAATCCTGCGCGAATACGGCTCGCGGTTGGTCGGCGGCGTCGCGCATTGCTTCACTGCCGGGACTGCGGAGGCTCGCGAGTATCTCGATCTCGGGCTGTACATCGGCATCACCGGCTGGATCTCGGACGAGCGGCGCGGATTGCATCTGCGCGAGGTCGTGCGCACGATTCCGGCCGAGCGGCTGTTGATCGAAACGGATGGCCCCTACCTGCTGCCGCGCGACCTGCAGCCCAAGCCGCAAAGCCGTCGCAACGAACCGATGTACCTGCCGCATGTCTTACGGGCAGTCGCTGCCGCCCGCGGCGAGTCGCCGCAGGAACTCGCGTCGCTGACGACGCGTAACGCTCACACGCTATTCGGCTGGCCCGCGCCGGCCGTGGAGAGTTGAAATGAACGTCGAACGTCTCAGCCGCTACATCGACACGACCTGGGACCAGTCGATCGTGCCGGCGCTGTCCGAATACATCCGCATTCCGAACAAGTCCGCGCATTTCGATCCACAGTGGGAGCAGCACGGTCACATGCAGCGGGCGGCGGAGCTCATGAAAGCGTGGTGCGAGAAGAACGCGCTGCCTGGCATGCAGATCGAAATCGTGCGGCTGCCCGGATTGACGCCGCTGCTGTACATCGAAGTGCCCGCGTCGGGCGGCGCGGCGGCCCGCTCGAACGATTGCGTGCTCCTGTACGGTCACATGGACAAGCAGCCCGAGTTCAGCGGCTGGGCGGAAGGCCTCGATCCCTGGAAGCCCGTGTTGCGCGAAGGTCGCTTGTACGGTCGCGGCGGCGCAGACGACGGCTACGCGGTATTCGGCTCGCTGCTCGCGTTGCGTGCGTTGGCCGACCAGAACATTCCGTACGCGCGCAGCGTCATCCTCATCGAAGGCAGCGAAGAGAGCGGCAGCCCCGATCTGCCCGCCTATATCGATGCGCTCGCGGATCGCATCGGCGAGCCGTCGCTGGTGGTGTGCCTCGATGCCGAGTGCGGCAACTACGATCAGTTCTGGTGTACGACTTCGCTGCGCGGCAATCTCGTCGGCACGTTGCGCGTCGAGGTGCTGACGGAAGGTGTGCACTCGGGCATGGCGAGCGGCATCGTGCCGTCGAGTTTCCGAATCGCGCGTCGTCTGCTGGAGCGGGTGGAGAACGCAGAAACCGGCAAGCTGATCGATGCGCTGTGGGCCAAGATCCCCGACGATCGACTGCAGCAGGCACGCGCTGCCGCGAACGTGCTCGGCAAAGGTGTCTACACCAAGATGCCGTTCGCCGGCGGTACGCGCCCGATGAGCGAGGATCCGTACGAGCTGCTCCTCAACAGCAACTGGCGCCCGACATTGTCGGTTACAGGCGCCGAAGGAATGCCATCACTGCAGAATGCCGGCAACGTGCTGCGACCGTTCACTGCGCTCAAGCTGTCATTCCGACTGCCGCCCGGTGTCGACGGGGAAGCCGCTGCGAAAGCAGTAAAGCAGGCACTGGAGAGCGATCCGCCGTACGGCGCGAAGGTGACCTTCGAGGTCGAGTCACCCGCGGGAGGATGGAATGCCCCCTCTACCGCGCCGTGGCTCGAAGCGGCGATTCAGTCGGCGTCGCGCACCTTCTTCGGCCGCGACGCGATGTACATGGGCGTCGGCGGCACGATCCCGTTCATGGGCATGCTGAGCGACAAGTTCCCGCGCACGCAGTTCCTGATCACCGGCGTACTCGGGCCGCACTCGAATGCGCACGGACCGAACGAGTTCCTGGATATCGCGACGGGGAAGCGCGTGACCGCGTGCGTGGCGCACGTGGTGGCCGAGCACGCGAAGCGGAAGTGAAGAGTCAGGCTGAAGCCTGATCCACAACGGACTTCGGCGTTCGAGGGTGGGTCAGGCTTTAGCCTGACACTCTCACGCCGCCAGCGGATTCGGCTCGGCGTTGCGCTTCACGTTCGCCCACACATCGCCGAACGCAGCAGTGGTGTGCCCGCGGTGCTTGTCGACCGGCGGGAAATCCTGCGTGATGTTGTCGATGCGCAGGCAATTACGCGGCTTGCCCTTCGGAAACTCGCTGCGCACCGTGAAGAGCAGCCGCCCTTCCACTGGCACTTCGCCTGTCAGCAACCGCACCGCCGCCATGCGGTCGTACAGCGCGTGCTGCGGGTTCGTGAACGTGTAGCGGCGCTTCTTGCCGATCGCCGTCCACTCGAGCATCTGATCGCCGCCGAAGATCGCGCCGGGCAGATCCAGCAGATCCGCGACCAGCAGTCCCCGCTGCGTCAGCAGCAGGTAATGCACGTGGATCTGGCCGCCGTTGCCGTTCGGGATGAGCACGTTCTTCAGCATTTCGTACGCGACGCTGGAGATCGCCGCGTCGATCGCCTTGCGAATGCGATACGCGCGGAACAGCAGATAGAGCCACGCGAGCAGCGCCAGCGTGGCAACCGCGCCGGCAACTGCGTACCACCAGGTTGGGATGTGTTCGGGAATCTGGATCATCAGTTCTTCTGCAGCTCCCTGCGCAACGCGTCGAGCGTCGGGTCGAGTTCCGTTTCCTGACGCGGCAACGCCAGCAAGCGCGCCAGGCTCTCGGGCACGGGTGCCTCGCGGCCGGTCTGCGCTTCCACGATTTCGTTGAACTTCGCCGGGTGTGCCGTGGCGACGATCACCCAATGGCCCCTGGCACCACGCGCCAGCAGCCGACGGAACACCTTGGCCGCCGTCGCACTGTGCGGGCACCACAGACGATCGAGCTCGTGCGAGTCGCGGCGGATGGTGCCGCGGATCTCGATGTCGTCGACGCTCGAGGCGCCGATCTGCCCCTGCAGCTCGTCGAACTCCGGATGCAGGTCGCGCAGCCGTTCCATGTTGGAAGGATTGCCGACGTCCATTGCATTCGCCAGCGTCGACACGCTCGGCCGCGGCTGCCAGTCGCCGGTACGCAGGTATTCCGTGATCGACTGATTGGCATTGGTCGCGAGCACGATCTCGCCGATCGGCACGCCGATGTGCCGCGCCCAGATGCAGGCGAGCGCATTGCCGAGATTGCCGGTCGGCACGATGAAGTTGGCGCGCCGGCCGCTCTCCCGCCACAGCTCCAGACCCGCCTTGGCGAAGTAGACCATCTGCGGCAACAGTCGGCCGACGTTGATGCTGTTGGCAGACGACAGCTGGTGCGACTCGGCGAGCGCAGGATCCGCGAAAGCTTCTTTCACGATGGCCTGGCACTCATCGAACGTGCCGTTGACCGCGAAAGTCCGCACGTTGCCGCCCCAGCATGCGAGCTGATGCGCCTGTCGCTCTGAGACGCGGCCCTTCGGGTACAACACCGCCACGTCGACCCACGGCTTGCCGTGGAATGCAGCCGCGACGGCGGCGCCGGTATCGCCCGAAGTCGCAACCAATATCGTCAGCTTGCGGCGCTGACCGCGATGGATGCGCTCCATGCACGCCGCAAGAAAGCGCGCCCCGAAATCCTTGAAGGCTCCGGTCGGCCCGTGAAACAGCTCCAGCACCGACAGCGGCGCCGGCGCATTCGGCAAGCTCGCGAGCGGTGCGGGGAAAGTGAAAGCTTCGTTGCAGATCGCGGGCAACTCGGCGGCGAGCGGATCGCCTGCGGCGAACGGCGCAAGGAGCCGCTCGGCTATCTGCGGCAGCTCGACGTCATTCTCGAACTGCCGCGCCGTGAAGTGCGGAAACTCCTGCGGCACGTACAACCCGCCGTCCGGCGCGATGCCGCGCGCAATGGCTTCGCCGAGCGTCACGGCGTGGTCGGCTTTGCGGGTGCTGATGTAATGCATGCAAGGAAGGCCCGCGATCAGTCGGTCATTCGAGGATCCGCGCGCCGGCTGGATCGAGGGTCGAGATCCAGGCATCGCTCGCGAGGCCGTGGGTGTTGAACCCGGCGACCATCGCATCGCGAATGCGTTCGGCGTGCTGTTGTTCGCACCACGCGAACACGGTCGGCCCGGCGCCCGAGATGGAGCACCCGAGCGCGCCGTTCGTCATGGCGCCCTCCTTGACTGCTTTGAAACCTGGGATCAACACCTGGCGCTGCGGCTCGATGATCACGTCTTCAAGTGACTCCCGTATCAGCTGCAAGTCGCCGGTGAAGCATCCGGTGAGGAATCCAGCGAGGTTCGCAGATTGCCAGATCACGTCGGACAGATCGATGGAACGATTGAGGATCTGTCGCGCCTCGCGCGTCGACAGCATCATGTGCGGGTGCACGAGCACGCAGCGCACGGTCGACGGCACCGGGATCTGTTTGACGTTGGGATTGTCGATGCCGACCGTCAGCACCAGCCCGCCGTACAGGGACGGGGCGATGTTGTCGACGTGGACCGAGCCGCTGGCGACCGCCTCGCCCTTCATCGCGAACTTCAGCAGCTCCAGCTTGCCGAGCGGCTCCGGCAACAAGGCGTTCGCTGCCACGACCGCGGCGACCGCGGAGGCGGCCGAGCCGCCCAGGCCCGAGCCGAGCGGGATGCCTTTGTCGATCGACAGCTCGATGCCGAAATCCAGCTTCAGGTCGCGGACCATGCACAGCACGCCCATGCCGGCCGTGTTGCGCTCGGGCTCGCGGGGCAGATCCACGGTCGTACCTGTGACGGCGCCGATCCGCACGCCCTTCTCCGCCGTGCGCCGAGCGCTGACTCGATCACCGATCGCCTGGAAGCTATGGCCCAGCACGTCGAACCCGACTGCGACATTGCCGACGCTGGCGGGCGCGAATGCTGTGGCTGCCTGACGCATGCTCAGAGTTTCACGCCGAGGTAGGCGCAGACACGCAGCAGGTCCCCGAACACGCCGCCGGCGGTGACTTCGGGACCGGCGCCGGGTCCCTGCACGACCAGCGGATTCTGGTTGTAGCGCTGTGTCAGGAAACGAACGACGTTGTCCGTGAGATTGATGTTCGCGAACGTGTGCGTGCGCTCCAGTTCGACGAGGCCGACCGAGGCTTTGCCGGATGCAGCGTCCAGCGAGCCGATATAGCGCAGCACCCGATCGCGGCTGCGCGCGGCCTGCAGCCGCTCGGCCATCGCTGCGTCGAATGCGGGCAGGCGCTCGAGGAATTCCTCGGCCGTGCAACTGGCCAGTGAGCGCGGGACCAGGCTTTCCAGCTGCACGTCCGCCAGCTCCAGCCGCAGCCCCATCTCGCGTCCCAGGATGATCAGCTTGCGAGCGAAATCGGTGCCCGAGAGGTCATCGCGCGGATCCGGCTCGGTGTAACCCTTCGCCTTGGCCGCACGCACGACCGAGGAGAACGGCTCCGAGCCGTCCCAGACGTTGAATAGATAGGCCAGCGTGCCGGACAACATGCCTTCGATGCGATGGATCGCGTCCCCCGTATCGCGCAAGTCGCGCAATGTCTGTATGACCGGCAAACCCGCGCCGACAGTCGCTTCATAGAGGTAGTGCGCGTTGCCCGCTCGTCGCGCCTCGTGCAGGCGCGCATAGAACTCGAGGTCCGCGCTGTTCGCCTTCTTGTTCGGCGTCACGATGTGGATGCCGCTCGCCAGCCAGCCTGGGTAGCGGTCAGCAACGTCCGCGCTCGACGAACAATCGATGATGATCGCGTGCGGCAGATACTCGGCATGAATGTGCTGCGCGAACCGCGTGAGATCCGAGGCCTCGCCGCGACTCGCGAACGCATCGCGCCAGCGCGGCAACTGCACTTCGGGATCGGCGAGATGCATGCGCTTCGAGCTCATGATGCCGCGCACGCGTAGATCGAGCTTCAGATCGCGCGACAGCCGCTGGACCTGCGTCGCGAGCTGATCGAGCAGCACGCTGCCGACGACGCCGGGGCCGATGAGCCCGACCGAGACCGTGTGCGGCGAGAGGTAAAAGCTCGAATGCACCGAGCGCAGCGCGCGAGCCGAGAACTTGCTGTCGATCACTGCGGAAATGTTGCGCTCCGAGGCGCCCTGCGCGATCGCGCGCACGCTGACGGCTGCGTTGCCGAGCGCACCGAAGACTTTCGCGGCGACGCCGTGCGAGCCGGCCATGCCGTCGCCGACGACGGCGAGGATGCTGCAGCCGGGGTCGACCTGTACCTGCTGGATCTGCCCTTCGCGCAACTCCCGATCGAACGCCTGGCGCACGACGGTTTCGGCGCGCGCCGCCTCGGCTTCGGGAATCGCGAAGCAGATCGAATGCTCGGAGCTGCCCTGGGAAATCAGGATCACCGAGATGCCGTGATCGCGGAGTGCGCCGAACAGGCGGTGTGCGGTGCCGGGTACACCGATCATGCCGGCGCCTTCCAGGTTCACGAGCGCGACCCGATCGATGCAGGTGATGCCTTTGACGGCAATCTCCGATTGAGGCTTGGCGCAGATCAGCGTGCCGGGCTTCTCCGGCGCGAAGGTGTTGCGGATCCAGATCGGAATGCCCTTCAGCACCGCCGGCGCCATCGTTTGCGGATGGATCACCTTGGCGCCGAAGTACGCGAGCTCCATCGCCTCGTTGTAGGACAGCGAGTCGATGACCTTGGCGTCCGGCACCAGCCGCGGGTCGGCGCTGAGCACCCCGTCGACGTCAGTCCATATGTGGATTTCTTCCGCGCCGAGCAGCGCGCCGAAGATCGATCCCGAGAAGTCGCTGCCATTGCGGCCGAGCGTCGTCTGTATGCCCTTCGCGTCGCGCGCGATGAAGCCGGTGATGATCAAGGTGGCAGGCGTCGAGGCGTCGCGCGGCACGATGCGGTCCGTGTTCGCCTGCGACACGTCCCAGCGCACGGCCGGCCCGAGCGGTCCCCATTCCACTGACACGACGTCGCGCGCGTCGACCCACTCGACGTTGCCGGGACGGCGGCCACGATGGCGCAGATATGCACTGAACAGGCGTGTCGACCAGATCTCGCCGTAGCCTGCGATGAGATCGCGCACGGGCTGCGACGCGGAGCTGATCAGCTCGACGGTGTGCAGGATGCCGGCGATGTCCCGGCAGTCCTGCGCGAGCTTGGTGAGGAATTCGGTACGGGCGTTACCGGCCAACAGCGTGTCCGCGATCAACTCGTGGCGGCGGCGGAGCTCTTCGATGCGCTCGGTCAGCGGTCCTTCCTGGCGCTCGGCGGTCGCGACCAGGTTGAGCAGCGCGTCGGTGACGCCACGGCAGGCGGACAGCACGACGCCGAGCCGCGGATGCGGGTCCTGCTCCAGGATGCGAGCGACGCGCTCCATGCATACCGCATCGGCGACGCTGGAGCCGCCGAACTTATGTACGCGCCAGTCCACTTGCCAGGATCTCTTGTTGCTCTCTCAAAGCCGACCGCGCAGCCGCTGCCGTCCGGAGCATGACCACCGGAACCGGATGGGTGCAAACACTCGGAGACGCCAGCGCTGGGAGGGCGACACTCTAGCGGAGGAACCGACCAGTGACTAGGCGCTGCGGCCCTGTCGGACAGCTAACCCGACGTATCCAGCCGCCCGAACGCGAGCAGCGCGCCGGCGTCTTCTTCCCCGGCCGCGTGCGGAAATCCAGGGCGCGCGAAACAGATCGTCTCGCCCGGGTCCGGCCCGGCCGTGGCCGCCGCGTGCTCGTTGAAATACATCACCCGCGCCGGACCGACCTGGATGAGGTCGCGATGCCGCAGCGCCCGGCGCAGGATGCGCCGCGAATTGACGACCAGGCCGTTGGTACTGCCGAGGTCGAGCATCAGGTCCTGGCCGTTGTCGTGCACGATCAGCGCGTGGTAGCGGCTGACGAACACGGAGTCGATCGAAACATCTGCTTCCTCGCCGCGCCCGAGCAGGATGCGGTCGCCCTCGAGCGTGATTTCGCGATCCGGCAGGCCTTGCATGGTGATCACGAGCTTGGCTCGGGGCATTGGCGCCGCAGGCGGCGCTGCTGCATTGATGGATACCTCGGCAACTACCGGCCGCCGGTATTGCCAGCCAAGTTCTTCGGTCGCGTGATCGAGCGCGGACGTGGTCACCATGGGAGCGCCCTCGGACGCAGCCCACGCGAGCGCACGCGCGCACAGCTTGTTGATGCGAGCAGGCACGCCGCCGCTGCACGCGTGAATGTGAGCCATCAGCGTGTACGGCATCAGTGCATCGGGATTCGAGGCACCGGCCGCGCGCAGGCGATGAGCAACGTAGGCAGCCGTCTGATCCTCGGTCAGCGGACCGAGCGAGAAGCGCGGCGCCTTTGCGGTGACCAGTTCCGCCATGCGCGGCGATTCCAGCACCAGGTTCAAGGAAGGCTGGCCGAGCAGCAGCACCTTCAGCACGCGCACGCCGTCGACTTCCGCAGCAGCGAGCATCCGTAATTCTTCGAGCACCGACGGATGCATCGCCTGCGGATTCTCGACCACGAGCAGACAGATGCGGCCCATGCTCGCCTGGTGCGACATGAAGCGCTCCAGGCAACGGCGCCGGTCGGTCTTGTCGGTTTCTTCGAGCGCGAAGCCGAACTGGCGCAGGATCTCCAGCAGGAAATCGCGCGCAGGCATGTTCTGGCGCTGGATCGCAGCGGCGACGATGCGCTCGTCGAGATCGTTGAGCAGTCGTTTGATCAGCAGGCTCTTGCCGCAACCATGGTCGGCCGTGACGACGCCGAGCCGTGCGTTGGTCCACAGCGAATGGCCCATGAACTCCAGCGCGCGCAGGTGCTGATCGCTTGGGAAAAAGAACGCCTCGTCGTTCGTTTCGGCGAACGGTGCGGTCGCGAGCCCAAACCCTACGGACTCGTCTAAAGATCGCGCGTTTTCAATCATGCAAGAGCGTTAGCAGTTCTACGCAACTCGTTGACTTTCATACGTTTGACCCCTTCAGTTCGAGTCATTCGCGAGTTGCTTGTCCCGACAATAGTCCGACTTTTGCAGTAGCACAAGGCGAACAAAGGGGTTGCGCCGCGGCGGGGTTGGTGGGTCGGGTGGGAATCGAACCCACGACCAATGGATTAAAAGTCCAGTGCTCTACCGACTGAGCTACCGACCCACGAAATCGAGCAGGCGTATCGAGCGGGGCGCGCATGATACCGAAACGTCTCCGCAGGTTCACTGAAAGTATCGCGTCGGGTCCGGCACGCCGGCGGCCTTGAAGCCGTCGCGTCGCAGGCGACAGGCATCGCAGCGACCGCACGCGCGGCCCTGCTCGTCCGCCTGGTAGCAGGACACCGTCAGCGAAAAGTCCACGCCGAGATCGATGCCGCGACGGACGATCTGCGCTTTCGTCAGCTCGATGAGCGGCGTCGCAATCTCGAACTTCATCGTGCCTTCGACCGCGGCTTTCGTCGCGAGATTGGCGACACGCTCGAACGCTGCCACAAACACGTGTCGACAGTCGGGATACCCGGAGTAATCGACCGCATTCACGCCAATGAAGATGCGCGGCGCGTTCAGGACCTCTGCCCAGCCGAGCGCACACGCCAGCATCACGGTGTTGCGGGCGGGGACATACGTGACGGGAATGCCGATCTGCGGCGATTCGGGAACGGCGATCGACGGATCCGTGAGGGCCGAGCCGCCGATGCCGCCGAGATCGATGCGCAACGTGCGGTGCTCAACCGCGCCCAGCGCGCGAGCGACGCGAGCGGCGGCGTCGAGCTCGGCGCGATGGCGCTGCCCATAGTCGACGCTCAGCGCGTAGCAGTTGCAGCCCTGCTCGCGCGCGATGGCGAGAGTCGTGGCGGAATCGAGGCCGCCGGAGAGTAGAACGACTGCGCGGTCCATCATCGTCCCGGCGTGTCGCCCCACAACACTTTGTGGAGCTGGATCTGCAGCCGCACGGGGAGCCGTTCGTCGAGAACCCACTGCGCGAGATCGCGCGCCTCAACCTGTCCATAGCTCGGACTGAACAAGACGGTGCAACGATCCATCAGGTGCCGCGAGCGCACGAGGTCTCGCGACCACTCGAAATCTGCACGACTGCAGATCACGAACTTGATCTGCTCGTCCGCGCGCAGCAGGTCGAGATTCTCCAGTCGATTGCGCGCTTCCTCGGCGCTGCCCGGCGTCTTGACGTCGACTACGCGGATCACGCGCGGATCGACCTTGCTGATATCGATCGCCCCGCTCGTCTCGAGCGACACCCGATGACCGGCATCGCAGAGTTGACGCAGCAGATCGAAGCAGCCCTTCTGCGCCAGCGGCTCGCCGCCCGTCACGCACACATAGCGGGTCTGGAACGACGCCACCTTGCCGAGGACTTCATCGAGGCTGAGCCATTCGCCGCCGTAGAACGCGTATTGCGTGTCGCAGTACTGGCAACGCAACGGACAACCGGTGAGTCGGACGAAGACGGTGGGCCAGCCGACGCTGTCCGCCTCGCCCTGGATCGACAGGAAGATCTCGGTAATCTTGACCCGGGCAGCCGCTGCCTGCTCAGCAGGCGGCGCCGCCGATGACGGCGCAGCACCCACTGCTCACCTTCCTTCCCCATCCATCTTCGCGAGCCGCTGGCTCGCGAGACGGGCAGCCGTGGTATCGCCGAAGCGCTGCACGACCTGGTTCAGCGACGAACGCGCTTCCGACCAGTTCTTCAGCTCGTAATTGCAGAAACCCATCTTGAGCAGCGCGTCCGGCGTCTTGCGCGAGTCCGGATACTTTTCGAGCACTGTGCGGAAGTCGCGCAAGGCATCGGGATACGCCTTGGTGACGTAGTGCGCCTCGCCCAGCCAGTACTGAGCATTGTCCGCCAGGGCGCTGGTCGGGAACTTCGTCAGGAACTGTTTGAAGCCGCTGATCGCCTCGGGGTACTTGCCGTCCTTCAGCAGATCGAACGCGGCCTGATAGTTCGCCCGATCGTCACCCTCCGGCACCGGCAGATCGGAGCTGCTGGTGGTGCTCGCAGCAGCACGAGCACCGCCGCCTTCGAGCGCCGCAAGTCGACGATCGACGTCGCCGTACATGTCGCGTTGCTGGGTCTGTTGCTGCTGCACCTGGTGCTGCAACTCATCCAGCACGCCGCGGAGCATGCGTGTTTCGACCTGCGCCGCCTCGAGTCGCTGCGACAAGTCGAGCAGGCTCTGGTTGGCCAGCACGCGCTCGATGCGCAGCAGCCGGCTATCCAGCTCCGTGAGCTTCTGGACCACCGGATCTTCTTCCGGCGGCGTCGTTGCGCAGCCCGCGAGCCATACGCAGGCGGCGGCAGCGGTCACGAGTCGAAGTGTGGTCATGGTGATCCTGCTCGACGTGGGCCTAGCGGCCGTAGACCAGTTCGACGCGACGATTCTTCGCGTAAGCGGCCTCGTCGCTCCCCTGCACTGCCGGGCGCTCCTCGCCGTAGCTCACCGTGGTGATCTGCGCTTCGGTCACACCCTGCAGCATCAGTGCTCGACGCACGGCCTGTGCGCGGCGCTCGCCGAGACCGATGTTGTACTCACGCGAGCCGCGCTCGTCCGAATGGCCTTCGAGACGAATCTTGTTGGCGTTGTTCGCGTTGAGGTACTTCGCATGCGCGGTCACGATCGGCACGAATTCCGGCTTGATTTCGGCGCGGTCGTAATCGAAGTAGATGATCGTGCCGGTCTGGATTGCTGTCTGTTTCAACTGCTCGTCCGCGGGCAAGGCACGCGCGGTCGTATCGGCACTGCCGGCGCTGTTGGTGTTGGCACCAGTCTGCTCAGGCGCGTTGCTGGCATCGGGCAATGTCTGGGGCTTTGTCTTACAGGCTGCCAGGGCGAAGCCACTCATCATCACGATCAGCATCAGTTGCGCTACACGCATTCACCTCTCCTACGAACACGGAAAACGAAGGGTAAGACCGCAAAAATCGCGCGAAATTCTGCCACAAAGCCTGTTCACTTGCTGGCCGGGAACGGCGACCACACCGGTTCGCGCACGTCGCCGGTGCTCGCAGCCAGCTTCTGCTGGACCCTGCCGTCGACCGACACCGTCGCCAGCACGCCACGACCGCGATCCTGTGTCGCGTAAATGAGCGTCGCGCCGTTCGGCGCGAAGCTCGGGCTCTCGTCCTGCCGGCCGCCGGACAAGACCTGCATGCCTTTGGTCTTGAGGTCGAGGACGGCGATGCGGAAGTTGCCGCTATCCTGGTGCACTACCGCGAGCTGCTTGCCGTCGGGCGACAATCGCGGCCTCGCGTTGTAGTTACCGTCAAAGGTCACGCGCGTTGCACGTTGTGGCTGGTCGACGTCGACCTCATAGATCTGCGGACTGCCGGCACGGTCGGACGAGAAGTAGAGCTTGTTACCGTCGGCGGACCAGCTCGGTTCGGTGTCGATGCCGGGGTCGAACGTCATCCGCGTCAGCGTCTGGCTCGACAGTTTCAGCGTATAGACGTCGACGTCGCCGTCCTTGCGCGACAACGTCAGGGCCAGCGTACCGCCGTCCGGAGACCACGCCGGCGCACCGTTGATGCCGGCACGCGCCGAAACGCGACTACGCTCACCCGTCTTCAGCACCTGCACGTAGATCGCGGACGCCTTGCTCTCGAACGACACGTACGCGAGGCTCTGGCCGTCTGGCGACCAGGCTGGCGACATGATCGGCTCGGTCGAGCTCGCGATCTTCTGCTGATTCTCGCCGTCCGCATCGGCCACGATGAGCGTGTACTGCTGCTTCGGCGGCGTGCCCTCGGCGCTGACGAAGGCGATGCGCGTGGAGAACGCGCCGCGAATCCCCGTGAGCTGCTCGAAGATGATGTCGGCGACCCGGTGCGACATGGCCCGCATCGAGCTCGCGGTGGCTGACACCGTCTGCCCGGTCAGGCGCTGGCCGTTGAGCACATTGAACAGCTCGAACTGTGCCGTGTAGCGATCCGCACCATTCGGCGTGAGCTTGCCGACGACGATGAAATCGCTCTTTAGATAGCGCCAGTCCTGAAAGCGGATCTGATCGCCGGCCGTCGGCCGGTCGATCATGTCCTTGCGATCCAGCGGCGCGAAGCGGCCACTGCGCTGCAGGTCGGCAGCGACGACTTCCGCGACGTCGAACGGCGCCGCATTGGCCGATTCCCAGCCGAACGGCACGACGGCGATCGGCACCGCGTTCTCCTGGCCGCGCGTGATCTCAATCACGAGCTGGGCGTTGGCGATGGGCGCGACGAACGCCGCGATGGCGAGCAGTGCGAGCGACCGAACGAGGTTCAGCATTCTCTTCCTCCGGATCTCAATCTTTACGTCAATCGTCTTGCGGCTTGAACACGAACACCAGGTTCCGCTCGAACACCCGCGGATCCGGCGGCGGCGGCAGCGGCGAGGACTTGAGCACCGCGGCTTCGATCGACTGCTTCACCGCTGCATCGCCGTTGCACTTGTCGACCTGCGCGGACAGCACTGTGCCGCTCGGGGTCTGCGCGACTCTCACCGTACATTCCAGCCCGGCCCGCGCCGAGGGCGGGCGGTTCCAGTTGCGCACGATGGCCTGCTGGATCATTGCGATGTACTGATTCAGCAGCCCGGCATTTGCAGCCTGGTTCCGACCCTCTTCCTCTGCCATCTGACTCTGCAAATCCGCTTCGCGTTGCTGCTGCAGCTTGGCATCGTCAGCAGCTTTGCGGCGTTCGGCTTCTTCCTTCTGCTTGCGTTCGATCTCGGCGACGCGTTTCTGTTCCGCCTCGGCCTTGCGTTGACGATCCGCCTCGGCCTGGGCCTTGCGCTCTGTTTCCTGCTTTTCGCGCGCTTGCTGTTCTTCGGCCTGGCGACGCTGCTGCTCGACCTCGCGCTGCTTCTGCTCCTGCTGACGCTCTTTCTCGGCACGTTGCTCCGCGTCGCGTTTTTCCTGTTGCCGGCGCTGCTCCGCCTGTTGCCGTTCGCGTTCCTGCTGCTTCTCGCGCTGCTGCTGGCGCGCGGCACGGTCGATCACGGACCGGTCGACGACCACGGCCTCGATCGCCAGCGTCGGCTTCAGCGGCTTGCTCCAGATGTTGACCATCGTGAGCCCGAACACGGCAGCGAAAGCGAAGTGCAGCAGCACCGCCCCGATCAGGTAAACCCAGTGTTTGCTGATGAACTCCGCCATCGCCGGTCAGCGTTGGGGCCGCCGCTTCGTGTCGACCGGGTCGGTGATGAAGCCGACCTTCTCGGCCCCCGCCTGCTGCAGCAACACCATGCCCGCGACCACGCGCCCGTACGGCACGTTCTGGTCCGCCTTCACCAGCACCGGCGTCTTCGGCTCGCGTCGCAGGACGGCACCAACGCGCTCCAGGACGACCTCCTCGCCGACCGGCTTCTCCTCGTCCTTGCCGATGTTCAGATAGAGATTGCCGTTCTTGTCGACGCTCAGGATCAGCGGCTGCGTGTCTTCGGAAGGTATCGGTTCCGCGCCCGCCTTCGGCAGATCCACCTTGATGCCCTGCGTAAGCAGCGGTGCGGTGATCATGAAGATGATCAGCAGCACCAGCATCACGTCGATGTACGGCACGACGTTGATTTCGGCCATCAGCCGGCGGCCGCGCCGGTTTCCTGACTGCATCATGCGTGCGCCTCGGCGGCAGGCGCGTGGCCGGCCCGCGGCGACGTCGCGTGACGCTGCAGGATGGTCGACAGCTCTTCGACGAACGTGTCGTAGCGCAACTCGATGCGGCTGACCTGGTCCGCATACCGGTTGTAAGCGATGACGGCCGGGATGGCGGCGAACAGACCCATCGCCGTCGCGATCAGCGCTTCGGCGATACCGGGCGCGACCATCGCGAGCGTGGCCTGCTGCACGTTACCGAGGCCGTGGAATGCATTCATGATGCCCCACACCGTGCCGAACAGGCCGACGTAAGGGCTGGTGGAGCCGACCGTCGCGAGCATCGACAGGCTGTGCTCCAACCGGTCGCTCTCTTTCAACAGCGCGACGCGCATGCCGCGACGTGCGCCTTCGATGAGCTGCGCCGACGGGAAGCCGCCCTGCTGACGCATGCGCTGGAACTCGCGAAAACCGGATTCGAAAATGGCCTCCATGCCCTTGGTCACGCGCCGGCCCTGGTCGATGGCGCGGAACATCGCCGTCAGGTCGCCGCCCGACCAGAACACTTCTTCGAACTTGTCGGCGTCGGTGCGCGCGCGCTTCAGCTCCGCGCGTTTGCGCAGCATGATCGACCACGACACGATCGACGCCAGCAGCAGCAGCGCCATGACGATCTGCACGATGACGCTGGCGTTGAGCACCAGCTCCAGCGGATTCAGGCCCTGATTCATCATTCACCGATCTCCTGCATTGATCTGCTTCCACAGCTCCTGCGGCAGCGGCCGCGGGCGATAGGTCTGCGCATCGAGGCATGCGGCCCGCACGCGCCCGTCGAGCAATAGCTCACTGCCAACGGCGTCACGAAAGACCTCCTGGTCTAACGTCAGGCTGGCCCGCGAGGTCTGGTGGACCTTGCAAGTCACCTGCAGCTGGTCACCGTAGCGCGCCGGCTTGCGATAGTGCGCCTCCACGTCGACCACCACGAAGATCAAGCCGTGCTCCTCTTTGAGCCGCACCTGATCGACGCCGAGCGCGCGCAGCCATTCGGTCCGGGCGCGCTCCATGAACTTCATGTAGTTCGCGTAGTACACGATGCCGCCGGCATCGGTGTCCTCCCAGTACACGCGGACAGGCCAGACAAAAGGAGTCACGAGGGTCACGTGAGTCACGGAAGTCACGTGAGTCGTTCTGACGTCACTCTCGTGACCCTCGTGACCCTCGTCACTCATTCCCCCTTGAACAGCTCCAGCGTTGCGCTCGCGCGCTCCGGCACTTTCAGGCCGAAATGCTGGTAGGCGTTACGGGTGGCGACGCGGCCGCGCGCGGTGCGCATCACAAAACCTTGCTGGATCAGGTACGGCTCGATCACGTCCTCGATCGTGCCGCGCTCCTCACCGAGCGCCGCTGCGAGACTCTCGACGCCGACCGGGCCGCCGTCGAACTTCTCGATGATCGTCAGCAGGAGCTTGCGGTCCATCACGTCGAAGCCCAGCGGGTCCACGTCGAGCATGTCCAGCGCCGCCTGGGCCACCTCGTCGGTGATGCGGCCGCCGGCCTTCACTTCGGCATAGTCGCGCACGCGCCGTAGCAATCGATTGGCGATACGCGGAGTTCCCCGCGAGCGTTGCGCTATGCGGGCCGCGCCGCCGGTGTCGGTGGGCACACCGAGGATCGTGGCCGAGCGCGTGACGATCCGCTGCAACTCTCCCTGATCGTAAAACTCCAGCCGCTGCACGATGCCGAAGCGGTCCCGCAGTGGCGAGGTCAACAGTCCTGCGCGCGTAGTGGCCCCGACGAGCGTGAACGGCTGCAGATCGAGCTTGATCGAGCGTGCCGCAGGACCCTCGCCGATCATGATGTCGAGCTGAAAGTCCTCCATCGCCGGGTACAGGATCTCCTCGACGACCGGGCTCAAGCGATGGATCTCGTCGACGAACAGCACGTCGTTCGGCTGCAGATTCGTGAGCAGCGCCGCCAGGTCGCCCGGACGTTCGATCACCGGGCCGGAGGTCTGCCGCAGATTCACGCCGAGCTCGTTCGCGACGATGTGCGCGAGCGTGGTCTTGCCGAGACCCGGCGGGCCGAAGATGAGCACGTGATCGAGCGCCTCGCGGCGGTTGCGCGCGGCCTGGATGAAGATCTCCATCTGCGTCTTGACCGCGGTCTGGCCGACGTAGTCCGCGAGTTTTTTCGGGCGCACGGCACGATCGAACGCAGCCTCGTCGCCCTGCGTGCCTGCCGATACGATGCGGTCCTGCTCGATCATTTCGCTACCGCTGCCTGCAACGCCTTGCGGATCAGTTCTTCAGTCGTCTGCACCGACGCGTCGACGCCTTTCAGCAGCCGGGTGACTTCGGCGGGTTTGTAACCGAGCGCCACCAGTGCGCTGAATGCCTCCGCTTGTGGACCGACCGCGGCCGGCTGGGTTCCGCTCCCCGCCGCGATCACGGCCGTCATCTCGCCGAATCCCTGGATCCGGTCCTTCATTTCGACCACCAGACGCTCCGCGGTCTTGCGGCCGACGCCCGGAATGCGCACCAGCGTGTCGATGTCCTGGGCCTCGATGCACATGATGAAGTTGTCCACGCTCATGCCCGACAGCAGCGTGAGCGCCAGCTTCGGCCCGACATTCGACACCTTGAGCAGCTCGCGGAACAGCCGGCGATCGCGCTCGGTGCGGAAGCCGAACAGGATGTGCGCGTCCTCGCGCACGATCAGTTGCGTGAACAGCGTGATCTCACTGCCGGCCGGCGGCAGGTCGTAGAAGACCGGCAGCGGCGCCTCCACCTCGTAGCCCACTCCGCCGACGTCGATCACCAGTTGCGGGGGCTGTTTCGCGGTCAGGCGGCCGCGCAGGAAGCCGATCATCGAGCCGTGCCCACCGCCAGCGACACGAGCCCGTGCAGCCGCCGGGAATGTGCGTGACACAGGGCGATGGCCAGCGCGTCGGCGGCGTCCTCGGCCAGCGGGCCGGCGATGTTGAGCAGACGTTTGACCATTACCTGAACCTGTTCCTTTTGCGCGCCGCCGGTGCCGACCACTGCGAGCTTCACCTCGCGCGGTGCGTACTCGAACACTCGCGGCCGGGCAGCGAAGGTCGCACTCAGAGCCGCACCTCGCGCCTGCCCCAGCTTCAACGCGCTGTCGGCGTTTCGGTGCATGAAGACGCGCTCGATGGCGACCTCGTCGGGGCGGAATTCGCTCGTCAGCGACTCGACGCCGACGAAAATCTCCTGCAGACGCTCGGCCAGCGATTCGCCGCGGGTCCGGATGGCGCCGCTGACGATGTAGGCAATGCGCCCCGCTTGCGTCTCAACGACTGCGTAGCCGGTGCGTTGCGATCCTGGGTCGAGGCCGAGGATCCGCACCTGCGCCGGCAATGCTCCGGGACGCTGCGGCAGCGCCAGCTCGGCAAGACTCTGCGGGCGCCTGAGTCTGCGCAAGGATTCCTCCGCTACGACGTTGATGTCGGTGCCGTATGATAGCGGCAACGGTTGCAAACCGACACGCTGATCGCAGGGTTTTTTGCAGCCGATTCAGTGGCATGTCATCCCTCGAAACTACTCCCGACAGCACCGCGCGTGGCTCGCGTGAGCTCGCCGACGTGCTGGTGCGCCTGGCGCAGAGCGCGACCGACGAGCGTGCCGTCGCGAGCGGCCGTGCGATCGTCGATATCGTCGCGGAGCTGACGGACGACGAGGAAATCCTCCGCGGCGCGATGTTGTTCGCGCTGCTGGAAGCGCACGCGCTGCCCACGGAGCGCGCCGAGGCGCTGGTCGGACCTGCTGCCACACGTATCGCGACTGAATTGCAGCGGCTCGGCTCGCTGAACATCGCGGCGCCCGCGAGCGGCGCGCCGTCGCTGTCCGGGAATCAGTCGGAAGGCCTGCGCAAGATGCTGCTCGCGATCGTCACCGATCCGCGACTAGTGCTGATCAAGCTCGCCGCGCAGCTGCACAAGCTCCGTGAGAGCAAGGATGCGCCCGAGGCCGAGCGCCAGCGGCTGGCGTATGAGACGCGCCAGGTCTACGCGCCGCTCGCCAACCGACTGGGTGTGTGGCAGCTCAAATGGCAGCTCGAGGACTGGAGCTTCCGCTACCTCGAACCCGACAACTACAAGCGGGTCGCGGGCTGGCTCGCGTCCAAGCGCGGCGACCGCGAGCGCTACATCGAAGAAGTCATCGCGACCCTGCGAGTGGAGCTGAAGAAGGCGCAGATCGAGGGCGACATCGCCGGGCGCCCGAAACACATCTACAGCATCTGGCGGAAGAGTCAGCGCAAGGGTCTGCAATTCGATCAGGTGTTCGACGTGCGCGCGGTGCGCGTGCTCGTTGCCTCGATCGCGGACTGCTATGCGGCGCTCGGCGTGGTGCACGGGCTGTGGCCGTATATTCCTGGCGAGTTCGACGACTACATCGCGACGCCCAAGGACAACGCTTATCGTTCGTTGCACACCGCGGTGATCGGGCCCGGCAAGTTGCCGCTGGAGATCCAGATCCGCACGCGTGAGATGCACGAGCACGCGGAGCTGGGTGTCGCTGCGCACTGGCGCTACAAGGAAGGCGGCCGCGCGAACCCGGCCTACGAGCAGAAGATCGTCTGGTTGCGCCAGCTGCTGGAACCCGGCGAGCGGCAGGAGAGCGACGGCGATTTCCTGGAGCGCGTGCGATCGGAAGTGTTCGAGGACCGCGTCTATGCCCTGTCGCCGCGCGGCGAGGTGATCGAGTTGCAACGAGGCTCGACACCGCTCGATTTTGCATATCACGTGCACACGGATCTCGGCCACCGCTGCCGCGGCGCCAAGGTCAACGGCCGCATGGTGCCCCTGAATACGGTGCTCGCGAACGGCGATCAGGTCGAGATCGTCACCAGCAAGCAACTGAACCCGAGCCGCGACTGGCTGGTGCCCTCGCTCGGCTATCTCGCTTCGCCGCGGAACCGTAGCAAGGTGCGCGCCTGGTTCCGCAAGCTCGACGAGGAGCAGAACCGGCAGCAGGGCAAGCAGATCCTGGAGCGCGAGCTGCAACGGCTCGCGATTCACAGCATCACGCTGCCGGAGCTGATCGGCGAGTTCAACGTCACGACGGCCGAGCAGCTGTATCTCGCGATCGGCGAAGGCGAGATCACCGTCGCGCAGATCATCGGTGCGATCCAGCGTCGCGCCAAGCCGCAGGAGCTGCCCTCGCCCGTGGCGCGCCGGCCGGTGGTGAGCGCGCAGGAAACGTCGGGAATCACGATCGAAGGTGTCGGCGACCTGCTGTCGAGCTTCGCACGCTGCTGCGGGCCGGTGCCGCCGGAGGGCATCGCCGGTTACATCACGATGGGGCGCGGCGTCAGCATCCATCGCGACGACTGCGCCAGCTTCCGACGGCTGCAAGTGTCGCATCCTGAACGCGTGATTGCGGTGGAATGGGGCAAGCAAGGCGAACGCGCATTCCCGATCGACGTGAGCGTGCGTGCGTTCGATCGACGCGGGCTGGTGCGGGACATCAGTGCGGTGCTGGCGGACTCGAAGATCAACATTCAGGCGATGAACGTGGTGACCGACGAGCGCGAGGGCATGGCTGAGATCGTGCTGCGGATCACGGTGCGCGATCTGGAGGAGTTGTCGCGCGTGCTGGGTCGGATGCAGGGATTGCCGAACGTCGTCAGCGCCCGCCGCAAGGCCTAGCTCGACTCGCCCGCCAACGCTTCTTCGAACCTCGCGGCTCCCTGCTCTCGCATCGCTGCGATCTCGCTGTCGCTCCACTCGCGCACGACCTTGCCATCGAGCAGCAACGCCGCTTTGTCCGCATAGTGTTCGACGATGTCGAGCGAATGCGTCGCCAGCAGCACCGCGCAGCGATTCGCCGCCAGACGCTCCTGCAGATGCCGCTTCACAACCAGCGCGCTCGCCGGATCCAGGCCGTTGAACGCCTCGTCGAGGACGATGAGTTCTGGCTGGCCGAGCAATGCCAACAGCACGCACAACTTCTGCCGTGTGCCGAGCGAATACGTGTCGACGAAGCGGTCGAGATACATCGTGAACTTGAGCGCCTCTGCAAGCTCGATCACTTCCGGATCGACGCACTCCAGCTCTTTCGCGCTCGCATACACCTCCAGGCATTGCCGCCCTGTCAGCAGACCCGGCAGCTGTTCCGGCGCGCAGCCGTAGCCCAGCTTGCGCTTCGCATCGACGGTGCTCGTCCGCACCGAGTGATCGCACACCAGAATGTCGCCGGCGCTCGGCACCAATCGGGCAGCGACACAATGAAGCAACGTGCTCTTGCCCACGCCGTTCGGCCCGAGCAGGCAGAACCATTGCCCGGTGCGGACTTGCAGGGTGACTCCCCGCAGCACTTCCTGCTTGCCGTAGCGGGCGTGCACGTCACGAACGTCCAGCACGATCGAAGTCATGTCTTCGCTCCTGCGCGCAAGTGCCACGCGGCCAACAACGCCGCGAGCGGAATTGACCAGCCGTGTTGGCGCGCTTCCACGATCGCCAGCGTGGCGAACGACAACACCAGCCTGATGAGCGGCGGCCGCGCGCGATACGCATCCACCACGAAGATGCTGTACGAGAGCAGCACGATCGCGAGCCACAGCGCACCGAGATACAACGCGTTCGCCAAGGGAGCCCCGAGACTGATCAGCACCGCGGCAGCGACCGCTGTCCCGACCAACTGATGCAGCAACGCCTTGCGCGTCATTGCCCATGCGAATTGCGCGAACGGGATCGGTGTCGAACGCAGCCAGGCGGAAGCCGAGCGCGCCGTGTGCCACACCGCTCGCAAGAGGCCGCCCAGGTAGCCGCCGAGCACCCAGATCGCAAGAACGCTGAGACCGTGAACCGCGGACGAGCCTGCTTGCACCGCGAACAGTGCCGGAATCAGCACCAGGATGCGCAGATTCTCCGGCCGTCCCCATGCCCGGACTTGCGCGACCGGCCATCCAGACAGCGCGGCAGCCGACGGCAGCGTTTCGTTCCGAGGCTTGATCGCGCCGACATAGCGCGAGCCCTCCAGCGCATCGGCACGCGAGCGTCGCGCCGACCACCAGCCGACGATTGAGCCGATCGCGGTCGCCAGCGCGATCCAGAGCATTACCTTTCCGACTACGGTCGCGTGGACTTCGCCGGCAACGCCCAGCGCCGCGAGCATCACGCATGCGCCGAGCAATTGAGCGACAAGCGGTAGCAGTGTCACGACGAGAATCGCCAGCGTGCGGCTGTACTGACGCACTGGTGCGGCTGCGAGCCAGAACTGCGTGTAGCGAACCTCCGCTCGCTCGCGCTGCTTACCGACGGTGAACGCCGCGTATAGACCGACAGCCGCGATCAACAGCGCGCGATAGTCGAGCAAAGCCTCAAACACTCCGCGAAACCGCGGCGCGAAGGTCAGAACGACGACGGCAACGGCGGCGAGGATGCCGACGCTTGCGCCGAGGACAACCGGTGCGTGTGCCCTCGCCCGCCGCAGCAGATTGCAGGCGACGAGCCACTCGGCAAACAGCAGCGGGTGCCGCCGCAACATCTTATTTCTCAGCAGCTGTCGCCGGTGACCAGAACCTGAGACGCAGCGCGCGCAAACCGTACAGCGCAAAGATCACTAGCAGCGCGATGACCATGCCTTTGAGCTGATCGCTGCCATCCTTGCCGGTAACGGTCTCGTAGAACAGCCACGTGATCGCAACGCATGCAGCGATCGGCACGATAGGTCCGCCAGGAATGACAAACGGCTGCCCATCCTGGCGCACATCGCGCTTGCGCAGCACCAGCGTCGCAATGGCGCACAGGAAATACAGCGCCAGCGCAGCCAGGTTCGCGA
Source organism: Steroidobacteraceae bacterium (assembly GCA_035493235.1). Lineage (GTDB taxonomy): Bacteria > Pseudomonadota > Gammaproteobacteria > Steroidobacterales > Steroidobacteraceae > Steroidobacter. The sequence continues at coordinate 23,628 of DATJIP010000040.1, forward strand.
ACACCGTGAGCCACTTGAAGCCGTCGATGCTGGTCATCAGGCTGCCGGCGAGCGCGACCGTGACGACCATCACGCCATAGATGCCGATCGCGCGGTTCGGCGTGCGGAAATGCGGATGAACCGACGACAGCACTCGCGGCAGGAAGCCGTCGCGGCTCATGGCGAACAGGCCGCGTGGCTCCGACAAAACGTTGGCGCTCAGGTAGCCGAACATCGAGATCACTGCCGCGAAAATCATGATCGTGCGCGCGACCGGACCGAGCGCCACGCCCGCGGCTTCGGCCAACGGCGTATTACCAGTGTTTGCGAGTGCGGGCCCCATGATGCCGAGCGCCACGTACTGAATCGCGAGATACATGACGGTCGCGGCGCCGAGCGCCAGCAAGATCGCCCGCGGTACGGTGCGCGAGACATTCTTCACCTCGCCGCTCGGCACAGAAGCGCCTTCGATGCCAGAGAACGCGTAGATCATGATGCCGGCGGTGTTCAGCACCGTGCCGGCGCTTGGCACGCTCTCCCAAGCGAGGTTGCTGGTGTCGATGAAGAACACGCCGATGCCGACGAATAACAGTAACGGCACCAGCTTCACGACGGTGAGCGTCTGGAGCAGACGTGCTCCGCTGCGCACGCCGCGCATGTTGAGCGTCACCAGGATCGCCACCACGACCACCATCAACACTTGCGTGACCCAGCCCGGTGCACCGCTCGTCAGCGCCAGGAGCGAGCGCACGACCGCAGTGATAGCCGCAGCCGCAGCGAACCAGCCCGTCGTGAACACCAGGCAACCGGCGACAAACCCAGCCATCGGGCCGAGCGCCGTTTCGACATAGGCATACGCGCCGCCCGTCGATGAAACGCGGCTGCCGGACTCCGCGAAGCAGAGCACGACCAGCGCGATCACGATTGCGCACGCTACGTAGGCGAGCGGCGCCGCGCCGCCCAGGCCGATCACCGCGAATGCCGGCAGCGAGAAGATTCCGCTGCCGACCGTGTAGTTGAAGATGTTGGCGGCGAACTGCCGAACACCCAACTCGCGCGAGAGCAGCGCGTCTGGATTGACGTTGGCCGGGCCGCTCATGATTTCTTCGGCGGACGCGCGGCAGGACGCGAGACGCAGCGCGTGAGCCATTGCTGCACGTTCGGGTATCCGCTGAAGTCGAACTTCGCTGCGAGACCCATCGACAGCACCGACGCGACGTTCAGGTCCGCGAGCGTGAAGCTGTCGCCAAGCAGGTACTGCTGATTCGCCAGGTGACCATTCAGCACCGACAGCGGATGCTCCAGCGCCTTGATCGCGGCCTGCTCGATGGCCGGATCCTTCGGTGCGCGCTCACGGAAGTATTTCTCGACTGCACTGCCCGGCGGCAGCTCAGCACGTTGCATGAAGATCGCCAGCAGCGACTTCTCGACTTCGGTCATGGCCCAGAACGACCACTGCAGCATGCGCGCTTCGTCTTCGAGCGACTGCGGCGCGAGCTCGCCGCCGTGCTTCTTCGCGAGATAGATGTTGATCGCCATCGACTCGGCGAGACGGAAGCCGCCGTCGTCGATCGCAGGAATGCGCCCGGCCGGATTGATCGCCAGGAATTCGGCCGACTTCGTGCCGCCGTCGGCGAAATGGGTCGGAACGTGCTCGTACTGCAGACCGAGCTCGCGACAGACCCACAAGGGACGGGCGGCACGCGAGCCGGGATGACCGTAGATCTTCAGCATTCAAGCCTCCTCTGGCGAGGAGGCGAGAGTGACACAGTGCTATTTGTTCGGAAAGTCGATCGCGATCTTGTCCGCGTTCAGGGCCGCCTCGTGCAAGGCCTCGGACAGCGTCGGATGCGCGTGCATGGTCCGCTGCAGGTCCTCGGTGCTTGCCGAGTACTCCATCGCGAGCACCGCTTCGGCGATCAGCTCGCCAGCCATCGGGCCGATGATGTGCACGCCGAGAATCTCGTCGTCGTCGCTCGCCGAGACGACTTTGCAGAAGCCGGCAGTCGCCTCCATTGCTCGGGCGCGGCCGCTCGCCAGGAACGGGAACGAGCCGGTCTTGTACGGCCGACCGCTGTTCTTGACCTCTTCCTCGGTGAGCCCGACCCAGGCGATCTCCGGCGCGGTGTAGATCACCGAGGGAATCGCCTTGTAGTTCACTTCGCCGAACTTGCCGGCGATCAGGTCGGCGACCATCACGCCCTCTTCTTTACCTTTGTGAGCGAGCATCGGCCCGCGCACCAGGTCGCCGACGGCCCAGACGTTCGCTGCGGCGGTCCGGCACTCATGATCGACGGTTACGAAGCCGCGCTCGTCGACTTGCACGCCCGTGCCTTCGCCGAGCAGATCCTTGGAATACGGACGGCGGCCGATCGCCACGACGACCTTGTCGACTTCGACGGTCTGCTCGCCCTTCGCATCGGTGTACTTCAGCTTCACGCCGCCGGCGCCCTGATCCGCACCGGTGACCTTGGCGCCGAGGCGGATGTCGAGCCCGAGCTTCTTGAAGTGCTTCAGCGCTTCCTTGGACACTGCGCCATCGGCCATCGGCAGGAACGCATCGAGCGCTTCCAGCACGACGACCTCGGAGCCCAGGCGCTTCCATACGCTGCCAAGCTCCAGACCAATCACGCCGGCGCCAATCACGCCGAGACGCCTCGGCACGGCATCGAATTCGAGCGCGCCCCACGAGTCGACGATCTGCTTGCCGTCGAACGGCAAGCTCCGCAGCTCGATCGGCGCGGAACCGGCGGCGAGCACGACGTGCTTCGCGGTCAGCTCTTCTTTCTTGCCGTCCTTGCCCGTGAACTCGACGCGATTGCCGCTGAGCAGCTTGCCGTGTCCTTGCAGACCGGTGACGCCCGCGCCCTTGAAGAGACCGGCGATGCCGAGCGTCGATTGCTTGACGATCTGCGCGCGACGCTTCTGCATGGTCGCGATGTCGATGTCGATGCTGCCGAGCTTCACCCCATGCACGGCGAACTCATGCTGCGCGCGATGGACCAGCTCCGAGGATTCGAGCAGCGCTTTCGAAGGAATGCAGCCCGCGTTGAGGCAGGTGCCGCCGAACGCGTACGAGCCGTCCTTGTTCTGCCACTCGTCTATGCAGGCGACCTTGAGCTTGTTCTGGCCGGCGCGAATGGCGCAGGGATAACCGGCGGGGCCACCGCCGATGACGATCACATCGTATTGGGACATGCAGACTCGCTTGTTATTACAGTTGCAGCAGGAGGCGCGCGGGATCTTCCAGCGCTTCCTTGATCGCGACCAGGAATTGCACCGACTCGCGGCCGTCGACGATGCGGTGGTCGTAGGTCAGCGCCAGGTACATCATCGGGCGCACCTTGATCTCGCCGTCGACCACCATCGGCCGCTCCTGGATCTTGTGCATGCCGAGGATCGCGACCTGCGGCGGGTTGAGGATCGGCGTCGACATCAGCGAGCCGAACACGCCGCCGTTGGTCAGCGTGAACGTGCCGCCGCTCAGCTCTTCCAGCGTGATCGAGCCTTCGCGCGCCTTCTGCGCATAGGCGCCGACGGCGACTTCGATCTCGGCGAAGCTCATCATTTCGGCATTGCGCAGCACTGGCACCATCAGGCCGCGATCGGTGGAGACTGCGACGCCGATGTCATAGAACTCGTGATAGACGATGTCGTTGCCATCCAGCGATGCGTTGACCGCAGGGAAGCGGCGCAGCGCTTCGATCGATGCCTTCACGAAGAACGACATGAAGCCGAGCTTCACACCGTGCTTCTTCTCGAATTTGTCCTTGTAGCGCGCGCGAATCTCGTTGATTGCCGTGAGGTCGACTTCGTTGAACGTGGTCAACATCGCGGCGGTCGACTGCGCTTGCACGAGCCGCTCCGCGATGCGCGCACGCAAACGCGTCATCGGCACGCGTTGTTCTGTACGTGCACCGCTCGGCGACGGCAGCTTCACTGCAGCCGCGGGTTTCGCCGCCGGCTTCGCAGGCGCTGCTTCCTTGCCAGCCATGTGCTGAATGACGTCGCCCTTGCTGATGCGACCGTCGCGACCGCTGCCGGCGATCTGGCCGGCGTCGAGCTTGTGTTCTTCGACCATACGCTTCGCGGAAGGCGCGAGCTTCGCCGCAGAAGCAGCCTTCGCTTCTGGCGCGGCAGCCTGTGACTGTGCCGCAGCCGGCTTCGAAGCCGCGGCTGTTGCACCCTCCTCCAGGATCGCAAGCACCTGACCGCTGGTAACGGTGGCGCCGTTCTCGACCTTGAGCTCTTTGATCACGCCCGACGCAGGCGCGGGCACTTCCAGCACGACCTTGTCGGTCTCCAGGTCCACGAGGTTCTCGTCGCGGCCGACCTGTTCACCGGGCTGCTTGTGCCAGGCGACCAGTGTCGCGTCGGTGACAGACTCGGGCAGCTGCGGCACTTTGACTTCGATACTCATACGTGAGGGGTCCTGTTCTTATTTCTCACCGGCCGCACGCAGGCGACTGGTCTGTTGCAGCGTCTCTTCGGCACTGGTGGAGCGCAGCGCTGCATCGACGAGCTGTTTCTGTTGATCCATGTGCATCTGGGCGATGCCGGTGGCCGGCGCCGCGGCCGGTGCGCGGCCGGCGTACAGCAGCCGATGCTCGCGCGTCAGCGGCTCGTTCAAACGATGACGGATCTGATACCACGCGCCCTGGTTCTGCGGCTCTTCCTGGCACCAGACGATCTCATGCGCCTGCGCGTACTTGCGGATCACCGCGGCGTACTCTTCGGCCGGGAACGGATAGAGCTGCTCGATGCGCACCAGCGCCACGCTGTGGATTCCATCGGCACGGCGCGAGTCGAGCAGATCGAAATACACCTTGCCCGAGCAGAACACGATACGCGTCACTTTCTGCGGCTGCACGTCGTCGACTTCGTCGATGAGCCGGCGGAAGCTGCCGCGCGTCAGGTCCTCGAGCGGCGACACGGAGAGTTTGTGACGCAGCAGGCTCTTCGGCGTCATGACGATGAGCGGCTTGCGGAAGTCCTGCTTCATCTGCCGCCGCAGCATGTGAAACATCTGCGCCGGCGTCGAAGGTACGCACACCTGCATGTTGTGCTCGGCGCAGAGCTGCAGGAAGCGCTCGAGACGCGCTGATGAGTGCTCGGGGCCCTGTCCTTCGTAGCCATGCGGCAGCAGCAGCGTCAGGCCGCACAGGCGACCCCACTTCGCTTCGCCGGAGCTGATGAACTGATCGATGATCACCTGCGCGCCGTTGGAGAAGTCGCCGAACTGCGCTTCCCATAGCGTCAGACAGTTGGGTTCGGTCGTCGAGAAGCCGTACTCGAAGCCCATCACAGCCTCTTCCGAGAGCAGCGAGTCGATCACGGTGAAGCGCGGCTGGCTCGGCGCCAGGTTCTTCAGCGGGATGTACGCCTCGCCGCGGTTCTGGCAATGCCATACCGCGTGACGATGGAAGAACGTGCCGCGACCGCTGTCCTGGCCAACCAGCCGGACTTCGTAGCCTTCGGTCAGAAGAGTCGCGTACGCAAGGTTCTCGGCGAAACCCCAATCCAGCGGCAACTGGCCCGCTGCCATCTTCTCGCGGTCCTGCACGACGCGCGCGACCTGCCGATGCAGCGTGATGTTGGACGGCGGCGTCGTGAGCTTGGTCGCGAGCTCGCGAAGCTGTTCGACGCGCACGCCGGTCTGCACGACCTCGTTCCAGTCCGCCTGGTTGTATTTGCTCCAATCGACGGTGTGCTTGTTGCCGATCAAACCCAGCGCGTGCTTCGCCTGCGACTTGCCTTCGTCGAGCTCGCGCCGATATTCGTCGGCCATCGCATCCGCGTCCGCCATCGTCAGCACGCCCTGGCTGGCGAGCTTCTCGGCATAGATCTGGCGCGGCGTCTGCTGCGTGCGGATCTTCTGATACATCAGCGGCTGCGTCGCCGCCGGCTCATCGGCCTCGTTGTGACCGAGCCGGCGATAGCACACCAGATCGATGACCGCGTCCTTGTGGAAGGTCATGCGGTAATCGAGCGCGAGGCGCGTGACGAACACGACCGCTTCGGCATCGTCGCCGTTCACGTGGAAGATCGGCGCCTCGATCATCTTGGCGACGTCGCTCGCGTACAGAGTCGAACGCGCATCGCGCGGATCGGAGATCGTGAAGCCGACCTGGTTGTTGACGATGACGTGCAGCGTGCCGCCCGTGTAGAAGCCGCGTGCCTGCGACATCTGCAGCGTCTCCATGACGACGCCCTGGCCCGCAAACGCAGCGTCACCGTGGATCAGCACCGCGGCGACCTTGTCGCCCGTCGCATCGTTGCAGCGCTGCTGACGCGCGCGCACGGAGCCTTCCACCACCGGATCGACTACTTCGAGATGCGAAGGATTGAACGCCAGCGCGACGTGCACGTTGCCGGCCGGCGTGCGGATGTCGGTCGAGAAACCCTTGTGATACTTCACGTCGCCCGAGCCGCGCAGGTGCTTCGTGTCGTAACGCCCTTCGAATTCGGAGAACAACTGCTGCGGCGATTTGCCGACGACGTTGACCAGCACGTTGAGGCGCCCGCGATGCGCCATGCCGATCACGATCTCCTCGATGCCGCGCTGGCCGCCTTGCTGGATCAGATCGTCGAGCAGCGGGATCAACGCGTCGCCGCCTTCCAGCGAGAAGCGCTTCTGCGCGGGGTACTTGGTCGCGAGATAGCGCTCGAGACCTTCGGCCGCCGTCAGGTGGCGCAGGAAGGTGCGGCGCTCTTCATTCGAAAAGCGGCTCTGCACACGGCCGGCCTGGAAACGATCCTGCAGCCACAACCGCTCCTTCGAATCCGAGACGTGCGCGAACTCCGCGCCGATCGTGCCGCAGTAGATGTGGCGCAGCTGCGCGATGATGTCGCGGAGCTTCATGCGCTTCGCGATCGCCGAGGTGCGGCTGCCGGTGTAGAACTCGGTGTCGAGATCCGCCTGGCTCAGACCGAAGTGCTCGAGCTCCAGCACTTCCGGCACCGGCCGGCGCATGAGACCGAGCGGATCGATGTCGGCGAGCAGATGACCGCGATTCGCATACACCTGCACGAGGCGCGCGACGGAGGCTTGCTTCGCGGAGACGTTGTCCGTGGCCGCGGGCGCAGCGGCGCTCGTGCTCGCGGCTGCGATGGCCGGACGCGACGCGCGCTCGGCAAGCGCCTCGCGGATCGGCCCATGAGCCGCGTCGTTGGTGCCGCCGAGACTGCGGAAGTACTCCCGCCAGGCCGGCTCGACCGAGCTCGGATCGGCGAGAAACTGTTCGTACAAAGACTCGACGTAGGGTGCGTTGCCGGCCCCCAGAGGGCTGGAGTCGAGCAAAGCTCGCAAAGAGTCGCTCATTGCGCTCGCAAGTTCCTGTCTAGGCCAAAGAAATTTGCTATGAGAAGGAGGCCGCTACCGGCCCACAAAGGCCGGCTAGTGTAGCCGAAATGGGGACGATCCTCATTTCCTCCAGCCGCGGACGGGCTGGGTTCTAGCTTCTGCCCGCCCGGGGACCGCGTTGCATCCCAACTGGGAATTGGGTCACGGACGTATCGGTGGTATCCGCGGCATGCGGCTTCGGTGTTGCAACGATGCGATTGGCACCCACGACGGTGACACCCGGCGGGATGTCTCGCGTCACGACCGCGTTGGCGCCGATCACGACGCCCTGGCCGATGCGAACGTCGCCCAGGACGCGAGCGCCGGCACCGATATAGACGTCGTCGCCGATCAGCGGCGCGATGTTCTCCAGGTGGTCCCGCCCGCCAATCGTCACTTGCTGCATCAACGTCACGCGTCGGCCGATGACCGCCTGCGGATGCACGATGATGCCGTAGGGGTGCGGCAGATGAAGGTCTGGCGGCAGGCGACTCTGGATGTCGCTGTTGTACAGCACGCGTACGAAGCGGCTGATCAGCGGAATGTTGCGCCGGGAGAAGAACAAGAGGATGCGAGTTGCAGTCGGATTGCGGCTCTTCACCGATGGCAGGCCGAGTCGCTGCGAGGTGCGTCTCGCGAGCTGCGACGCGATGGCGCACTCGGCTTGCGCCACGATGCGCTCGAGCGGCTGGTCGGCATCGAGCACGACGACGTTTTCGTTTTCGCGCAGGAGCCGGCGGTATTCGCCGCGCTGGCGCGTGGCCTCCTGCTCCTCCAGCTCGCCGCCCTGGCGCGCCTGCAGAGCCTGCGACGGAATATCGAACACCAGCCACAGTTCGGGACGCGGCACCCAGCGCAGCAGCAGACGCGCGAATGCCAGCGCCCTGTCGATGCGATAGCGCCGCGGATCGACCAGCACGTCGTCGAAATAGCGGTTGGAAACGACCAGCGTCGAGCGCACCAGTTTCGGGCGGATCCACAGCCAGTAGCCGACCCAGTAGTCGACGACGAACATCATCAGCTTGACGATCGTCGTGAAGCGCCCGCGCGGCTCTCGGTAGCGCGTCGAGCGGCCTGCCTTGATCGTGCCCGCGCGCATCACGCCCGGGCGCAGCTCCATCGTGTGCACGTTCGCAAACACGTCGAGCGGCTTGTTGTTGAGCGCTTCGATGACGCTGCTCTTGCCGCTGCCTTGCGGACCGAGGCACGCGATCAGCAAACCGTGCGGACGGAACCAGCTGCCCATGCGCGTCAGCTCCTCGCGAAGCCAGACGAGCGGCGGAACGATATTGCGTAGATGCAAGGAGCTCTGCAGCGGACCCAAGCAAGCTTGCACGGATTCCCAGTTGCCAGACGCCGCGGCGCGCATGATCACGCCGCCCTCTCGGTCTGCTCGCCAGAAGCGCGTTACGTGCTTCTCTACACCCTGCGGATCACGCCGCCAGTATGAGTTCAACAGCGCGCCGTCACTGTCGGAGATACTTCCGTTATCCACACAGCGCAGCATGTGACAGACGAACGCCTTGGCGGGCGCGATGGCGGCAAAACCAGAAGCGCGTACGCGCTCACGCAGCAGCTCGCCGGCGGTGAACACGATGTGCCCGCAGCGCATGTAGTCGACGCGCACTTCGATCGTCAGGAAGTGCGGACGCTCTTCGCGGCTGGTGCAGCTGAGACGATAGATGTCGACGCTGTCGGGCGCTTCGCGGCGCTCGATCAACTCCAGCTCATTGCGGGTGCCGAACGTGCGCAGCAGCGCCGGCACGCGCTCCAGCAGGTCGCTCGCAACGATGATGGCGATGTGCTCGGCAGTGACTGCGCCGATGACGCAGTACTCGAATCGCTCGTCGTCGAGAAATTTGAACAGCGCCGCAGCTGACGCGGGCAGGCTCTGCATCGGCCGCCGCCTTCGCCTCAGAACGGCAGATGAATCGCGCCGCTCTTCAAGGCCTCGGCCGCGACAGCCAGCACGCAGAAGAACATAGCGATCCACGTGTGCACTTGGGTTTTACGCATTCAAATTCTCCGTGCGGGACGCCGTTCATCAATAAGCATTGCGGTCGCGCCACACCGTCAGCGCGGTCCGGAACATGATCGTGAGATCGAGGCGCAGCGACCAGTTGCGCAGGTAGTCGAGGTCGAACTCGACGCGCCGCTGCATCTTCTCGACGGTCTCGGTCTCGCCGCGATAGCCGTTCACCTGCGCCCAACCGGTGATGCCGGGGCGCACTTTGTGTCGCAGCATGTAGCCGGCGATGACCTTGCGATATTCCTCGTTGTGGCTGACTGCGTGCGGCCGCGGACCGACCAGGCTCATGGTGCCGGCAAGCACGTTGAGCAGCTGCGGCAACTCGTCGAGCGACGTGCGGCGGAGCAAGCCGCCGAATGGCGTGACGCGCGGATCGTTGCGCTGTGCTTGCGTGACTTTGCCGTCTTCGCACACCCGCATCGTGCGGAATTTGTAGACGTAGATGGATTCGCCGTAGAGACCGTAGCGACGCTGACGGAACAGCGCCGGTCCCGGCGAGCTCATGCGCACGCCAATGGCGAGTGCCAGCAACAGCGGCCAGATCATCACCAGCAGAATCGTCGCGAACACGATGTCGCTACCGCGCTTGAGCACGCCGTTCATGCCCGAGAACGGAGTCTCGCGCACGGCGAACAGCGGAATGCCGTCGAGATCGCAAACCTGCGCCTGCATCGTGTCGAACGCATACAGATCAGGCACGAAGTAGACGGATGCGGTGGTGTCCTTCAACTCTTCGAGCAGACGCGTGACACGCTCGTCGGGCCGCATCGGCAGGCAAATGTAAATACTGCTCACACTGTTCAGGCGAACGTAGTTGGCGATGTCGGCGGTGCCGCCGAGCAATTGCTCGTCGGGCAAGCCGGGCAGGCGCTCGCTGTGACGGTCGTCGAAGAAGCCGCGGAAGGCACCGAGATGCGGATTGGCGCGCAGTCGTCGCGCGAGTCGGGTACCGACATCATTCGCACCGATGATGACGTGACTTTGTAGGATCTTCCCGCGCAGCGCGGAGAATGCAGCGTAGCGACGGAAGCCGACTTGTGCAGCGACGACTACAAACGGCGTAATCGCGAACCACGTAAGAATCACCTTACGTGAGAACAGCTCCGTGACCTTCAATGCGAACGCGAGCAGCAGTAGCGCAGCCGAGACAAGCAACCACTCGGTGAAAATGCGATGAGTCAGCAGCATCGACAGGCCGCGATTGCCCGAGCTGTCGAGCACCGGATCGCTCACGACTTGCGCGGAGATGAGAAATGCCAGCGCCGCGAGCGCCAGATAGTGCTGCGACAGCGGCGAACCGTACGCAATCACCGTCAGAAGCAGTGTCGCAACGATCACCGTGGGATTGAGGATATGCCGCAGCAGCGCTACCGAGGGCGGCTCGGACGTGCCGCGCTGAATGCGATCGATGCGACGAATTGGCGTGGTCACGCCGCTGGTGTACGCGGGTGCGCGAATGCCCTTGACCTGAATTGTCTCGCGCATGAACTGATCGGCGTGAATACTGAAAACAACACGTCCTCAACTACCCCGCGCCGGAAAAGTTCCTCGGCCCACGGCGCGTTCATTGGACGCATGTTGGCTGCCGAGCGCGCGTTGGGAAAGCTGTTGCTCGCGGCAGACGTCAGCAATAAAAAGGCGCGCATCTATATCGATGCGCGCCTTTGAGAGAAGCGTCGGCTGACGCCCGACCTACAGCGTACTCAGCGAGCCATTTCGGGTGCGCGTTGGCCGAGGCCCTCTTCGATCCGGTGGACCAGCTCGATCAGCTTCGGTCGCACGTCGTTCAGCAGATAGCTCGACGATACTTTGAATGCCGGCGCGCCGCAGTTGATCGCCATCGGCGGCAGACCGTTGCCCGGACGGAAGCCGACTGCGATGCCGTTGACGTCGGGCTGCCACTCGCCGAACGAGGCGCACACGCCGAGTTCCTGATACATCGCCAGCGACTTGTCGATGCCCTGCTTCAACGCCGGCCACGCGACGTGATCCAGCTCTTTGAGCTGATCGAGCAGATCGGTGCGCTCGGTGTCGCCGCACACTGCCAGATACGCGCGGCCAATCGCCGCGGTCCCGAGCTGCAAGCGCATCCCGACTTCCATGTTGAGCGACAGCACCGCGTTACCTTTACACACTTCGATGCAGACCATGCTCAATCTCTGGCGCGCACCGAGCGCGACCGACGTGCCGGTGGCATCGGCGAGCTCCTGCATCAGCGGCCGCGCGAGGTCGCGCACTTCGAACCGACCGAGCACGGCGCTGCCGAGCGCGAGCGTCGCGGTGCCGAGCCGATACTTGCCCGACTCCTTCACGTAGTGCAGGTAACCGAGCTTGGTCAACGTGTAGGTCAAGCGCGAGACCGTGGACTTCGGCAAGCGGCAACGCTCGGAGATGTCCTGGTTGCCGAGCAACCGGCTGCCGCTGCGGAAGCAGGACAACACGTCGAGCCCGCGCGACAAGGCAGTGACGAAGTGACGGTCCTGCTTGCCGACGCGCGGCCGCGGTGCAACGGCAGCGCCCGCGCCTTCGATCATCCGGGTCGTATCTGATGCTCTCGTCGCCATAAAGGTATCCGCCCTTTGCAATTCGCCCGTGAGTAAGAAGATTCAGCCTGTTTGCGCCGCGCCTGCGGCGCGTGCCATTTCTGCTTCCTGCAGCGCCCGCCACTGCACTTTGCCCGTCGCCGACTTCGGCAACGCATCCACGAACTCGATCACGCGCGGGTGCTTGTAGACGGCCATGTTCTGGCGCGTCCACTCGATGATGTCGCCTTCGGTCACCTTGCCCTTGTGCGAAGGCCGCAGCACGACGACCGCCTTGACGGTCTCGCCACGATGCGCGTCCTTCGATGCGATCACGCAGGCTTCCTGGATCGCCGGGTGCTGATACATCTGCGCTTCGACTTCCGCCGGCCACACCTTGTAGCCGGAGGCGTTGATCATTCGTTTCAGGCGGTCGACCAGGAAGAAATAACCATCGGGGTCGACGTAGCCGAGATCGCCGGTGCGGAAGAAGCGCTTGCCATCGAGCTCGATGAACGCGGCTCGCGTCGCATCGTCGTTGCGCCAGTAGCCGCGGAAGATCTGCGGACCGTGCGACACGATCTCGCCGATCTGACCCTGCGGCACTTCCTTGAACGTGTCCGGATCGATGACGCGCGAGTCGGTATTGCAAATCGGGATACCGAGGCACTGCCGCTTCGGCCGGTCCGGCGGGTTGATGTGCGTCGGCGCGATCGTCTCCGTCAGGCCGTAGCCTTCGACATAGGGCGAGCCGATGAGCTGCTGAAGTCGCTCACCCACTGCGGCAGGCATGGCTGCACCGCCGCCCGACACTCGCTGCAGCGACGTCAGGTTGTATTCGTTGAGGCGCGGGTTCGCGAGGAAGTCGATGACCATCGTCGAGATGGCCGTCCACGAGATCAACTTGTAGCGCTGAATCAATTCCGCGGCGACGTCGCGATCCCAGCGGCACATCAGCACGATCGTGCTGCCCTGGTAGATCGGCGCGTTCATGCCGCCCTGCATGCTCGTGACGTGAAAGAACGGCAGCACTACCAGCTGACTGCTGTCCTGGAGGCCGTCGAACCAGACGGTGTTCACGACCAGCGTATGCATCACGTTGCGATGCGTGAGCATGCAGCCCTTCGGGCGCCCGGTCGTGCCGGAACTGTATGGGATGACGCAGAGGTCATCCGGGCCCATACGCAACTCACCGGGCTTGCGCTTCGCCGCCAGCGCGTCCTTCCACAGCGTCACGCCAGGATCGGCGATCGCCTGGCGCGCGGCGGACACGACTTCCGGCAGGCGCAGCTGCGTCGTTGGAACGATGTAGTCGCTATACGCGGCGACGATGACGCGGTCGACCTTCGTGCCGCGCAGCGGGCTTATCTGCGGATAGACCTCTTGCGCGACGAGCGCGACCTTGGCGCCGCTGTCCTGCAAGTAGTGTTCGAGCTCCGCGGTCACACTCATCGGGTTCACTGGCACCACGATCGCGTTGGCGCGCAGGATCGCGTAGTACGCGACGATGAACTGCGGGCTGTTCTGCATCACCAGCAGCACGCGATCACCCTGTTGCACGCCGCAGTCCTGCTGCAGATATCCCGCGAGCTGTTCGCACTGCTGCGTGAACTCTGCGAAGGTCAGTACGCCTTCGAAGAAGACGACGAAGGGCTTGTCCGGATAGCGCGTCGCGGCAACTGTTGCGTTGTAGAACAGGTTCGTCGCCGGCACGCTAAGATCGTGCGGCAGCGATTTGGGCCAGAACTCGAAATACTTGCGGGACATGACTCCGCGGCTCCCCCACGCGATCGACTGACTGTTGGGTGCGGCGCCGCCCTGAGATGAAGACATTCCACAATGCGGGCGCCGATTCTGCCGCAGAAGCTAACACATCTCGCAGGGCGCAACCAAGTCTTGTATGCAACGCGCGAGTGCTGAGGCAGGAATAAGAGCAACCGGGTATGGTTCAGACACTTAACGTAAGCACAGAGCGGGTCCTGCCCGATTGCCGGCAGCCGGCGACGCCCCTATCATCGCCGTCCACTATGAGAGCGAACATTCTGCATCGCGAAAGGCGGGAGTCTCCATGGATCTGAACTTCACTCCGGAAGAGCTGGCGTTCCGCGACGAAGTGCGCGCGTTTCTGCGCGAGCAACTGCCGGCAGAGATCGCCCAACGCATCAAGAACGGCTTGTCGATCCGTGCCGATGAAATGCGTCGCTGGCAGACGATCCTCTATCGCAAGGGCTGGGGTGCTCCGACGTGGCCGAAGCAGTTCGGCGGCACCGGCTGGTCGCCGGTGCAACTCCACATCTTCGACGAGGAATCCGCTGCAGCCGGCGCGCCGCGCACGATT
>DATJIP010000041.1:0-33732 GCA_035493235.1 Steroidobacteraceae bacterium
CGCGCATCCATGAGCCAAGCTTGAGTGACATGGTTGGTGATCCTCTTCGTGCGGACGCAAACGCCCAATGCGTATCCTCGCTCAGAAGAAAATCGACAAACCGAGATGTGCTTCTAGGTTATTGACGATCTTTTTTTCGCCGAGCAGATCGATGTCGTACACGTTGTCGCGCACGTCGAAATGCACTGCGATCCAGTCGGCCGGCAGGATGCGATAGCCGAAGCCGCCATTCACAGTGAAGCGATCGTCGCCGGCGAACGTCGTGTTGCCGATGCCCGCGACGAAATAGAACGCCGTGTTGTACGCGCGATTCTTGCCGAGGAAGATTTCGCCCGGCAGCGCATTCCAGCCCGCGGACAAAGCGTAATACGTGTAGTCGCGCTCGCTGTCGGTCAGCAGGTCCGCGGAGCCCGACAGATTCTCGTAGCTGGTGCGTCCCGCGCGCGACTGGCCCACGGTCGCTTCCAGGAAGAAGTCTTCGGTGAGGTGATACGCGAGGCGCGCGCCATACACGACGTTGCTCTCGAAATCCTCGATGCTCAGGATGCCGACGTAGGCGCCGACTTCGAAGTCCTCGGTATCGATGCGCGTGTGCTTGATCTCGCGGCGTTCCACCTGCGGATCGATGACCGGCGCGGTCGAGGGCTCGCCGGTCACCGGCGCGGGCGTGGCCTGTTGCACCGGAGCGCCGGCTTCCGCCACGGGTTCGGTTCCCGCCGGCGCGCCGCGCCGGAACAGCGCGCAGCCGGGCAGCGTGGTCGCGGCCAGCGCGATCAGAAAAAGAAGGCGAAGCCGAGATACTTCCATTCGTCCACTTCCTCGTTATCGTCGCGGCTCGTGAATATGACGTCTTTGCGATATTCCGAGCGCAGCATGAACCGGCGGGTGAGATAGAACTGCAGACCGCCGCCGACATAGCCGATCTGATCGTCGCGGTCGATGGATTGCACGAGCGTGGATTTCGGCTCGGTGTGGATCCAGCCGGTGCCGAGCGTGAAGTACGGCGAGATGCGCCACTCGGGCACGAACACGTGCATCAGGCCGAGCGTGGCGCTGTAACCGTTGGAGAACTCGCCGATGATGTGATTGAGCGTCAGCTCGATCGACAGGTTGTCGCTGAAGGCGTAGCCGCCGAACATCGAGATCATGCTGGCGCCGGAGAAGTCGCCGCCCGCCACGCCGGCCTGCCAGCGCCGACTCATATAGTTCTCGCGCGCCGGCTCCTGCAGGTCGAGCGGCTCGCCGGTCGGCTCGAGCGTCGCGATCATCTGCTCGCGCGGCGCCCAGCCCTGCACGCCGCGGTCGGTGCGCAACTCGAACCAGTCAGTACGGCGTTTGACGATCGTGACTTCGCGGCCGCGCTCGATCACGTGGAACACGGGATAGCCGCGGCCCGGGCCGGTGTGCAGCTCGATGAACGGATCGGCGATGAGGATCTTGTGAGACGAATCAGCCCGGGCAGGGCCCGGGCCAATGATCAGCATCATCAGGAGAGCAAGCAGCAGCAGCCCAAAGAAATGTGTGGAGGGCCGCCTCATCAGTTCGCTGGGGCCACGAACGGGTCGTTGTAGTACTGCGCGCCGATGTCGAGCCATTCGGAGAGCAAGCGTAACTCACTTGGTGACATAAAGTCGCGGTGATCGGTCTGGCCCGCACCCGGTGCGCCTTCCATTTTGTTGAAGAAGCGACCCGAAGCAGCGGCGCCGGCCGCGCTCATCGACGCCGGCACCTGGCGGAACTGCACGCACGTCGTGACGTTCGTGACCGGGTCGGTCTGGAACTGCAGGCAGTCGTCTTCGAGCTGGCCCATGGCGTTCACGACCTGGCCGACATCTGCGAACAGCAACTCGCGATACGCACGGAACTGGTCGGGCTCGTCGTCGGACGGACCGTCGGTGAGATCGAGATCGCCCGCCGGCACGGCCACCATGTTCGCGGCGTTGAGCGGCTGATGGCAGGTGACGCACTTGTGATTGATCGGCTGCATCGTGGTCGGATCGAGATCCGGGAGCCCATCGTTGTTCGCATCGACGAAGCGGTCGGCGGCCCAAAGCGGATGGATGTGCATCTCGTAGTGGATGGTGATGCGGCACAGGCTGGTCCAGTTCGTGAAGCAGCTCTGGTTGACCGGCGGCAGCGTGCCCTTGAGGCCGTTCATGCAGATGACCTTCTTGGTCAGATCCGCCGCATCGGCGAGCACCGTCGACGCGCCAGCCGAGTAGCAGGCATCGACCGAGGGCGTCGTCGCCGGCGTCGCCGGCCAGTAATCCTGGAAGGCCAGGTCGACGCTCGGCTTGCAGGCGCCACCGCACATGACGCGGTTGCGCACTTCAGCCATCGTCTCGCCGGCATCGGCGAACAGCGCGGCATTCGTGCCGGGGAACGGGCTGCCGGTGGCCGGCGCGCCCGAGTTGATGGAAGCGGTGAGGCCGGCGCGGCCATGAGCGCGCGGCGGATTGGTGGTCGGGTTGTGACAGCCGTTGCAGGTGAGCGTCTCGCCCGGAACGACTTGCAACCAGTTCGTGTGGCGGCTGCCGAGCACGCCGTTGAGACGACGGCCGCGCGCGTCGAGCACGCTGATGGCGAGCGCAACGTTCGCCGGCACTTTCACTTTGACCGAGCCGTCCGGCTCGACCGGCGCGTAGCCCAGGATGTCGCGCATGCCGAGCGCGCGATTCGGACCGAATGCGGTGTTGTTGTCGATGTCGCGCGTGTCATCGTCCGGCTGCGACACGGCCTTCTCGATGCGCACGAAGCGCGCCGGACGCGTGGTGTACGCCGGATTGCTCGGATTGCGCACGGACGCGATGCCGCCCGGCGCCTGGTCGACGCCGTCGATGTCGTAAACGCTCTTGATGTTCAGGATGCCGACGCTCTCGGCGAGCAGGTCGGCCGGGTAGTCGACGCCTGCGGCCTTGTCGAGAATGACCGGCGGCACGATGCGCGGCGAGCCAGCCACGACTTCGGTGTAGATGAAGCCTTCCTTCGGCGGCACGACCGGCACCTGCGTGTTGTCGTGCACGTTGTAGACATAGATGCCGTACAGCGGCGGCGCTTCCACCGGATCCGGCTTCGACAAGCGATCGCTAGTGCAAGGCACGATGCGCGTGTCTTCGATCAGTCGGCACTGCGACCAGCTGACCAGCAGGCGATCGCTGCCGTCGAACAGCGGCTGCGCCGAGCGGTAACGACCGCCGGGTGACGGACCTTCGATGGTGCGAACGTCGGTCGGCAGGGCGCGCACCTGCGCCGGACCGGGCATGCCTGAACCGGGGGTGGCCGGCACAGTGTTGTCGACGAAGTTCTGCGTATCGATCAGCACCAGGTCGCCGCCTTCAGCGGTGCCGGTGAACGGGCGCACCAGCGCCAGCGTGCGGCCGTCCTGCATCGGACGCGGGCTGAGGAACTGAATGATGCTCGGCTGATTCGTGGTCGTGTCGACCGTGCCGGTGGCGTGGCTGTACGCACCGTACAGCAGCTGCAGATCGGTGCCGTCAGGATTGACGCTGTAGAGATCGAACTCGTTGTCGTCGATGTTGTGTTCCCAGCGCGTATACACGATGCGACCGTTCGGCAGCACCGCCGGGTCGAGGTCGTGGCTCTGGTTGAACGAGATCTGATGGATGTTGGTGCCGTCGGCGTCCATCACGTGCAGCACGAACGCCGGCTCGTTGTCGTCTTCGTCCTGGCCGGCGTACTGCGGCTTGTTCTCGTCCAGCAGGATCGCGCGCGACTGGCGCTGGCGCGTCGAGCTGAACACGATCCTGCCGTCCGGCAGGTAGTGCGGCATGATGTCGTGGCCTTCGTCCTCGACGGTGTCGGAGGAGATGATGCGACGCAGGTTGTTCGCCTTGGCGTCGTACTCCCAGATGTTCCAGCTCGGCTGGTCTTCCTCGTCCGCGCCCTCGATGAACTTGGCGCGCATCGCGAACACGACCTTGGTGCCGTCGAAATTGATGTCCAGGTCGCGGACGTCGCCGAGACCGGCGCCGGTCTGACCGGCAGTGATGTTCACCGGCGGCGCGGAAGCCGAAGCGCGTTGGCGCATGAACAGGTCGGCGCCGATCTCGAACTTGCGCAGCTCGCGCGCGTCGTCCATCACCATGTTGTCGTCCGGATCGGGAACCGGGCGCTGCACGTAGAACACCGGGAAGTCGAGTGTCACCGGATCCTGGTTCTGGCCGCTGCCGATCGTGACGTCGGTGCCGCCGCTGCCGCTGCTGCACGCCGTGAGCACCGCACATATCGCCGCGAGGGCGAGCGCGATTGCTGGACGACTGGCTTGATGACTCATTGCGTGCTCCACAAGGACCGTGATGATCGACTCGACATATTCCGCGGGCCGTTAAACAGGTCACACGAACCGCTGCGACTAACCCTGATTTTCCATAGTCGGGCCCGTTCATCCCTGCGCTGCGTGACCGCGCTCACACTGCGAGCGCCGCACCCGGTTTATTCCTGTGTCGAATCGTGGCGGCGAGCCTACACGCGCGCGCGAAACGGCCGGTACTGTCTCCGGCCTGCGACGTGTGATGGTTGAGACAGTTACCGCGGTCGAAATGCCGACCTATAGTCGCCGCCGCACTGTCGGGCTCAAGCCGACTTTGCGATGACAAAGACGGCAACGAGAACGCGGGTTTACTGACATTTAGCAACCTGGCATGAGCAACATGAAAAGCACACAGCAGAAACTGCGCGGCAGCGCGCTGCGCAGCGGACTGGTGAAAGCGACTGCGCTGGCACTCGCGATCGCCTCCTTTGCGTCCGTGCAACAGGCATCGGCCGATCCCGTGTCGCGTGCGCAGGCGAAGCGCATGTACGACCGCCTGGTCGGCACGCCGCCCACTCCGGCATTGCTCGACGATCTCGAGTCGCGCGTCGCGGCCGACAAGGTCGCCGCGGGCTTGTACATGCTCGACAAGAGCTCGCCGCGTTCGAGCCAGTTCTATACGACGACGCTGAAGAATTTCGCGACGCCGTGGACCAACCGCGATCAGACGGTGTTCGCGCCGCTCAACGATTACGTCGCGACCGTCATCGGCATGGTGCGCGACGACGCCGACTTCCGCACGGTGCTGTCGGCCGACCTCGTCTACATCGGCCAGGGCATCAGCCCGGCGTACTCGACCACGAACAACGATCACTACGTGGCGATGGAGAGCAACAACGCGGATCTGCGCGTCGTGCTGCAGCCGACCACGCAGTCCTCGCTGAACGGTCTGCCGCCGAACGCGACCGCCGGCATCATCACTTCGCGCGCCGCGGCCGAAGCGTTCTTCATCGACGGCACCAATCGCGCGATGTTCCGCTTCACGCTGCTCAATCATCTGTGCCATGACATGGAGCAGGTGCACGACACCACGCGTCCGCCGGATCGCATCCGCCAGGACGTGACGCGCAGCCCGGGCGGCGACAGCTCGCTGTTCCTCAACAACTGCATCGGCTGCCACAGCGGCATGGATCCGATGGCGCAAGCGTTCGCGTACTACGACTTCGATGAGACGCAGAGCAAGCTGGTCTTCACCGACGGCCAGGTGCAGCCGAAGTACCTGATCAACTCCGACAACTTCAAGTCCGGCTACATCACCACCGACGACCACTGGGAAAACCGCTGGCGTCTGCCGGGCAAGAACACGGTGCTCGGCTGGGCCGGGCAGGACGGCACGATTCGCAGCGGCAACGGTGCGAAGACGCTCGGCGAGGAGCTCGCCAACAGCGACGCGTTCGCCGAGTGCCAGGCGACCAAAGTGTTCAAGACGGTCTGCTTCCGCTCGCCGAGCGACCAGGCCGATCGCGACCAGGTCACTTCGAGCGCCAACGGGTTCAAGAGCGGCGGCAACCTGAAGCGCGTGTTCGCCGAGACTGCCGCGTACTGCGCCGGGAATTGAGGAGCAAGTAAGCCATGAAGCGCGTTTTAAACTATAGCGTTGCACGACTTGCTGCGATCGCCCTGCTCGCAGGCGCAGTGTTGTCGGGTTGCGGCGGCGGCGCCAAGACCACCGAGAATCCGATTACGACGGGACCGACTGCCGGCCCGACGTACAACGGTCCCGCACCCGCGACCGCCGACATCCAGGCGTTCCGCATCAACTTCTGGGAAAACGTCCGCGGCACCAACCGCTGCGGCAACTGCCACACGGTGAACGGTCAGTCGCCGCAGTTCGCGCGCTCGGATGACGTGAACGCCGCGTATCAGCAGGCGCAGAGCATCGTCAATCGCGACCAGCCCTCGCAGTCGGTCATCGTTGCGAAGGTCGGCGGCGGTCACAACTGCTGGCTGCCGGATGCGGGCGCATGCGCCAGCATCATGACGCGCTGGATTCAGGACTGGGTCGGCGCTGCCGGAACCGGCGGCCGCACGATCGAGCTGATCGAGCCGCCCGCCAAGGACCCGGGCTCGACGCGTCGTCTGCCGGCCACTGCACCGACTTCGTACTTCACTGACGGTGCGTCGCGCAGCGTCTATACGCTGGTCACGACGTACTGCGCGGACTGCCATCGCTCGACGTCTGCGACCAAGCAGTCGCCGTTCTTCGCTGCGGCCACGGTCGCGGAGTCGTACGCAGCGGCGATCCCGAAGATCAACCTCGACGACCCGGCGAACTCGCGCTTCGTGATCCGCCTGGGCCGCGAGTCGCACAACTGCTGGAGCGACTGCGCCGCGAACGCCGCGGAAATGCAGGCCGCGATCCAGATGATGACCGATGCGATTCAGCCTTCGCAGGTCGATCCGAGCCTGACCACCAGCAAGGCGCTGACGCTGTTCGACGGCACTGTCGCCAGCGGCGGCAACCGCTACGAGAACAACCTGATCGCGCTCTATGAGTTCAAGAGCGGCCAGGGCGGCACGGCGTTCGACACCAGCGGCGTCGATCCGGCGGCGGATCTCACGCTGAGCGGCGACGTCACCTGGGTCGGCGGCTGGGGCATCAACATCAAGGCCGGCAAGGCGCAGGCCTCGACGACGGCGAGCCGCAAGTTCCACCAGCTGATCACGGCGACCGGCGAGTACTCCATCGAAGCGTGGGTCGTGCCGGGCAACGTGGTGCAGGAAGACACCCGCATCATCAGCTATTCCGGCAGCACGATGGCCCGCAACTTCACGATGGGCCAGACGATGTACAACTACGACTTCTACGGCCGCAGCACCGACACCGGTGCGAATGGCACGCCGACGCTGCACACCGCCGATGCGGACGAGCGTTTGCAGGCCTCGCTGCAGCACGTCGTGATGACCTTTGATCCGGTCAACGGTCGCCGCATCTACGTGAACGGCGAGTTCACCGGCGACATGGACAGCGCCGGCGGCGGCACGCTCGGCGACTGGGACAACAGCTTCGCCTTCGTGCTCGGCAACGAAGTCAGCAACAATCGTCAGTGGACCGGCGTGATCCGCCTGGTCGCGATCCACAATCGCGCGCTGACGCTGGAGCAGATCCAGCAGAACTTCCAGGCCGGCGTCGGCGAGAAGTTCTTCATGCTGTTCGGCATCTCGCACCTGATCAACGTGCCCAAGGCGTACATCATGTTCGAGGCCCAGCAGTGGGACAGCTCGGGCTACCTGTTCACCAATCCGAAGTTCATCAGCCTCGACACCGCGGCGAAGCCGGGCAGCATTCCGCTGAAGGGCATGCGCATCGGCATCAACGGCGCCGAGCCGGCCGTCGGCCAGGCGTATCGCCTGCTCGACACGACCATCACGGACGCCAACTACTCGGCCACGACCGGCCAGACGTTGTCGACCGTGGGCACGGTCATCGGGCTGGAGCAGGGTCCGACCGCGGATGAGTTCTATCTGTGCTTCGACGTGCTCGGCACGCGCAGCAACGTCTGCTCGAACTTCGCGGCCGGCATCCCGCCGACCTTCGCCAACGTGCCGCGGCCCTCCGACATCGGCTTCCGCACGTTCGACAAGATCAATGCGACGATGGCCGCAGTGACGGGCGTCAGCCCGAACACGCCGGCGGTGAAGTCCACCTTCGTCAACATCCGGCAGTCGCTGCCGGCGGTGGACAGCATCGAAGCGTTCCTGTCGTCGCACCAGACCGCGATCGCGCAGCTCGCGATCCAGTACTGCGACGCGCTGATCGAATCGCCGAGCGCGACCACCTACTTCCCGGCCCTGAACCTCGCTGGTTCGCCCGCGACGGTGTTCGGCACCAACGGCGGCAAGGACGCGCTGATCGATCCGCTGATCAACAACATGGTCGGCGCGAACCTCACGTCGCAGCCGAGCGGCGCGGAGCTGAAGAATCCGTACACGCCGTCGAACGCGGCGGCCGACGGTCCGACGCGCCCTGGCCTGTACGGGCTGATCGATACGCTCAATACGTGCAGCGGCGCCTGCCCGAACTCGCGCACCAAGCTGATCGCGAAGGCGACCTGCGGCGCGGTGCTGGGTAGCGGCGCCACGTTGATCGACTGATCCGACTTTGCATCCGGGATGACACAGCCATGCTGATTATCAAATCGCGCAAGAAACGCTCGCTCGGTCTGAATGAGCCGTTGCGGCACGAGTCGCACAAGAAGCCGGTGACCCGCCGCGACTTCCTCGCGCAGGGGTTCACTACCGGTGCGGCGACGGTCGTGGCGCCGGCGGTGCTCGGTGCGCTGCTCGGCGCGAAGAAGGCGCAGGCAGCGCTTGGTCCGGACCTGCGCTTCCTCGCGGATCCGGCCAACGACATCTGCAACATCCAGCAGGGCGCGGGCAAGATTCCGTTCATCTGCTTCGACCTCGCGGGCGGTGCGAACATCGCCGGCTCGAACGTGCTGGTCGGCAAAGACGGCGGTCAGCTCGACTTCCTGTCGACGCAGGGTTATTCGAAGCTCGGCCTGCCGGGCACCATGCTGCCGAACAACGCCACGACCGACTTCATCAATGAAGAATTCGGCCTGATGTTTCACTCGGACAGCGCGTTCCTGCGTGGCATGCTCGAGAAGACGACCGCTACGACGCGCGCTGGCGTCAACGGTTGCGTCATCGCGGCACGCTCCGAGAACGACACGGGCAATAACCCGCACAACCCGATGTACGGCATCGCCAAGGCTGGTGCGCGCGGCGAGCTGCTCACGCTGATCGGCTCGCAGAACTCCGACTCGGGCGGCAACTCGATGGCGCCCGCGATGCTGATGGATCCGGCGAATCGTCCGACCAAGATCGATCGCGCCTCGGACGCGAGCGGCCTGGTCGACACCGGCGCGCTCGGCACGCTGTTCACCAAGCCCGACGGCTCGCCCGACACGGCCTCGACCGTCGCGGTCATGGAGCAGATGGCCCGCATCAGCGAGCAGAAGCTCCTCAAGGTCGACCCGGTGATCGCCGACAGCGCGCGCCTGGAAACGCAGGTGAAGTGCGGCTACGTGAAGACGGCCGATACGGTCGATCGCTTCGGTAATCCGGCGGCGATCAACCCGGCGGTCGATCCGGACATCACCGGCACCGGCGGCATCTTCGGCGCGAACTTCGGCAACGACGGCGAGTTCCAGAAGACCTCGGCGGTCATGAAGCTCGTGGTCGAAGGCTACGCAGGCGCCGGCACGATCAGCATGGGCGGGTTCGACTATCACACCGGCGATCGCTCGACCGGCGAGCTGCGCGATCTGCGCGCCGGCCGCTGCATCGGCGCGTGCCTGGAGTTCGCGGCCCGTCGCGGCAAGCCGCTGATGATCTACGTGTTCAGCGACGGCTCGCTGGCCTCGAACGGCATGGTCGACAACTCGGTCGACGGCCGCGGCAAGGGCCAGTGGACCGGCGACAACCAGCAGACCGCTGCGGCGTTCTTCCTGGTCTACAACCCGCCGACGAGCGGCGGTCGCCCGGTGCTCATGACTTCGGGCGCGGGCGCGGCCCGTCACCAGCAGATCGGTGCGTACAGCGCCGGCGGCGACGTGGTGAACAGCAGCAGCCCGGCTGCGAACAACGTCAATCTCCTGGTGCAGACGATTCTGCTGAACTACATGGCCCTGCACGGCGAGGCAGGCCAGTTCAATACGAAGTTCGGCAGCTCGCTCGGCGCCGGCGCCTCGCTCGATGGTCTGATTGCGTTCGAACCGATCGTCAACGGCACGATCGGCGCATAAAGCGTTTCGCTGCAGGGAGTGGTGGTGGCTCGAGGGCCCGGTGCAAGCCGGGCCCTTTTTATTTGAGGAGCCAGGCTAAAGCCTGACCCACAACGGATCCCGTGGGTCAGGCTTCAGCCTGACTCTTACTTGGTTACATATCTGACTTCGACGAACAGCGTGCGGCCGCGGCCCGGGAAATAACGGTAGTTGCCGAAGGCGAAGTCGGCGCGATCCGCGTAGGCCTCGTCCGTGACGTTGTTCAGCCGCAGCGTCGTGGTCCAGTTCTCGCGGATGTTCCAGCCCAGGCGCAGGTTGAGCAGGTCGTGGCCCGTGTATTCGTGGGCGTTGATCGCGTCGACGAAATAGCGGCCGACGCCGATCCACTCGAGCTCCGCATTGGCAAGCGGCAGGAACTGCCAGTCGATACGCGCCGTGTTGACGTGACGGGGAGCCGTGTCGATGTCGCGGCCGGAGACGATCGTTTCGCCGCCATCGATGCTGCGATCGAACGCGTAGGTGTGTTTCGCGTACGTGCCGGCCAGCGCCAGCGTCAGCGTCTCGATCGGCAGCCAGTTGAATTCATATTCGACGCCTTCGTGATCCGTCTTGCCGTTGCTCACGTTGAAGCCGGCGGAGTCGCGGAAGATCACGTTGTCCTTTTTCATCTTGAAGCCGGCGAGCGAGTAGCGCAGCGGACCGAATGCGCCGCGCGCTCCCAGCTCGACGCTGTCGAGCTCCTCGGAATCCAGTTCAGCGATCGACTGCTGGCGCTGCAATCGGTACAGCTCGCTCGTGTCGGGCGCACGCATGCCGCGCGCGGCTGTTACGTAGAGCACGTGGTTCCCAGTGAGCGCGTAGCTCAAGCCGAGCTTCGACGTGACGTTGCTGAAGTCGTCGCTGCGATCGGCGGGTCGAGCGTAAAGGCAGCCCGCCGGACCGCAGGTCGTGCCGTCGTCGCGGGTGTTACCGGCCAGCATCTTGTTGTCGTAGTTGTAGTTGACATACTCGACTCGCACGCCGGCTGTCAGCTTGAAGCGCTCTGCGAACGGCTGTTCGATCTGGCCGTACAGCGCTGCCACTTCGCTCTGCACATCGTAGTCGTAGTGCTTGCCCGCGGGGCGAATCGCGTTCGCCGGCGGTGTGCCGTCGGTCGCCGGTCCTGCTTGCGTCTCTTTGAGGAAGCCGTCGGCATACTCGAGGTCGACGCCTGCGAGCAGCTGCGTGTCCGCGAACAGCACCGTCTGCAACGACGTCGCCACGCCGAGCGAGTCCTGGCCGTTCTCTTCGAGCGGCTTGCCGATAAGGAAGTGCTGCAGGAAGTCCATGCGCGAGTGACGCACGAACGGCCGGATCGACAGCTGCGCGCCGCCGAGCGGCCGCGTGTAGTCGGCGGTCAGGCGCATCGCGTAGGCATCGCGGTACGCCTCGGGGTTCGCATTGGACTTCGCGATGTTCTCGTCCTTGTAGGCTTCGAATCCCTGGATGAAGCCCGCGGTTTCCTGGTTGAGATTGGTGCCCGCGAACTGCACGCCGAGGGTGGAATCGTCCCCCCGGTGCATCATCGCCAGGTTCAGCTTCTGCTCGTCGAGGCCGGAATGGTCGCGCCAGCCGCCGTCGTGGGTGGCGACCACGGCGCCGCCGAAGTCGTTCGCTGCACCGGTGTTCGAGAGTGTGAGTCTGCCGCGATAGAACTCGTCCGGCCCGCCTTCGAGCGACAGACTCGAGCGCGGCATCTGCGCCGGCGCCGCTTGAATGACGTTGATTGCGCCATGCATCGCGCCGGAGCCGTACACGACGCCGGCGGGACCGCGCAGAACTTCGATCGAGCTCGCCTGCTCGCTGTTCACCTCGAACAGCTCGTTGACGTTGCAGAAGCCGACCGGCCGGATCGGAATGCTGTTCTCCAGGAACAGAAACGTGCCGCACGATCCCGGACCGGTCAGCACCGGCGAACGGATCGCCGTGAGGCTTTCTTCGCCGCTGTTACGCTGGATCATCGTGCCCGGCGCGCGGTTCATGATTTCCGCGTGGTGGGTCGCGCCGACCAGCGCGACGTCGTTGCTCGACACCACGGAAATGCTGCCCGCGAAGTCGCGCAGCTGCTGCTCGGTGCGCGTCGCTGTGACAACGACTTCTTCGACCCGGTCGCGGTCGCCAGCGAATGCGGTGCTGGTCATCGCCAATGCGACGACGTGGGCGATGAGAGGGAGGGTGAGACGCATAGCGCTCATAAGTCTGTCACTGTCGGCGCGCACGGTATCCTCCGTCGAGAAATCTTCACTCTGGCAGCGCGAAGGCCACGACGTAGTCGCCGCGCTTGGTTCCGAGCTTGCCGTGACCGCCGGCGGCGATCACCACGAATTGCCGGCCGTTCGCTTCGTAGCTCATCGGTGTCGCCTGGCCGCCGGCCGGCAACCGGCCCTTCCAGAGCTCCCGCCCGGTTTCGATGTCGAAGGCGCGGAGATAGTTATCCGTAGCGGCGCCGACGAACGCAAGCCCGCCGTCCGTGACCATGGGTCCGCCCATGTTCGGCATGCCCAGGGTCGATGCCGGGACGAACCACGGCGTCTTGTCGCGGGTCGAGCCGAGCATCACCTGCCAGCGGATCGCATTGCGCCGCAGGTCGATGGCCGCCAGCGTTCCCCAAGGGGGCGCCGTGCACGGCAGGCCGAACGGCGAGGCCAGCACTTCGCGGCGCACGCCATAAGGGGTGCCGGTCTGTGGTGCGAAATCGGAGTCCGGCCAGGCGTCCGAGTGTCGCGCCTCGTCGAACCGGTCGCGTGGGATCAGCGTCACGACCATGGGGATGTGATTGACGGCGGCGATCACGAGCTGACGCTCGCTGTCGAACGCTGTGCTGCCCCAATTGACGCCGCCGGCGTAACCCGGCGACTCGATCGTGCCCTGCAGGCTCGGCGGCGTGAAGATGCCTTCCGAGCGATAGTGCGAGATGAGGTCGCGGCACTTGCCGCGGTCGTAGAAGGTGAGGCCCCAGGCGTCGTTCGGCGTCACGGCGGCGTGCGACACCAGGGGCGGGGTTGCCGGAAACGGTTGCGTGGGCGAGCTGGCTTCGCCCGCGACGTCGGATTGCGGCACCGGCCGCTCGACCACTTCGTACACCGGCTCGCCGGTTTCGCGGTCGAACACGAACAGCATGCCGGTCTTCGTTGCCTGAACAACGGCCGGGATCGATTTGTTGTCGCGCTCGATGTCGACCAGCATCGGCTGCGCGGGCACGTCGTAGTCCCACAGATCGTGATGCACGAGCTGTCGATGCCACGCGACCTGACCGGTGTCGGCGTTCAACGCGACCAGCGAGTTCGCATAGTCGTTGTCGCCAGTGCGCTCGCCGCCGAAATAGTCGGGACTGGCGGAGCCGGTGGGCACGAACACCAGGCCGCGACCTGCATCGACCGACAGGATCGACCACGCGTTCGCCGCGCCGGTGCGTTGCGCCGACTGCGCCTGCCAGCCGCGACGCGTCGCCTCCTCGTCGGAAGTCGGAATCGGATCCCACGACCACAACTGCTTGCCGCTGCGAACATCGAAGGCACGCACGATGCCGCGGGGCATTTCGACTCCGCCGTTGTCGCCGACCGCGGAACCGACGATGACGATGTTGCGATAGATCGCCGGCGGCGAGGTCACGAGATAGTTGCCAGCCGAGCCCGTGCGCGCTCCCGCGTTCAAATCCACTTTGCCGCCGGCGCCGAAGTCGCGGCACAGCCTGCCGGTGCGGCCGTCGAGTGCGATCAGCCGGGCATCGAGCGTGCCGACGATGATGCGTTGAGCGCAAGGCGTCGTCGGCTCCGCATTCGGGTCGATCCACGACGACACGCCGCGGGAAGTGGCTTCCGAGTAACGTCGCGTGCGATCGATGCGCGGGTCGTAGCGCCAGCGCTGGACGCCGGTCGCGGGATCGAGGGCGATGACGATGTTGGTCGCCGTGCTGAGGTAGAGCGAGTCGCGTACGAGAATCGGCGTCGCTTCGAACGTCAGCGTATCGGCGCGCGCGAAGTCGGCGCCGAGCTCGCCGGTGCGGTAGGTCCACGCGATCTGCAGGCGCTCGACGTTCTGGCGGGTGATCTGCGTCAGCGGCGAATGACGATTGCCGCCGGGATCGCCGCCGTACGAGCCCCACGTCGCTTCGTCGTCGTCCGATTGCCGGCCCGGCGGTGCCGCGGAGGCGGCGAACATCGCCAGCCCCAGGATCGCGGCGAGCTGAATGCGTCGAACTGTCATTGAGTCAGCCTATCAGCCGCGATTCAGCGGTCACAACTGCTGCTAGTATTCGCAGCCGATGAGACTGCTTCAGGTAGCGCCCCTCTGCCTGCTTCTGCTCGCCCAGGCCTTGCATGCTGCCGAGGGTGAACGGCCGCGCGTCGGGTTGGTGCTCAGTGGTGGCGGTGCGCGCGGCGCAGCCCACGTCGGTGTGTTGAAAGTCCTCGACGAGATGCACGTGCCGGTCGATGCAATCGCCGGGACCAGCATGGGTGCAGTCGTAGGCGGCTTGTATGCCTCCGGCATGTCGGGCGCTGAGATCGAGACGCTCATCCGCTCGGTGAATTGGCAGGACGCGTTCCGCGATCGTCCGCCGCGCGAGGAGCTCGGCTTCCGCCGCAAGCAGGACGAACGTAATTTCCTGGTGCGCTTCGCGCTCGGTGTAAAGGATACCGGCTTCGTGCTGCCGCCCGGCCTGGTGCAAGGGCAGAAGCTCGAGCAGGTGCTGCGTAACGCGGCGCTGCCGGTCGCGGAGATCCAGCGCTTCGACCGACTGCCGATTCCGTTTCGCGCCATCGCCACCGATCTCGAAACCGGTCAGCCGGTCGTGATGGATTCCGGCGACCTGGTCACGGCGATGCGCGCGAGCATGTCAGCGCCCGGCGTGTTCTCCCCCGCACAGCGCGACGGCCGCATGCTCGTCGACGGCGGTCTCGTCGACAATCTGCCGATCGACACCGCACGCGCGATGGGCGTCGACGTGCTGATCGTCGTCGACGTGAGCTTCCCGCTGTACCAGCGCGCCGAGCTGACTTCGCCGCTGGAAGTGACCAACCAGGCATTCGCGATCCTGATCCGCAGCCGCACGCTCGAAGAGCGCGAGAAGCTGCGTCCGACGGACATCGTGCTCGATCCCGCCCTCGGCCGTTTTACCTCTGCCGATTTCAGTCGCGTACCGGAGGCGCTGCGTGCAGGCGAAGAGTCGGCGCGCGGCTCGGCGGCGACGCTCGCGAAGCTGTCGCTGAGCGACGCGGACTATCGCGACTATCTCGCCAAGCGCAGCACGCGCTCGACCGAGCTGCCGCTGATCGAATTCGTGCGCGCCGATTCCGCCTCGGCGCAGTACGACCCCTTGATCCAGGAGACGATGAAGGATCTGGTCGGCAGGCAGCTCGACAAGGAGCTGGTGCGCAGCAAGCTGTCGTCGCTGTACGCGCTCGACCGCTTCGAAACGATCGACTATTCGCTGGTCGATGACGATGCGGGGCGCGCCGGCCTGCAGCTCGATCTGCGTCGCAAGAGCTGGGGTCCGAACTACGTGCGCATGGGGCTCAATCTCGAAGACGACTTCGAGGGCAACAGTCGTTACAACGCAGCCGTGCGTTTCATCGCGACCGAGCTGAACGCACTCGGCGGCGAATGGCTGACCGACATCCAGATCGGCGAGAACCCGAAGTTCTTCACCGAGTTCTATCAGCCGCTGTCGCTCGCCAGCCGCTACTTCATCGCGCCGCAATTCGATTTCGAGGAGCGCAGCGTATTCGAGCTGCGCAATAACGATCGCGTCGCCGAGTACCGCGTGCGCGAGGTCTCAGGCGGCGTCGACTTCGGGCGCGAGATTTCCAACTGGGGCGAGATCCGCTTCGGCGTGCACCGTGGCACGGGACATCGGCGCGTGCTGATCGGCGATCCGTCGCTGCCGGCCACCGAGTTCGATCGCGGCGGTTATTTCACGCGCTTCTCTTACGACAAGCTCGACAGTATTTTCTTTCCGCGCCATGGCCAGCAGTTCGACATCGAATGGAGCGCGCAGCGTGAGAATATCGGTGCCGACAGCGACTTCGACATCGTGCGCACCAGCTGGCTGATCGCGCGCTCGTTCGACCGTCACACGTTCATTTTCTGGACCGACGAAGGAACGACGGTCGATGCGCTCGCCACCCCGGAGAACTCATTCACGCTCGGCGGCTTTCTGAATCTCTCGGGGCTGACGCCCGGCTTCCTGTCGGGGCCGCACTACGCAATCGGCCGACTCATTTATTACCGCCGGGTGGGGCGCGGCGGCTCGGGCGTGCTCGATCTGCCCGCGTATGCGGGCGTTTCGGTGGAGGCCGGTAACACGTGGCTCGATCGCAAGGACATGTTCAGCGACATGCGCTTGAACGGCAGCGTGTGGTTCGGACTGGATACGCCGCTCGGACCGGTGTACCTGGCGGTGGGTGCTGACGAGGGCGGCGACAAGGCCTTCTATCTGTTCCTCGGCCGCACCTTCTGATTCTTATTTATCGACCTTCTCGAATTCGAGGCTCGGCTGGTCGCCCGGCCGGAAATATACGTAGCGTCCGCTCATTTCCTGCAGCGCGCGGTCGCGCTCCTCTCGCGTCGCGAACCAATGCTCCTTGCTCCAGTCGGCGCCGACCAGGTTTTTGAACGGGTCGGTGCTGCGCAGCTTTACGCGAATACCGAAGGGACAGTTCTTCGGAATGGGTCGGGCGAGGTTGTGCTCGTTGGCGATGGGCATAAACGGCCGGTGCGAGTCATAAATAAGAAGGCGCGATTCTAAACGTGCTCGACGGACCTCGCCATAAAGTGTCCGATGTGTCCGCGGCAACCGGTAAAACTACGCATAAGACCGGTGAATGACGCACGCATGCGACGTCGCGGCAACGGTTCATCTCGTTGGCGCATCACAGGTTTCGAAGTGCCTTGTTTTCCCGGTGGCAACGTCGGTGGCATTCATTGCGCAATTGTGTGACGCGCCCGCCGAACGCGCGCGAGCCCTGAAACCTTTCGTCGCATGCTGCGATCTGATCATCGTAATTCCCTTGTACGCATGGGAACGCATCAGCGTAATGACGATCAATCACAAGGCAACTGATCGAGACGCGATGTGCTTCTCGGGTGACGCCGGCGCCGTTTCCGGCGAGTGCTTTGAAGAACGGGGAGGGGTGTGCGGATGATTCTCCGTAGAGCCCATGAGATGACAGGCGGCGGCGATTTGAATCCTGGCGTGGTCCGGCAGCTCGATACCGGCAACGCAATCCTCAACGTGAAGACGCAAGTCGCGGACTATGCGCTCGATGCCGAGCGGCTGGCCGTGCTGTGCGCCTGGAACGGACGGCAGGAAGTCGCGCTCGACGGTCGACGAGTCTTCGTCGACGATGACACCTGGATGACAGTGCCGGCTTGTCCCGCGAACGTCCGCATCCGCGGCGCGCGCGAGGTGCATGCCCTCACGATCCTGTTCCGGCGCGGCATGCCGGAAGAGACGCTCGGCGCGTTGATCACGCCCGAGGATCGCTTGCTGGAAAGCGGCGAGGTCGTGCAGTCGGGGGCGCTGCCGTTCATGCCTCATCTCTATACGCACGATCGCAGCGTCACTCCGGTGCTGCTGTTCATTCGTCGTCACTGCGAGATGGGACTGGACGATGCGCTCTGGTACGAGGAGCAATTCGCCTTCCTGCTCGAGCGCTTGCTGATGCGCCATCGGCAGGTTGTCGCGCGCGCTCACTCGGTGCCGGTGCGTCGGGCCGCGACTCGTCGCGAGATCCTGCGGCGCGTTTCGCTTGCGACCGATTTCATCCACTCGAATTACGACAAGCCGCTCATGCTCGGCGACATGGCCCGGGCTGCGTTCCTGTCGCGCCATCACTTCCTGCGCCTGTTCAAGCGCATCCACGACGTGACGCCGCACGAGTATCTGCAACGCAAGCGCACGACTGTCGCCGCGCGTCTGCTGCGAGGTACGGAACTGGCGGTCGAGGACATCGTGAAGCAGGTCGGCTTCGACTCGCGCTCCACGCTGTTCCGCGCGCTGCGTCGCTTCCACGGTGTCACGCCGCGCGAGTGCCGTCGGGCACCGGACGGCCTGGCGTTCATGGGCGGGATCGGAACGGCGGGACTGACGCCGTCGCTCGAGTCAGGCTGATTGTGGGTCAGGCTCTAGCCTGACACCTTCCTCTACGACTCCAGCAGGTGCCTCATCCGCTCCTGCTGGAGTTTTTCATGATCGCGCGCAATCGCGAGCGTCTTCTGTAACGAATCCGAATCCGGGTTGAGCTGCAGCCCGCGCTGAATGTCGCGCAGCGACTCTTCGATCCTGCCCAATCCCAGATTCGCGGCTGCGCGGTTCTGCCACGTCCGCCAGTTGTCCGAAACCAGTGCGATCGATTGATCGCAATGCTCGAGCGCCCGCTGGTACTGCTTGAGCCCCGCGAAGCCGGCGCACAGGTTGGCGAGCGCCGAGGCACGGTCCTGCTGCGAGATTGCGAACGTCAGTCCCATCTGCGTGAGTTGCACGCCACGCTGCCAGTCGCCGCGCATGAGCGCTTCCGCGCCGTCGGCCAGCATCGTGTTCGGTCCAATGACGGTGTTCGAGCTTGCAGCCGGCGTTTCGCCGGAAGCCATCGAAGGCAGTAGGGCAGCTGAGAGGATCAGCGCTGCAAACGGCTGGAAAAGCGCGTTCATGGGCAAACCTCGCTGCCATTAATACCACCCGGGAGAGCCGGCGCAAGGACACCCTGCGGAAGGGTGATGGCGGTCACGCCTGGGGGCCGTCTGGCGGGCCCATTTGCCCCTGTCGTGGGCTCTTGCTTACTCTTGCTGCGACCCCACGTAGAGCCTCCCCCCGCTGATTCCAAGGAACCCGCCATGAACCCGTTCCGCAAGAAAGCCCTCATGCCGGAACTCGCCGATGTGTTGCCCGGACGCGCCGCGAAGATGCCCGTGCCGGAACGTCATGCCGTGAACGGCTCTCCGCTCGTGCCGCCGTTTCCGGAAGGCATGAAGCTCGCGCTGTTCGGTCTCGGTTGCTTCTGGGGCGCGGAGCGCAAGTTCTGGCAGGTGCCCGGTGTCTACAGCACCGCGGTCGGCTACGCGGCCGGCTCGACGCCGAATCCCACGTATGAAGAAGTGTGCTCGGGTTACACCGCTCACAACGAAGTCGTGCGCGTCGTGTACGACCCGCGCAAGGTCAGTTACGAATCCTTGCTGAAGACGTTCTGGGAATCGCACGACCCGACGCAGGGCATGCGTCAGGGTGGCGACATCGGCACGCAGTACCGCTCAGGAATCTACGTGTACGACGCCGAGCAGCGCGCGGCTGCCGAGGCGAGCTTGAAGAGCTACGGCGAGCGACTGAAGAAGGCCGGTCACGGTGCGATCACGACCGAGATCAAGGACGTGCCGGAGTTTTACTACGCCGAGGAATATCACCAGCAGTACCTGCACAAGAATCCGGATGGGTACTGCGGATTGGGCGGCTGCGGCGTCAGCTACGCTCTACAAGGGTAACTGCGAATCGAAGAAGTTCAGGTGCACGTCCGCAACGCCGGACGTGCCGGCCGTGACGACGACGGTGCGCTTCCCGTCCGATGAGACGCGCCCGTACGCTGCTTGCACGGAAGAGCTGAACGTGCGGCTGCCGCGCAGGACGAAGTTCGGATCGTATTGGGCGAAGCCATTCCTTCTGCCGGTGACATAGATGTCGCCGTTAGGTGCTACGTCGAGTGTGTCGTCAACCGGCAAAGTGGACGTTCCGCTATTCCCAAGTGTGACCGTGGTGCTGTCGTAGGCACGCAGCGGAGTGTTGACGCCGTCGGATAGCGTGATGAACTGCGTGCCCGCTGGATTGCTCGCGACGTCGATGCCATCGCCCGTCTCATTCATATTGTGCGTCTCGAGCACACGGAAGGTGTTGTTCAGATGGGTGAGCCGGTAGCGCGCCAGGCGATGATTGGCGCCGCTCACGCCCTGCAGGAATGCACTGCCGCCATCGACGGACACGGCAATCCTTCCCGTGAAAAGGAATCCCCCGACGGCATCGGTTTCGAATTCGCCGAGGACGGTGCCGTTCGGGACCGAGACGATTTGTTTTTCCCCGGTCAGCACCACCGCAGCGCCGCCGATCTCCGCGATCGTGAAAAAACCGTACTGGATCCCCAGATGAATGCCGCCCCACCGCGGACGGAGGGTCCGAGTGGAACCGTTGAGCTCGATGGGAGTGAGAAAGCGATCGGAGGTGTCCGCGCTGTTGGCAGTGTCGGACACGATGAGCAGTCCGCCGTCCGGCGATACTTTGACTCCGGTCATGATGCGGCCCGGGAAGTCCAGCTTGTCGACGAGCTGCCCGGTGTGAAAGTTGTAGACCGACAGGGCGCCGTTGAAGGTGCTCGACGGTTCGTCGAAGATCGTTTGCACCACGTAGGCATAGGGACGGATCGGGTCGGCAGCGATGGCGTTCGCGCCGAGAATGTTGCCGGTCACGATGGCAGCGGGCGCTGCCGCCGATGTGTGGTCAACATAGAGACCGACTTTGACCGCCGTGGTGTTGGTCAATCCAGGTTCCTGGTCTGGCGCAACGGTCACGGTTGCGTAGTAGATCCCGTCTGCCAGTCCGGTGTCGTCGGCCGTGAGCGTGAGCGAGTGTGCATCGGGTGCCGCAGCCACCTGCAGCCACGGCGCGTCGTCGCTAGCCGTCCAGTGGCCGCCGAGACCGGCGGTATCGATGACCTGCACCGTTCTGGTCATGACGCTATAGCTCGCATTCGACGTCATCGCTACGCCGCGCGGTCGTACTGCGAGCAGGCGTGGATTCACTGCAAGATCCACTAGCGTTGTGCGGGTACGATTGGTCAGCGTGTCACGAACCGTGATCGTTCCCGTGTATTGACCGGGCGCCAATGTATTGCTGACTGTTGCGGTGAGCGTCGTCCCGCCTGTTCCTGATGTCGGCGTAACGGTCAGCCACGGTTGATTGGAGCTGGCCTGCCAGGTCGCTCCGTCGGTGACGAGAGTCAACGCTGACGAGAATCCGGGAGCCGACGAAAATCCGGATGCTCCGGCTGTGTAGGCCGGTCTCACCGCTGCAGGCGAGAGAACATGGTCGACCGTGAATGTGACGTTCACGTCTTGAAAGACGACCTGCGATCCGTCCGCTTTGCCAGTCGCGAATCGAAGTGTGGTGGCATACCGGCCGGGCGGCATCGTGGCGAAAGCTGTGATGCTCACGCTCACCGGGCTCGTTCCGGTCTGAGGTGCGTTGACCGCGAGCCAGCTCGGCGCAGTCGTACCCGGCAGCGTCCCAACCACGATTCCGTCGCCCCTGAACGTGGCCACTACGTTCTGGGATGGAGCATCGGTTGTAAGCGTGACCGTGGTCCGGTCGAGCGTAATGCTCGTGCTCGGCCCCCCGCCGGTGCCACCGCCGCCGCCGCCACCACCACCACAACCGCAAATCAGGACGGACATGAGCGCGAGCGCGCTCGCAGCGAACACGTTCAACGACCGATTCATTCGCAAGCTCCCCGGGCGCCGGCTGGTCTATGGAATTCTTGTCCGTGACGCGGCTGGTGCGCCGAGCAGGCAACCCCGCCGATCGTTCGAGCTATTGACGGTTCTTATACCACGCGCGCATCGTCGGCGCCGACGATTCCCGAAGTGATTCACGATGACAGTCGTTATGAAAACGAGCGTGCTGACGTGCATCGTTCTGCTCGGCAGCTGCGCCGCCGAGGCGTCGTGCGTAGACTCGCTTGCCGCGCATCGTGCCGAAGCCGAGGCGGACTACCTGAAGTCCCCGGACTCGCCCTTCGATGAGGCGATGCGCGCGCACTTCGCAGGTTTCGCGTACTTCAAAGGCGATGCCGCGTTCTGTGTCGATGCGTCGTTCGAGCCGGCGGCCAAGGACGAGAAGCAATTCAACATGGCAGCCTTCAACGGCAAGACGATCGCGTTCCGGAAATACGGCGTGTTCCGCTTTCCGCTCGGCGGCGCGCTGCAGACGCTCACCGCTTATCAGCGCATGGATCTGCCGGAGCAGGAGCGCAACTGGGTGCTGATGCCATTTCAGGATCGAACCAACGGCAAGGAAACCTACGGCGGCGGTCGCTATCTCGAGCTGTATTTCCCGATAGGCGCGCACACCGAGCTGGATTTCAACCGAGCCTACAACCCGTTGTGCGCCTACGATTCGAAATTCACCTGTCCGATGCCGCCGCCCGAGAACCGGCTGAAAATCGCGGTGACCGCGGGCGAAAAAGCCTACGCCGGCAAGCATTGACGAGTCAGCGTGAGTACCCGAGTTGCCTGCAAGACGGACGGCTGCACGCGCACCATCTTGGCTGCGACTGCAGCCCGGACCGGCGGTTATTGCATGCCTTGCGTCCAGGCGAAGGAGCGCCAGCAACGCGAAGCTCACATCCGCGCGAATCGCCGCAACGTCGATCCTTACGACGGGATCGATGATCCGCTCGCGCTCCTCAAGCTCGTGCACTCGCCGCCGAAGCCCGATCCGCTGATCCGCTATCTGCCGCCGCCGCGCAAGCCCGCGACGCTGTACGCCGAGCTCGATTCCGGCCAGATCGCTGCAATGGTCCGTCACGCGCACTCGTTGCTGAAGAAGGGCGACATACACAAGGCGCAGGACATCGCTGCCTGTCTCCTGGCATTCGTGTCTGCCGACATCAGCTCGCTGCTGCAGGAATTGATTCGCGTCGAGGAGCTGCGGCCGGAATTCCTGTTCCACCGCGCCGCGCCGAAGATTCGCAATCTGCTGACGCAGCATCTCGCGCGCGTCGCGGGACACGATCGTCTGCTCACGGACAAGCTGCTCTCCGCGCTGGCGTGGGTGGGAGACGAGCGTGTGGTCGAGCTCTTCGCCGGCTGGCGTGCGCAGCCGCCGAGTTGGGCGTCCGATCTCCACATTCCCGCGCATCAATATGCGCGAGAGGCTGGCTGGGAGCTGTCGTCAGACGGCCAGCGTCGTAATCTGTATCACGAGATCTGCTATCCGCTGATCCGCAGCGACGCTGCGACGTCCGCGTCGCCCGTCACCGTGCTCACCGACGCGAACTTGTTCGAGCTCGATGGAACGTCGGAGGTGCTCGCGTTCCTCGGTCGCCGGCAACCGATCGTCGTGCCGATCACCGAGGCCAATCTAGTCGGCGGTCTGCCGCGTCGTTCACTGATCCTGGCCAACACGCCGCGCAGTCCATGGCACGCGGGCATGGACTCGTTGCCCACGCAGTATTCGCAGATCGGCGGGCATCCGACGTGGGTGCAGGATGCCGAGTACCCGACGTGTGGCGCCTGCAACCAGACCATGCCGTTCATCGGCCAGATTTCCTGCGAGGACATCGAGCCGCATCGCGAAGGGATCTTCTACGCTTTCCTCTGTTCCGGCTGCGCAATGACGGCGTCAACCTATCAGCAGACCTGAGCTGCAGGCGTAGACTCTGCCGCCCACTTGGCTTGCGGAGGGTACGACCATGAGTCTGCTAGACCAGCTTGGCGGAGCAGTCGGTAGCGTTCTGGGCCAGGGCAAAGGGGCGGGCGTCGGTGCCGTGCTGCTGCAGCAGGTCATCGCGATGCTCAGCAAGCCGGGCGCAGTCGCTGAGCTCACGAGCAAGTTCCAGAGCGCCGGTCTCGGCAACATCCTGCAGTCGTGGATCGGCACCGGGCAAAATCTTCCCATCTCGGCAGATCAGGTGCGCCAGGTGCTCGGCGCGGGTACGGTCACGGACCTGGCGAAGAAGGCGGGCATCGGCGAGTCGGAGACCACCGGCGCGCTGGCGAGCCTGCTGCCGCAGGTCATCGACAAGCTCTCCCCGGGCGGCAAAGTCCCGGGCGGTAACGATCTCGGCGGCGCGCTCGCATCGCTCGGCAAGCTGCTCGGCTGAAGATCCTTCTCCGCGCCATGCGCTAAGCTCCTCCTCGTTGCAAGCGAGGAGGAGCGATGAGCGACGACGGCAGCTACCTGCGCCGCCAGTTCAAGACGGCGTGGGCGCTCACCGATCTGCATCTCACCGGGCTCGACACCGATGAATGCCTGTGGCGGCCGGCCGCGCAGGGCATGCACGTCCAGCGCGCCGCGGACGGAACGTGGCGCGCCGATTGGCCGGAGCACGAGCGCTACGATCTCGGTCCGCCGAGCATCGCGTGGGTGACGTGGCACATCGGATTCTGGTGGTCGATGGTGCTGGACCACTCGTTCGGCGCGGGCACGCTGACGCGTGAAACTGTGACCTGGCCCGGCAGCGCCGACGGCGTGCGCGAACGGCTCGGCCGTCTGCGCAGCGAATGGCTCGCTGCTCTCGACAAGCTCAGTGACGGCGATCTCCAATCCACGCAGCGCACGCGCTGGCCGTTCCGCGATCGACCCTTCGGCGACGTCGTCGCGTGGGTCAACGTCGAGCTGACGAAGAACGCCTCGGAGCTCGGCTACGCCCGGTTCCTGTACGCGGTCCGTCGATGATGAAGTACATCGACATCCGGGCGATCGTGCTGGCGACGCTGGCGGTGTTCGGTATCGACTTCGTCACCGGCATCGTGCTGTTCAGTGTGTTCACCGATCAGGTTGCGAACGCCAGTGAGGAGCAGGTTCGTGCAGCAGCCGCGGCGCTTGCTACCGATCCCGGTTATCTCCGGGCTGCACTCGTTCTCGGCACGGCTTCGACCGTGGTCGGCGGATTCCTGGTCGCGCGTATCGCGCGCCAGATTCCTTACTACAACGCGCTGGCCTACGGCGTGCTCGGCATGGTGCTCAGCCTGCTGATGACCAGCGAGCTGCCGACGTGGTTCCGAGTGGTCGGGATTGGGCTCACCGTGCCGGCGTCGCTCGTCGGCGCTTACTTCGGCAGGCGACCTTTGTCGAAGTGATGCTCGACCGGAATTTCCGTCCACCCGTGCCGCGAGCGTTCCCACACCGAGCGCACCGGCGCGGGAAAGGACGCATCCGCGAACGCGCCCACCGCGATGCCGGTCATGCCTGGATTGCGGTTCGAGCGCCAGAAGATTGACGTCCCGCAGGTCGGGCAGAAGTACGTGAAGAACTGGTTGCCCGCATCGGTCGGGCGTACGAACTCCCGCGTCGGGCCCGTGATCGCGATGTGCTCATCCGCGTAGTAGGCGCCGACGCCGAACACCGAGCCGGTGCGCCGCTGGCAATCGACGCAATGGCACGCGACGACGCTGGCCGGTTCGCCTTTCGCGACCACCTTCACAGAGCCGCACGAACACTCTGCTGTACGTTCCATTCGGCAAGCATAATATCGCGGGTGCTGCAGTCCCGACGATAACTACAAGAGGGATGGGCTCATGACACGGACTGGAATTCGAGCGTTCGCAATCCTGCTGGCTGGCGCCCTGTGTACAGCGACGACGCTGGCCGCCGGCACCGAGCGGCAGCTCATCAGCGCCGCTGATTTCGGCGCGCTGCCCTTCATGGTCGGGCCGAAGATGTCGCCCGACGCCAAACACGTCGTGACCACGGCGCATCTCAAGGGCAAAAAGCTGCTGGTGATCCTCGACCTCGGCCCGAAGACCGGGCCATCGCACTCGTTCACCATGCCCGGCAAATGGGAGCTCGGCTGGTACCGCTGGGCCGGCAACGAGCGGGTGCTCGTCAGCATCGGGCATGCGGACGTGCTGTTCGGCGACGACGTTTATGTGACGCGGCTCGTGATGTACGACCTCAAGACCGACAAGGCAGCCTTCATCGGCAAAAAGAATGAAGGTGTCGAAGGCGACAACGTCATCCACATCGATCGCGACGGCCACTGGCTGCTGCTCAACGTGCAGAAGACGATCTACGACTACCCCTCGGTCTACCGCGTCGATCTCGACACGATGGACATGAAGAAGGTCGTCAGCGAGCACCCGCACGTCTGGAACTGGTTCGCCGATTCCAGCGGCACGGTGCGGGCCGGCGTCGGCGTCGAAGGCCG
Source organism: Steroidobacteraceae bacterium (assembly GCA_035493235.1). Taxonomy (GTDB): domain Bacteria; phylum Pseudomonadota; class Gammaproteobacteria; order Steroidobacterales; family Steroidobacteraceae; genus Steroidobacter. The sequence goes on from DATJIP010000041.1 coordinate 26,007, forward strand.
CCGCTGGTGGCTGCTGTATCGCAAGGAAGCGGACGCAAAATTCGAGAAGGTCATGCGGCGCACGGTCAAGAGCACCGACGACGATGAAGGCGTGATCGAGCGTTTCATCCCGCTCAACGGCAGCGACAAGGGCTACGCAGTCACCAATGCACGCACCGGCCGCTACGGCCTGTATCGCTACGATTTCGCCAGCGACTCGCTCGGCGAGCCGGTGTTCGAGCATCCGCAGGTCGACATCGACGACTTCCGGATGTCCGACCAGAACGAGATCACCGCGGTCTACTACACCGACGATCGCAGCCGCATCGAATGGCTGGTGCCGCGCATGAAGGAGCTGCAGGTGAAGATCGATCGCGCGCTGCCCGAGCGCATCAATCGCGTCATCTCGATGAGCAGCGACGGCGAGAAAATGCTGATCTGGTCCGGCAGCGCCGCGGATCCAGGCACCTACTACTACTACGACTCGGCGACGGCGAAGATGAGCATGCTCGCGCGGCCGTACGGCAACATGACCGACAAGCAGCTCGCGGACATGGCCAGTGTCAGCTACGCGGCGCGCGATGGCTTGCAGATTCCCGCGTATCTCACGCAGCCGCCGGGTGTTGAAGCCAAGCAATTGCCGCTGATCGTCATGCCGCACGGTGGTCCATTCGTCCGCGACGAGTGGGGTTACGACACGTGGGTGCAGTTCCTCGCCAACCGCGGCTACGTCGTGCTGCAGCCGAACTTCCGCGGCTCGACCGGTTACGGCCGCGACTTCGTCGCGAAGGGCGAGGGCCAGGTGGGCCGCACGATGCAGGACGATCTGGACGACGGCGTGAAATGGCTGGTCGAACAAGGCAAGGTCGATCCGAAGCGCGTCTGCATCATGGGTGGATCGTACGGTGGCTACGCTGCGCTGTGGGCGGCGGCCCGCAACCCCGAGATCTACCGTTGCGCGATCAGCTTCGCCGGCGTCTCCGATCTCGCTGCGATGATCAAATACGATCGGCGCATGTTCTCGGCGACGCGTTATTACACGGCGTGGCGCGAGCGCGTGCAGGGCGATAAGACTTTCGACCTGAATACGGTCTCGCCGCTGTACGCAGTCGATCGCATCAACATTCCGCTGTTGATCGCGCATGGCACGGATGACGAGAACGTGCCGTTGGTGCAATCGAGGAAGCTGCACGAGGCCTTGCTCAAGGCGAACAAGCCGCACTCGTACATCGTGTACGAAGGCGAAGGCCACGGCTTCGACAACCCGGCGAACGCGACGGCGTTCCTCGAACAGGTCGATCAGTTCCTGCGTACCAATAATCCCGCGAACTGAGTGTCCCTCTGGCCAATTTTCCCGCGTGAACGGGGTGCGTATCGTCGTGACGCATGCGCACCTGGTGGCCAATGCTCGCTTGCGTCGCTGCGCTCCCGCTCTTCGCAGCACCGTCAGTCGCTGCGACCTACCGCCCGCCGCGACTCGAGGACGGCCATCCGGATCTGCAAGGCGCGTGGGATCTCGTCAATGCGACCCCGTTGGAGCGGCCGCCCGGCGTTGCGACGCTGACGATCACCAGCGAACAGGCTGCTGCCATCGATCGTGCGCTGGAGCAGGTCGCGGAAGACCGTTCGACGCCCCAAGAAAATACCGACTACTTCAATCAACGGCGCCTGCTGCCGATTCACGGCGAGCTGCATAGCTCGATCATCGTCGATCCGCCCGACGGCCGGATTCCCGGCACGGCCGCGTTCAAGCAATGGCAGGTCGACGTGCGGGCCAACGTGATAAACGCGCTCGACGGTCCCGAGCAGCGGCCGACGTCCGAGCGTTGTCTCGGCAACCCGGCCGCGCAGGCGCCCAATCTCTTCAATCCCGGCACCAACCTGCGTCAGATCGTGCAGACGCGCGACGCCGTGATGATCGAATCGGAAGTCATGCACTTCGTTCGCGTGGTCCGTCTCAACGCGCAACACGGCCCCGCCGCAGTAACGTCATGGCCGGGCGACTCGATCGGCTGGTGGGAGGGCGACACTCTGGTCGTCGAGACCAAGCACTTCACGCCGAGCGACAACGGCCGCGTTACGATGGGCATCGCGTTCCTGGTGTCGCCTGCTGCAACCGTGACCGAGCGCATCGCTCGCGTCGCTGCCGACGAGCTCAGCTACGCGTTCACAATCGACGATCCAGCGAACTACACGCAGCCGTGGAGCGGCGAGACGAACCTGGTGCGCAAGAACGAGAATCTGCTCGAGTACTCCTGCCACGAAGCGAACTACTCGCTGCGCTTCATTCTCCAGGCCGGTCGCGCGCGCGATCACGAGTGAGCTACTTGACGGTTCCGGGCGTGCGTCCCAGGCTACGCGCCCGTGACGCTCCTACTGATTCGCAACGCGAACCTCTACGCCCCGCAACCGCTCGGCATCCGGCATCTGCTCATCGGTGGCGGGCGCATTCTCTGGATCGGCGAGGCAGCGTTCGACCTGCCGGTCCCCCTGCGCACGGTGTCGCGTGTCGTGGATGCAGGTGGGCGGCCAACCATTCCTGGATTCATCGACGGCCACGTCCACGTGACGGGTGGCGGCGGCGAGGCGGGATTCCGTACTCGCGTTCCAGCGGTGCCGCTCTCCCGGTTCACAACTGCGGGCATCACTACGGTCGTCGGTTTGCTCGGCACCGATGACATCGTCCGCGGACCGGGCGAATTGCTCGCGACGCTCTATGCACTGCGCGAAGAAGGGCTGAACGCTTACGGCTACGCCGGCGGTTACCACGTGCCGCCCGCGACACTGACGGGCAGCGTGCGCGGCGATCTGGTTTTCGTGGAAGCGCTGATCGGCATCGGCGAAGTCGCGATCAGCGATCATCGCTCGAGCCAGCCGACGCTCGATGAGCTGCTGCGCATCGCATCCGAGTGTCACGTCGCCGGCGTCATGACCGGCAAGGCGGGCATCCTGCATCTGCATCTCGGCGACGGCCCGCGCGGTCTCGACCTGATTCGCGAAGCGCTGCGCCGGAGCGAATTGCCGGCGCGCGTATTCAATCCCACGCACGTGAATCGGCGCCGCGCCCTGTTCGCCGAAGCGCTGGAGCTGGCACGACAAGGCTGCACCGTCGACATAACTGCGTTCCCCGTCGCGGAGGGCGAAGACGCGTATGCCGCTGCCGAGTCGCTCGAACGCTATCTCGCGTCAGGGGCGCCCGCCGATCGCGTGACCATCAGCTCCGACGCGGGCGGCTGCCTGCCGTGTTTCGACGCGGAAGGTCGCGTCACGCACATGGACGTCGGCTCATCGGGCGCGCTGCTGGAAACCCTGCGCGAAGCCCTCGCGCGCGGGCTGTCGCTCGAAGCTGTTTTGCCGGCCTTTACGACAAACCCCGCAAAGCTGCTGCGGCTCGCACGCAAGGGAGCCATTGCGGCCGGTCACGATGCCGACCTGGTCGTGCTCGACGAGTCGCACCGGGCCGACACTGTGGTCGTTCGCGGCGAGATCCACGTCATAGATCGAACTTGCATCCGGCGCGGCACGTTTGAATAAGGTTAGAATTACACGCGAGGAGTACTGCCCCCTACATGTGTCCTAGCAGAGTTGCCGAAGGTGCCACGCGCGGCTGGATCGTCCCGATCGGTGGCGCGGAGAACAAGGAGAACGATCGGCGCATCCTGCGTCGCTTCGTCGAGGCTTCCGGCGGCGAGGATGCCGACATCGTCGTAATCCCCACCGCGAGCAAGATGCACGAGACCGGGCCGCGCTACGAAGCGCTGTTCCGCGAGCTCGGTGCGGCATCCGTCTCCGTGATGGACTTCGACACGCGCCGCGATTGCCAGGAGGCGAACCGGCTGGAGCGTCTCGATCGAGCCACCGGCATCTTCTTCACCGGCGGCAACCAGCTGCGCCTGACGGCCCTGCTGGGTGGCACGCCTGTCGCCCAATTGATCCGCAAGCGCAACGCCGCGGGTGTGACCGTCGGCGGGACCAGCGCCGGTGCCAGCATCCTGAGCGAGCACATGATCGCGTTCGGCGACGAAGGCTCATCGGTGATCGCCGGCAGCGTGCGCCTGGCGCCCGGCCTGGGACTCACCAACCGGTTCGTGATCGATCAGCACTTCCGCGAGCGCGACCGCCTCGGCCGCCTGATCACGGCACTTGCATACAACCCGTTCGCCATCGGCATCGGCCTGGACGAGGACACCGCGGTGTTCATCGGCCCGGACGAAACGCTGGAGGTGGAGGGGAGCGGCGGCGTGACCGTGGTCGATGCCTCCGAAGTGAGCTTCTCTTCGGCCGACAGCGTGTCCGAGGGGCAGCCGGTGGCCGTGCTCGGCCTCAAGGTGCACGTCCTGACGCCGGGCACCACGTTTAACCTGAGTACCCGCACTGCCTCCGCCGCGAGCCTCATTCCCACCAAGGAATAGGTCGTGACATGATCGGGTACGCCTGAGGGGAGCGTCACCTGACCATGCAAATCGTCGATCGCTCGGTCTACGTCGGCCCATCGCTGTACGCGCATTTTCCTGTGATCCGCCTGGAGCTCGACCTCGGCGCGCTGGAAGCGTGGCCGACCGGCAAGCTCGGCCCGCAATACGTCGATGGCCTGGCTGCGGCGCTGCCCGGCCTGGCTGAGCACGGGTGCTCGTACCGCGAGCCCGGCGGGTTCCTGCGGCGCATGCGCGAGGACGATGGCACGTGGCTCGGTCACGTCCTCGAGCACGTCGCCATCGAACTGCAGAACGTAGCGGGCGAGGAAGTCACGTTCGGCAAGACGCGCAGCGCGGGTAAGCCGGGCGTCTACACCGTCGTCTATGAATATGCGCAGCGCGACGAAGGTGTCGCGGCGGGCGACCTCGGGCTGCGCTTGTTGTGCTCGCTCTTGCCCGAGGCGATTCGTCCGCCGGGTTCGGTGCCGGAAGGCTGGAGCTGGCCGGAAGCGCGCGACGATTTCATTCGTTTCGCGCAGCGCCGCGCGCTCGGCCCTTCGACTGCTTCGCTCGTGCGTGCTGCAGAAAGCCGCAGCATTCCGTGGCTGCGCCTCAACGATCAATCGCTCGTGCAGCTCGGTCACGGCAAGTATCAGCAGCGCATCCAGGCGACAGTCTCGGGTCGCACGCCGCACATCGCTGTCGAGCTCGCGAGCGACAAGGAAGAAACGAACAAGATCCTGGCGTCGCTCGGCTTGCCGGTACCGCGTCAGGAGCTGGTGCAGAACGAAGGACAAGCTGTGCGCGCCGCGAAGCGTATCGGCTTTCCGGTCGTCACCAAGCCGTACAACGGCAATCACGGCCGCGGGATTTCCATTCGCCTGACGACGGATGCGGAAGTCGCGCACGGTTTCAACGTCGCGAAGGAGCACTCGCGCTCGGTGATCGTCGAGTCGTTCCTCGAAGGCGACGATCATCGCTTGCTGGTCGTCAACGGCGAGCTGGTCGCGGCGACGCGGCGCACGCCGGGACATGTCGTCGGCGACGGCGAGCGCACGATCGTGCAGCTCATCGAAATCGTGAATCAGGATCCGCGCCGCGGCGTCGGTCACGAGAAGGTGCTGACGCGGCTCGAGCTCGATGCGCAAGCGGAGAAGATGCTCGAGCGCGCCGGGCTCACGGCGCAGTCGGTGCCGGAGCGCGGCCGCATCGTGTATCTGCGATCCACGGCGAATCTTTCCACCGGCGGCACTGCCACCGACGTGACCGACGTGATCCATCCCGACAACCGCGACATGGCAGTGCGCGCGATTCGCGCGATCGGCCTTGACGTCGGCGGCGTCGACTTCCTCTCGTCGAACATCGCCGAGAGCTATCGCACGATTGGCGGCGGTATTTGCGAGGTCAATGCCGCGCCCGGCTTCCGCATGCACGTCGCACCGAGCGAAGGGACGGCACGCGACGTGGCCGCTCCGGTCATCGACATGTTGTTCCCGCCCGGCGCGCCATCGCGCGTACCGATCGCGGCAGTGACCGGTACGAACGGCAAGACAACCACGGCACGCATGCTCGCGCACATCACGAAGATGGGTGGCTACACGCCGGGCCTGACGACGACCGATGGCGTGTACATCGACGGTCAGCGCACGGTTCAGGGCGACATGACCGGCCCGATGTCGGCGCAGATGGTGCTGGCCGATCCGCAGATCGACATGGCGGTGCTGGAAACTGCGCGCGGCGGTTTGCTACGCGCTGGTATGGGCGTGCGACAAGTGAACGTCGGCGCGGTGCTCAACGTGCAATCCGATCATCTTGGTCTGAAGGGCATCGATACGCTGGAGCAGCTCGCCGAGGTCAAGCGCGTCGTGATCGAAGTCGCGACCGATTGCGCAGTGCTGAACGCTGACGATCCGCTGGTCCTGAAGATGTCGGGCTACACGGAAGCCAAGAACATCTGCTACGTGACGATGAATCCGCAGCACACGCTCGTGCGCGAACACATCCGTGCCGGCGGACGCGCGTGCGCGCTGGAAGCCGGCGTGAACGGGCAGATGATCACGCTGTACGATCGCGGCAGCCACATTCCGCTGCTGTGGACGCACCTGATTCCGGCGACGCTCGAAGGTCGCGCGACCCACAACGTGCAGAACGCAATGTTCGCGGCCGCGATGGCGTTCTCGCTCGGCATCAAGCTCGACGCGATCCGCCAGGGCTTGCGCACCTTCGACACGACGTTCTTCCAGGCACCGGGCCGCATGAACGTTTTCAACGAGCATCCGTTCAAGGTGGTGTTCGACTACGGTCACAACGCGCATGCAGTCGCTGCGATGGCCGAGCTCGCGCAGCGGCTGGACGTCACCGGTCGACGCATCGTCGTCGTCGCGGGGCCCGGCGACCGGCGGGACGAAGATCTGCACGCGATCGCGAAGGCGGTCGCCGGCCGCTTCGATCACTACATCTGCCGCCGCGACGACAACCTGCGCGACCGTGCGCCGGACGAAGTGCCGCGCATGATTGCCACGTCGCTGATCGAACAGGGTGTGCTGAACAAGCAGATCTCGATCATCCCGGACGAGCAGGAAGCGATCGATGCCGCGCTCAACATGGGTCAGCCCGGCGACCTGCTGCTGGTGTTCGCCGACGCGCTGGTCCGCTCGTGGAAGCAGATCACGAAGTTCCGGCCGGCGGGCGCGCCGGAGCCGCAGGCGCGCGTAGCGGCGCCGGTGCCTTCCCCCACGATCTCCGAGACCAGCATCGAACCGCCACCGCTGTCGAGCCTCGAAGGTCTGCTGCGCGACGAACGTGGCATTCGCCTCGCGCCGGAGGTCGATGACTGAGCGAACCGGCCGCACTGCCGTTCGACGGCTCGCGGCGCCTGACCGGCAGCAACCTGTTTTTCGCTTCGACTGGCGCAGTGCTGGACACACTCGGAATCGAAGCCGATCCGACGTTGCAGGCCGAGTGGCGCGGCCGCGTCGTGCGTGCGCGCGCGGCATTGGGTTGGCCCAATGACACGGCATCGATCGTTGCGCGTCGTCATGCGGTGGGTACGTCCCTCGCGATAGCGGCACCGCTCGATCAGCTCTTCACCGCGACCGAAGTCAACGAGTGGGCGCTCTGCGCGTCGCTCGTCGCGGCCGATCCGGTTCGCTGGAGCTATCTCGAAACCGCGCTCGTGGATGCGGCGCGCGAGGCGGCGGAACAGTCGTCGATGTCAGCGGCGTTTGCGGTTGCCTTGCCGGTGATCCATGAGCAGGTGGCATTGGCGCGTTTCGCGAAGTTGTCGAGCATCGAAGGCTCGCCGCGACTCGGCGCCCTGGTCACTGAGGCCC
>DATJIP010000042.1:0-13495 GCA_035493235.1 Steroidobacteraceae bacterium
ATGAACGCCATAGAGACACGACCGGTTCAAGGGTCCGAGCTGCCGCGCGCAGCGACGATGGGAGCGTCCATGAGCGAGCCCAAAACCGAATCGAGAGTGATCAAGAAGTATCCCAACCGGCGTCTGTACGACACCGTCGAGAGCCGCTACATCACGCTGGCGGACATCCGGCGTCTGGTCATGGACAAGGTCGACTTTCTCGTCGTCGACAAGAAGAGCCAGGAAGACATCACGCGTTCGATCCTGCTGCAGGTGATCGCCGAGCAGGAGCACGCCGGCGAGCCGCTGATGAGCCAGGATTTCCTGTCGCAGGTCATCCGCTCATACGGCGGAGCCATGCAGAACGTGGTCGGCAGCTATCTCGAGCAGAGCCTGAAGCTGCTGTCGACAGAGCAACAGCAGATCCGCGAACGGCTGCGCAACTCGATGGGCAGCGACGCGTACGACGCGATCAGCGCGCTCACGCAGAAGAACATCGCGCGCTGGCGCTCGGTGCAGGACGACATCTTCAAGGCGATGGCGGGCGGCGCCAAGCGCGAAGACGCCGAGAACGAACGCAGAACCTGAAAGGAGGTCAGGCTAAAGCCTGACCCACAGGGGTGGACGTTGGTGTGGGTCAGGCTTCAGCCTGACTCTTCCCTTTACGCCGCGTCGACGTTCCGCATGCTGAGGCGGATACGGCCCTGCCGGTCCACCTCGAGCACCTTGACGCGGATCACGTCGCCTTCCTTGAGCTTGTCGCTCACGCGCTCGACGCGCTCGTCGGAAATCTGCGAGATGTGCACCAGGCCGTCCTTGCCCGGCAGGATGGTCACGAACGCACCGAAGTCCATCAGGCGCGCGACCTTGCCCTCGTAGATGCGGCCGACTTCGACTTCGGCGGTGATCAGCTCGATGCGCCGCTGCGCTTCGCGACCCGAGACACCGTCGACGGAAGCGATCTTCACAGTGCCGTCGTTCTCGATGTCGATGGTGGTGCCGGTTTCTTCGGTAATCGCACGGATGACCGCGCCGCCCTTGCCGATGACCTCGCGGATCTTCTCCGGGTCGATCTTGATCGTGATGATCGAGGGCGCCCACTCCGACATCTGCGCGCGCGGCTGCGCGAGCACCTTGTCCATCTCGTCGAGAATGTGCAGGCGGCCGGCCTGCGCCTGAGTCAGCGCGACCTGCATGATCTCGCGCGTGATGCTGTCGATCTTCAGGTCCATCTGCAGCGCCGTGACGCCGCTACGCGTACCCGCCACCTTGAAGTCCATGTCGCCGAGATGATCTTCGTCGCCGAGGATGTCGGTCAGCACCTGGAACTTGTCGCCTTCCTTCACGAGGCCCATCGCCACGCCAGCGACGGCACCCTTGATCGGCACGCCCGCGTCCATCAGCGACAGGCTGGTGCCGCACACGCTCGCCATCGAGCTCGAGCCGTTCGACTCGAGGATTTCCGACACGACGCGGATGACATACGGGAAGTTCGCCATGTCAGGCATGACGGCGGAGATACCGCGTCGCGCGAGGTTGCCGTGGCCGATCTCGCGGCGCTTCGGCGAGCCCATCATGCCGGTCTCACCGACGCTGAACGGCGGGAAGTTGTAGTGAAGCATGAACGGCTCTTTACGCTCGCCCGCCAGCGCATCGATGATCTGCGCGTCGCGGCCAGTGCCGAGCGTCGTCACCACCAGTGCCTGCGTTTCACCGCGGGTGAACAGCGCAGAGCCGTGCGTACGCGGCGCCACGCCAGTGCGGATCGAGATCGGGCGAACTGTCTTGGTGTCGCGGCCGTCGATGCGCGGCTCGCCGGCCAGGATCCGACGCCGGACGATGCGGTATTCGAGGTTGGCGAATTCAGTCGCCACGTGCGCGGCTTCGAACTGCGGCGCATCGCCTCCAGCGAGAGCCGCGAGAGCCGTTTCCTTGATCTTCTGAATGCGGTCGCGGCGCGCGAGCTTGTCGGTGACCTTGTAGGCGTCAGACAGCGCTGCCTCGGCATTCGCCGCCAGCGTAGACTCGAGCTGCGCGTTTGCCGCTGCAGGCTGCCAGGTCCACGAGGGCTTGCCCGCCTGCCCCTTGAGATCGTTGATCGCCTGGATCGCGGCCTGCATCTGCTGGTGACCGAACGTCACGGCCCCGAGCATGACGTCCTCGGAGAGGCTGTCCGCCTCCGACTCGACCATCAGCACACCTTCGCGCGTGCCGGCAACGACGAGTTCGAGCTTGGAGTCCTTCAGCTGCGTGGCCGTGGGATTGAGAATGTACTGTCCGTCCTTGTAGCCGACCTTCGCCGCGCCGATCGGGCCGCGGAACGGCACGCCGGCGAGCACCAGCGCGGCCGAGGCGCCGAGCATCGCGGGGATGTCGGAATCGACGTCGGGGTTCAGCGAGATGACTGTCGCGACGACCTGCACTTCGTTGAAGAACCCTTCCGGGAACAGCGGGCGGATCGGGCGATCGATCAGTCGCGAGGTCAGCGTCTCTTTCTCGGACGGACGACCTTCGCGCTTGAAGAAGCCACCCGGGATGCGGCCGGCGGCGTACGTCTTCTCGACGTAGTTGACGGTCAGCGGAAAGAAGTCCTTCTTAGGATCGGCTTCTTTGCGAGCGACTGCCGTGACCAGCACGACGGTGTCGCCCATCGACACGACGACGGCGCCGTCGGCCTGGCGGGCGAGTTCGCCCGTCTCGATGGTGACCTGATGCGTGCCGTAGGCAAACGAAACTTTCTTGGTTGAGCTCACGATGGGTACCTGTCCCGGTGGCGAGCCCTCAGGGGCAGGCGGCACCGGACGGAAGTGGGAGGAGAGAGAAGCTGCCTTCAGTCCGCGAAGCGGACCTTCCGACTGATGCCGATCAACGACGCAAGCCGAGACGTGCGACCACGTCCGTATAGCGCTCCGGTGCAGTGCTCTTGAGATAGTCGAGAAGCTTGCGACGCTGGTTCACCATCTTCAGCAGCCCGCGGCGCGAAGCGTGATCGCGCTTGTGAGTGGTGAAGTGCTCACCGAGCTCGTTGATGCGCGCCGAGAGCAGTGCGATCTGCACTTCCGGCGAACCCGTGTCCTGCGGGTTGCGACGATATTGCTGGACGATCCCGCCCTTCGTGTCGGTCGACAATGACATCTGCCCTTTCCTCTGCGGAGCCTCTACCGGAGGCTATGTGTGCCGTTTTGCGAGCCGCGCATTGTACTCGCGCGGCCGATAATCTCAAGCAAAACCACGGAATTAGGCCGCGGCGCGCTAGCCGCCGGCCACGTCCACGAACAGCCGCACCGGCTGGACCCGGCCGTCGGGCGCACCCTGCACCATGCCGAGGAAGCGTCCACGGCCGTCATACGCTCTCAGCTCGCCCGGAGCGGCCCGCTGCCGCGCCGCGACCGTCCTTCCCTGCAGCAGGCCTGCGACCGCGTCGTCGGCCAGATCGACCTGCGGCAGGTCCAGGAAGGCCCGATCCGCCTGCAACAGCAGCGCGTCGCGGGCCTCGGGCGCCAGCGCGGTCAGCCGCTCCAGCGTGTACATGGGCAGGTCGTTGAACGGATCGAGCGACAGGCGCCGCAACCCGCGGACATAACCGATCGTGCCGAGCCGGGTCGCAATGTCCGCTGCCAGGGTCCTGATGTACGTGCCCTTCGAGCAGTAGACGTCGAACTCCAGCTCGTCGCCCTCCAGCCGGACCCGCGCGATGCGATGAATGACGATCTTGCGCGGCTCGCGCTCGACCGACTCGCCGCGGCGCGCCAGCTCGTACAGCCGCTTGCCCTCGAACTTCAGAGCGGAATGCATCGGCGGCACTTGCTGCTGCTCGCCGAGGAAGGCGGCCAGCACGGCCTCGACCGCACGATCGTCGAGCGGCGGAACCGCGGCGCGCTCGATCACTTCCGTTTCCCCGTCACCGGACTCGGTGCGTGCGCCGAGCTGGACGAGCACCCGGTAGGTCTTACCGGAGCTCAGCAGTCGGCCGCAGACCTTGGTCGCCTGCCCGAAGCACACCGGCAACAAACCCGACGCAAGCGGATCGAGGCTGCCCGCGTGGCCCGCTTTGGCTGCATTGAACAGCGCGCGAACCTGTTGGAGAGCGGCGTTGGAAGAGACGCCGAGCGCTTTGTCGAGCAGCAGGATGCCGTCGATGGGACGGTAGTAGCGGCCGGGCTTGGACACGACACGAGTACTTAGTGAGTGTCTTCGTCGTCGACATCAACGTGGCGCGCAGTATCGTCCTTGACGGCCTTGTTGATCAGCGCCGACAGCCGCGCACCGCTCTCGATCAGCTCGTCCTGCACGAAGCGCAGTTCCGGGCTGTGACGGGTGCCGAGCGCGCGGCCGAGCGGACCGCGCAGCAGCGGCGCCGCAGCCTCGAGGATCTCCTGCGCCTGCTGCGGCTGTGCGCCGAGCACGGAGAAGTAGACCGTCGCGTAGCTCAGGTCCTTCGACACGCGCACTTCGGTGAGCGTCACCATGCCGAGGCGCGGGTCGCGCAGCTCGCGGCGGATCAGCTCGCTCAACGTCTGCTGGATCTGCTGCGCGATGCGCTTGGCGCGTGGAAAAGCCTTGTTCGCCATTTGTCGGTCAGGCTTCAGCCTGACTCCTATGCAACCGTTCGCGCCACTTCGACGCGCGAGTAGCACTCGATCTGGTCGCCGACGCGCACGTCGTTGTAGTTCTTCACGCCGATACCGCATTCGGTGCCGGCGCGAACTTCATTGACGTCGTCCTTGAAGCGCCGCAGCGATTCGAGGCCGCCTTCGAAGATCACGACGTTGTCGCGCAGCACGCGGATCGGGTTGTTACGACGCACGTAGCCTTCCATCACGATGCAACCCGCGACAGTGCCGAACTTGCTGGAGCGGAACACCTCGCGCACCTGCGCGATGCCGACGATCTGCTCCTTGACCTCCGGCGCGAGCATGCCCGAGAGCACCTGCTTCACGTCGTCGATCGCTTCGTAAATGATGCTGTAGTAACGCACGTCGGTGCCGGATTCCTTGATCATCGCGCGCGCCGAGCCGTCGGCACGCACGTTGAAACCGATGATCCGGGCATTCGACGCCATCGCGAGCGTGACGTCGGATTCGGTGATGCCACCGACGCCGCTCGAAACGACCTTGACCGCGACCTCGTCGGTCGACAACTGCGACAGCGCATCGCGCAATGCCTCGGCACTGCCCTGCACGTCCGCCTTGATGACGACCTGCATGGTTGCGGCTTTGCCATCGCCCATTTGCGACAGCATGTCTTCCAGCTTCGCCGGGCCCTGCTTCGCGAGCTTGGTGTCGCGGAACTTGCCTTGGCGATACAACGCCACTTCGCGCGCCTTGCGTTCGCTCTCGACGGCGAGCAGCTCGTCGCCGGCATTCGGCGCGGCCGACAAGCCGAGCACTACGACCGGCATCGACGGACCCGCTTCGGTCACGGGCTGACCGGTCTCGTCGAACATGGCGCGGACGCGCCCGAATTCCTGACCCGCAATGATCTGGTCGCCGGGCTTCAGCGTGCCGCGCTTGACCAGCACCGTCGCGACGGCGCCGCGGCCCTTCTCCATGCTCGACTCGATGACGACGCCGGCCGCCAGGCCGTCGCGCGCCGCCTTGAGCTCGAGCACGTCCGCCTGCAGCAGGATCGTATCGAGCAGCTCGTCGATGCCCTGACCGGTGCGCGCCGACACGTTGACGAACAGCGTGTCGCCGCCCCACGCCTCGGGCAGCACGTTGTGCTTCGCGAGGTCGTTGCGAACCTTTTCGGGATCCGCATCGCCTTTGTCGATCTTGGTGATCGCGACCACGATCGGCACTTCCGCGGCACGCGCGTGCTCGATCGCTTCGATCGTCTGCGGCATGACGCTGTCGTCGGCCGCGACGACCAGGACCACGATGTCCGTGACCTGCGCGCCGCGAGCACGCATCGCCGTGAACGCCGCGTGGCCCGGCGTATCGAGGAACGTGATGACGCCCTTCGCCGTTTTGACCTGGTACGCGCCGATGTGCTGCGTGATTCCGCCTGCTTCGCCGGCGGCAACCTTGGTGCTGCGGATGTAGTCGAGCAGCGAAGTCTTGCCGTGGTCGACGTGACCCATGACGGTCACGACCGGCGGGCGCGACTCCAGCGCGTGCGACGTATCGGTGCTCTGCAGCTCGTCCTCGATCGCGTTTTCCTTGACGATGACCGCGCTGTGGCCGAGCTCTTCGACGACCAGCACCGCGGTGTCCTGGTCGATCGGCTGGTTGATGGTGGCCATGACGCCCATGTTCATCATGACCTTGATGACTTCATTGGCCTTCACGGCCATGCGCTGCGCCAGCTCGGCGACCGTGACGGTCTCGCCGATCTGCACGTCGCGCTTGACCGGCGCGGCCGGGCGCTCGAAGCCGTGCTGCGTGGAGACGTTGACCTGCACGGGCCGACGCGACCGGGAGGCCTGGTGCTGCTTCTTTTTCTTGAAGCGCGCGCTGGCATCGCTCGATACGTGCAGCTCGGCGCGCTGGGCCGGGGCAGCGCGCTCGCGCTCGGGCTCGCGGGCCTTCGCGGCAGTCTCCTGCTCGCGGCGGCGCTCGGCTTCCTGACGCTCGCGGGCCTCGGCCTGGCGACGCGCCTCTTCTTCGGCGAGCACGCGCGCTTCTTCGTCGGCGCGACGCTTCGCTTCTTCTTCCAGCTGCAGGCGCTGCCGCGCCTCGGCCTCGCGCTGCTCCGCCTCGAGGCGTTGCTGCTTCAGCCGATCCTCTTCCTGGGTTTCGCGCACCTTCTCGACGTCGTGCTTCGCCTTCTCGACTTCCTGCTTCGCGCGATCGACTTCTTCCTGCTGCACGCGCGCGCGCTCTTCGAGCACGCTGCGATTGAGGTAAGTCTTCTTGCTCCGCACTTCGACGTTGACCATGCGCGCCCGGCCCTGGGCCGAAGCGACTTTGATCTCGCCCTGGGACTTGCGCTGCAAAGTGATCTTGCGCGGCGCCGCCGAGTCCTGGGTGCGGCCGTGAGCACGCCGCAGGAACGTCAGCAGCTCCATCTTGGCATCGTCGCTGATGGTGTCATCGGCGCCGGAAACGCGAATGCCAGCCTCGTCGAGCTGCGTCAGCAGACGCTCGACGGGTACTTTCAGTACCTCGGCAAACTGGCTAACTGTCACATCCGCCATGCATCCTCCCGCTCCGACTCACTTCCACTGATTCGCCGCAACTCAGGCCTGGCCTGACGCTGTGTCGAACCAGTGTTTGCGCGCCGCCATGATGAGCGCGCCCGCGCGCTCGGCGTCCACGCCTTCGATTTCCAACAGATCGTCGACTGCCTGCTCCGCGAGATCCTCGCGCGTGAGGATGCCGCGGCTCGCCAGCATCGAGGCAAGCTCCTCGTCCATGCCGTCCACGCCCAGCAGGTCCTCGGACGGCCCGGAGCCGTCGATCTTCTCTTCCGTCGCGATCGCCTGCGTCAGCAGCACGTCGCGGGCGCGGTTGCGCAGCTCCTTGACGATCTCCTCGTCGAACTCCTCGATCGCATTCAGCTCCGAGGCCGGCACGTAGGCGATCTCCTCGATCGTCGAGAAGCCTTCCTGCACCAGGATCTGCGCGACGTCCTCGTCGACGTCGAGCTGCGTCTTGAACTGCTCGATCAGCGTGCGCTGCTCGCCTTCGCTCTTGGCCTCGGCGGCCTGCTGCGTCATGACGTTCAGCTCCCAGCCGCTCAACTCACTCGCCAGGCGGATGTTCTGCCCGCCGCGACCGATCGCCTGCGACAGCTTCTCCTCCGTCACGGCGATGTCCATCGAATGCGAATCCTCATCGACGACGATCGACACGACTTCCGCCGGCGCCATCGCGTTGATGACGAACTGCGCGGCGTTCTCGTCGTACGGAATGATGTCGACGCGCTCGCCGGCGATCTCGTTCGAAACGGCCTGCACGCGCGAGCCGCGCATACCGACGCAGGCACCGACCGGATCGATGCGGCTGTCGTTGCTCTTCACCGCGATCTTGGCGCGCACGCCCGGATCGCGCGCCGCGCCGAGAATGTTGATCAGCCCCTGGCCTACTTCCGGCACTTCCAGCTTGAACAGCTCGATCAGGAACTCCGGCGCGGTGCGCGTCAGGAACAGCTGCGGGCCGCGCTGCTCGGAGCGCACGTCCGCCAGATACGCCTTGATGCGATCCTGCGAGCGCACCGGCTCGCGCGGAATCATCTGGTCGCGCGGCACGAAGCCTTCGGCATTGCCGCCGAGGTCGACGTACACGCCGTTACGGTCGACGCGCTTGACGATGCCGGACACCAGCGTGCCGACGCGGCCCTTGTACTCGTTCACGACCATCTCGCGCTCGGCCTCGCGCACCTTCTGCACGATGACCTGCTTGGCGGTCTGCGCGGCGATGCGCCCGAACGCCACCGACTCCATCGGCACTTCGACGAAGCCGCCGATCTGCGCTTCCGCGTTGATCTCCAGGCCGTCTTCCAGGCGCAGCTCGGCGTCCGGGTTCTCCAGCTCGGTGGAGTCGTCCGCGAACACCTTCCAGCGGCGCCAGGTGTCGTAGTCGCCCGACTTGCGATTGATGGCGACGCGCACGTCGATGCCTTCGCCATGACGCTTGCGCGTGGCGGAAGCCAGCGCTGCTTCCAGCGCCGTGAAGATGATCTCCTTATCGACACCTTTCTCGTTCGACACCGCGTCGACGACCATCAGGATTTCTTTGTTCATCGCACTACTTCTCCGGTCGAAAGCGGCCGAGGCCCTTTCGACAAACCTGCGTCAAAAGGCGTGACTTTTGCCGCACCTATTTCTCCAGTCGAAAGCGGCCGAGGCCCTTTCGACAGACGTGCGGCAAAAGGCGTGCCTTTTGCCGCACTACCTCACATGTCCGGGGCGAGTCTCGCCCTGTGAATGTCATCGATCGGCAGGCTGATCCTGCCGTTCTCGAGCTCGAGCGTGATCTCGCTCGCGCCGACGCCGAGCAACCGCCCGGAAAACCGTTTGCGTCCTTCGACCGGCTGCATCATCTCCAGCCGCACGCGCTCGCCGGCGAAGCGCTCGAAGTGCTCGCGGGTCCGCAGCACCCGGTCCAGCCCCGGCGAGGACACCTCGAGCGTGTAGTGGCCCGGAATCGGATCCGTCGCATCGAGCGTCTCGCTCACCGCGCGGCTCACGCGCTCGCAGTCATCGAGGCTGATGCCCCTTTCTGACTGAGGACTGGCAGCATCGATGTAGATGCGCAGCATTCCACCGCCAGACCGCGGCAAATACTCGAGCTCCCACAGCTGGTAACCCAGGCCAGCAACGACCGGCGCCAGCAGCTCGCGCAGCTGTTCTCTCAGCATCGGTCACCTCCGGCCACTGTTTCCCCCGCCGCCCGCAAAACCTGCGGGCACAAAAAATGGGCCCGAGGCCCATTTTTCTCGTCGACCCTTCGCGGAAATCCTCGGAATTTCCGGACCGCTGAAGCGAAAAAGGCCCAATAAATCGGGCCTTTTCACGCCTCGAAAGCGTGGTAGCGGGGGTAGGATTTGAACCTACGACCTTCGGGTTATGAGCCCGACGAGCTGCCAGACTGCTCCACCCCGCAACAGAGGGCGCGGATTGTAAGGGCCTGGGGTGGCCAATACAAGGCGAAATCCCGGCCGGGGCCGCCTTTCCGCACCGGCCTTTGATGCGGCCGGCGAGCAGTAAATTCAAGAAGCTACAGGTCGGCGGCGACGTACACCGTGAAGCGGCGGGGCGAGTTGTAGACATATGCGCCGCTGCTCAGCGCCGTCCAGCCATAGGTATCGGTGATGTTCTGCACCAGGACTCGCAGCGTCGCGGGTTTGCCGAACAGCTCGAACCGATAGCGGCCGCCGACGTGCATCACCGCGCGGCTCGGCACGTCGATGGTGTTCGCGCTGTTACCGACCTGGCTGCTGATGTGCTCGACCGTGGCATCGATCGAAGCGCGGACGCCGGGCAAGCGGTAGTCGAGCGTGAAGAGCGAATACTCCCGCGCCGACCCGACCGGCTTCTCGCCGATCAGCCCGGCCTCGACCGTCGGACCCGACACGGTCGCGTCCAGCAGGCGTGTGCCGAGGATCACGGTGAGATCTTCCGTAGGATCGCCGGCCAGCGAAACCTCGACGCCGCGGTGCTCGACGGTGCCGAGCTCGGTGAAGAAGCCGGCCTGATCCAGATCGAAGTACGGCTTCTCGACGTTGAAGACGCCGGCGATCAGTTTCATGTTCGCGAACGCCGCCCAGCGCAGGCCGGCATCGTACTGCTGGGTCTCGAGCGCAGGCGCGGCGACGTTGCGATTGACCGCGTTGCTCGGGGCCACCGGACTCTCTTCCAGGCCTTCGGTGTAACTGGCGTAGAAGGCGAGGCGCTCGCTCGCGTTCACCGTTGCGGTCGCGTACTTGAGCCACGGCTTCGCGCGCGATTCGGGCAGCGCGCCGGTCGGCGTGTCCACCGACTTCGAGTAAGAGGTCTTCTGCACCCCGACGCTCATCTCGCCGACGTTCGCCCACTGCAGCTCGTAAGCGGTACCGAACGTCTGCTGCTTCACTTCGTCGTGCGACTGCGCGCCGAAGACGAAATCGGGCTCGGGGACGTCGCGACCTACGCCAAGTTCGACGGGCCCCACATCGATGATGTCCTCGCCGCCGTAGCGACGCTTCTGCATGCGCCCGCGCGCTGCGAACTGCAGCGTGTGACGACGCTCGCCGTCTTCGAATACGCGGGACAGGCGCAGCTCGCCCGACTTGGACGAATAGCGCGAATTGGGGTATGCGACCACCAGCTCGTTCGCGTTGCGGTTGGAATCGATGTCGGTGAACAGCTCGGCGAACTGCTGCTGCGGCTCGAGCACGGATTCGAACAAGCCCAGGCGCGCGGTCCATGCGTCGAAGCGGGCCGCGGCGAGCACGCCGTAGGTGCTGACTTCGCCGTCGGTCACGGCCCAATCCTGACCGTAGTAGTGGTCGCGACGAATCTTCGGCGGCATCACTTCGCCATCGGTCAGCATCAACGGCTCGGCTTCTTCATCCTCGAACGAGATGATGCTGAAGAACGGCCGCAGCTCGAAGTTTTCGTTCGGGCGCCACTGCGGCGCGATCGCGAACGAATACGAGCGGTTCTGTCCGCCCCAGGGAAATGCATCGCGATACAGACCGAGGCCGACTGTCGTGCCCAACTCTGCGGTCAGCGGCAGTTGCGCGTCGACTTCCGCGCCGACACCGCCGAACGGTCCGTAATTGACCAACGCGCTGATCACTTGTTTTTCGCCGACGCGCCGTAGGTCGTAATCGACGATGCCGGTGGGCGAAGGAAACGGATAGCTCTGCGAGGCGATGCCGACGCGGATGGTCGAGCCTTCGACCAGGCGCGAGGTCAGGGTGCCGAGCCGGTCGAAGTACAGGCCTTCGATGCGCACGTTGCCGGCTTCGATCGGCGAGAAGCCGCGGACGTCGCCTTCGTTGTAGATGCCGATGCTTTCGTTGCCGATGCTGCGGCCGAAGGCGTCCTCGGAACCCGTCGTGACGTTTTCCTCCGTGCGCTGCGCATGGGCGGCGCGCGCCGACACGAGGCCGACTGCAACCAGCGCGACCGCCAGAAACGTCCTTATAGGGAGCCAGCGCATGACGCGCGATTCTACGGCAGAACGCGCGCGCAGAGATCGATCAATACGGAAGGGAAAACGCCCAAAGCAAGGACAGCCACACCATTAGCGCTGAGCACGGCCCGTAAGGTGCCGCCTGCCTCGATCGCGTGACTGTCGGTGGGTTCGTCGAAATACATCAGCTTCACGACGCGCAGGTAGTAGAACGCTGCGACGACCGACAACAGGACCGCCACTGCCGCGAGCCACGCCAGGCCGACGTCGAGCACGGCCCCGATCACTGCCAGCTTCGCCCAGAAGCCGATGAACGGCGGCACGCCGGCGGTACTGAACATCAGCATCATCATGATCGCGGCGAACCACGGACTGCGGCGATTCAGTCCCTTGAAGTCCTCGAGCCGGTCCGCTTCGAAACCGGCGCGCGACAGCAGCAGGATCATGCCGAAGGAGCCGACCGTCGTGATGACATAGGCGAGCGTGTAATACATCGAGGCGCGATAGCCCTCGTTCGTGCCCGCGAGAATGCCGAGCAGGATGAAGCCCACGTGCGAGATCGTCGAATACGCGAGCATGCGCTTGATATTCGTCTGCGCGATGGCGACCACGTTGCCGAGGAGCATCGACAACACCGCCAGCGCGATCAGCATCTCCTGCCAGCTCGCGACCATCGCATCGAGGCCTTCGGCGAGCACGCGGATCGCCAGCACGAACGAGGCGATCTTCGGCGCCGAGCCGATGAACAGCGTCACGGGCGTGGGCGCGCCGTGATAGACGTCCGGCACCCACATGTGGAACGGCACCGCGCCGAACTTGAAGGCGATGCCGACGATGATGAACGCGAGACCGAAGATCAGAGCAAGGTTCGCGGCGCCGACTTCGCGCACGTTCACAGCCAGCTCGTCGAGCTGCAGCGTGCCGGTCACGCCGTAGACGATCGAGAAGCCGTACAGCAGCGTGCCGGAGGAAATCGCGCCGAGCACGAAGTACTTCATCGCCGATTCCGCAGCGATACCGGACTCGCGATCGAACGCGACCATCGCGTACAGCGACAGCGACAGCAGCTCGACGCCGAGATACACGGTCAACAAGCTGCCGGCGGACACCATCACCATCACGCCAAGCAGCGCGACCAGCCCGAGAATGAAGTACTCGCCTTTGAACAGCCCGCGCCGCTGCAGGTACTCGCGCGAGTACAGGAACGTGACCGCGACCGTGCCGTAAGAGAACAACTTCAGGACATCGCCCATCGGGTCGGCGACGTACATGCCGTCGAACGCGGTCACGCGCGTCTGCACGCCGTGACGAACCGTCATGTAGGCCGCGCCGGCCAGCGTCGCGAGCGACAGCACGTAGGTGAGCCAGCGCGAGCGTTCCGTGAGGAACACGTCGATCACGAGGATGACGCACAGCGCACAGAGGACGAAGACCTCCGCCGCCGCGACCTGCCCGTTCATTTCCGCCCAGCTGCTCATAGTTTCGGTGTGGTGATCGTCTGCACCAGGTTCTCGACGGTCTTGTGCATCACTTCCAGCAGCGGCGCCGGCCACAGGCCGAGCGCGAGCACCGCCAGCGCCAGCACGCCGAGCACGACGAACTCGCGGGCATTCAGATCGGTGAGCGCCGCGACGTTGTCATTGGCGACCGCGCCGAAGATCACGCGCTTCACCATCCACAGCGTGTACGCCGCGCCGAGGATCAGCGTCAGTCCCGCAAGGAATGCGTACCAGAAGTCGGCGCGGAAGCTGGCGATGATCACCAGGAACTCGCCGACGAAGCCGGAGGTCGCCGGCAGGCCGGAGTTCGCGAGCGCGAACAGCACTGCGAACGCCGCGAAGATCGGCATCGTGTTCACGACGCCGCCGTAAGCATTGATCTCGCGGCTGTGCATGCGGTCGTACAGCACGCCGACGCAGAAGAACAGCGCGCCGGAGATCAAGCCGTGCGAG
>DATJIP010000043.1:0-12437 GCA_035493235.1 Steroidobacteraceae bacterium
GACGAGCCGCACTTCACGTTCGCACACGGCATCGCTAGCGGCGATCCGCAGCGCGATCGAGTGATCTTGTGGACGCGCGTGACACCCGTCGATCCGACCGAAACCCTGCGAGTCAACTGGGCCGTCGCGAGCGATCCCGGCATGAAGCAGATCCGCAAGTCCGGGCGCTTCGTGACGGATCGCCGACGTGACTTCACGGTCAAAGTCGACGCCAGCGGGCTTCACCCAGGCCTCACCTACTACTATCAGTTCGAAGCACGCGGCGTGAAGTCGCTGGTCGGCCGCACGCGCACGCTGCCCATCGGCAACGTCGATCGTCTGCGTCTCGCCTTTGCTTCGTGCTCGAATTACCCGTGGGGCTACTTCAACGCCTACGCACGGATCGCCGAGCGCGACGATCTGGACTGCGTGCTGCATCTCGGCGACTACATCTACGAATACAAGCTCGGCGAATATGCAGATCCGCAGCTCAAAGGTGAGCGCGACGTGGTACCGACGAAC
Source organism: Steroidobacteraceae bacterium (assembly GCA_035493235.1). Classification (GTDB taxonomy): domain Bacteria; phylum Pseudomonadota; class Gammaproteobacteria; order Steroidobacterales; family Steroidobacteraceae; genus Steroidobacter. The sequence continues at coordinate 502 of DATJIP010000043.1, forward strand.
GAAGCGGTGTCATTGACCGACTATCGCCTGCGCTACGCTCTCTATCGCACCGACCCGGACCTGCAGGAAGTCCATCGCCAGCATCCATTCATCACGGTGTGGGACGATCACGAGACGGCCAACAATTCCTGGCGTGACGGTGCAGAGAATCACAACCCCGACCAGGGCGAAGGCGAATGGAGCAAGCGCAAGCGCGCCTTCGTTCAGGCCTACAACGAGTACATGCCGATCCGTAGCGCTTCGTCCAGCGACGACACGATCTACCGCAGCTTTCAATTCGGCGATCTCGCCGACCTCCTCATGCTCGACACGCGGGTGCACGGCCGCGACAAGCAGGTCGACTTCAAGCCTGGCGAACAGCAGGTGCCGGTGACAGACCCGCAGCTTGCCGATCCGAAACGCACGCTGCTCGGGTTCGATCAGGAGAAATGGCTCGCGCGCGAACTGCGCAAGTCGAACGATCACAAGCAGCCGTGGCGCATCCTCGGCCAGCAAGTGATGATGGCGCAGCTCAGCCGCACCCAGGGCACCACGATTCGCAATCCCGATCAGTGGGACGGCTACTACCCGGCACGCGAGCGGTTGTTCCAAGTCCTGCGCGAGCGCGATATCCGAAACAATGTCGTGCTGACCGGCGACATTCACTCAACATGGTGCAATGACTTGAGCTCCAATCCATGGGCGACGTCTGCAACGTCAGATGAGGCACGCGTCGTCGGCGTTGAGTTTGTCGGACCAGCAGTGAGCTCGCCAGCGGAGCGCGACCAGGCACAGGCCGCCGCAAATGCCGAGAAGATCCGCTCGATCTCGCCGCACATGAAGTACATCGAACGATTCAGCCGCGGTTATGGAGTTCTCGACGTGACGCGCGAGCGCGCGCAGTGCGAGTTCTATCATCTGCCGACGGTAACTGTGCCCGATGAGCGGCAGACTCTAGCGGTGGTTTACGCGAGCGAGGCTGGCAACAACTCGCTCAAGACGGGTTCACCGGAGAAGCGCGACGCGCTGGCAGAGCAGGCGCCGAAGTGAACCTCACGCGTAGGCGTCGACCAGCCCTAAACGTGCACGTGAGCTGACCGCAGCGACCTCCTCGGTCGTGTCGCCTTGTCCTTGTGACGGCGCATTGTCCTTCACCACGGCCTGCTCGCGCGGCGGCTCTCGGAATACGCCGGCATCAGCGAGCGAGAGACCCTGCGATTCGAACATTTCGCGCAGCCGAGGCAGCGCCGTTTCAATCGCTGCACGTGTGTCAGCATGCGCGGCGCCAAACCACACCGACGCTTTGTCATCACGCACGGTGATGTTGATTTCCAGCGGGCCGAGATGCTCGGGTGAGAGTTTCAGCGACGCGGTGTGATTGCCGGACTCGGTCATCATCACGACGCGGGTGCCAAGCTCATCAGCCCACGCAGCACTGCCGACCGGCGAGTGTACTGTGTGTGTGACGGCGGTGTGTGCGTGCGTCGCTTGCTGAGCTTGCACCTGCTGAGGCTGCAGCTGGAACGGCACCGTCGGACCCTGGAGCGAATCCGGCGTCTGCGCCGCGTCGATCGTCTGCGATACATCGGCGGCCAACTTTCCTTCGGTCGCCTGCTTTGCAACTTCTTGCAGGATGCCCGTCATGGCATCGGATCCGACGCCAACACCCGGCAACGACTGCAGCGCCTGCTCGACTGGGACATCGACGGGCAGGTCGATGTTGATCACAGGCTGCGGTTGCGGCAGTCCCATCGAGAACATCGCGACCATGTCCGCCGGATCCAGCTCATCCTTCTTGTCCGCACCGTCCAGAGCCATTGCCGGCGCCTTGCCCGTCGGCACTGCAGCCGCCCCGCTTCGCTGCAGCGACGCGGCGACCAGCTGACCCAGCATCGCCAGGAAGTCCGTCGTCTGGGTCTGTTCCGTTGCAACGGTGCCTGGCGTCGCCGGTGACCCCGGCGTCGCGGGCGTTGAAGGCTGAACGGGGAGATTCGTGGGTGTCATGTCTTGTTCACTTTGCGTTGGGCGCGCTCGTCGCTCTCGCGTTGCTCGCGTCGATCGGACGCGCGCCGCTCTTCTGTCTGCCATTGATCGACGACGTGGTCGAGGGCCTTGGCGCGTTTCGCCGCGTCTTGCCAACGTTGCCGCTCGGCATCTCGATCGGACTTCGCGCGATTCACGACTGCCTGCTGCTGCCGAATGGCGTCTGTCAGCCGCGCCAGGAACGCCTGATAGTCCCGGAGGTCCGCCACGCCCATGCCGCGGCCAGCGCGCGCCTTGAATTGATTCTCGTACTCACCGCGATAGCGCTCGAGCTCCTGCAGCTTCATCTCGGCGTCTGTGACCTTCTTCTCGACAGCCCCGAGCGCCACAGCCAGCCGACGCTCGGTGTCGTCGTACAGGTTCTGCACGGGCTTCATGCGCTTGGCGCGAGTCACGCGGCACCGCCGATGACTGCGCCGAGCTCGACCAGGCTGCGGTTGTAGTCAACGCGCTCAGTCAGATCCTGCTGCAGGAAGTTCTGCATGTTCGGCCAGAGCGCGATCGCGGCGTCGATGCGCGGATCGCTGCCCTTGTGATACGCCCCGATCGCGATCAGATCGCGATTCTGCTGATATGTGCTGAGCGCCTGCTTGAAGCGACGCGCGAGCGTGAATTGCTGCTGCTCGACGACGTCGTGCATCACGCGGCTGATCGAAGCTTCAATGTCGATCGCCGGGTAGTGCCCTGCTTCAGCAATACGCCGAGACAACACGACGTGGCCGTCCAGAATCGCCCGCGCTGCGTCGGCGATCGGATCCTGTTGATCGTCGCCTTCTGTCAACACCGTGTAGAAAGCCGTGATCGACCCGCGGCCGTCCGCCCCGTTGCCGGCACGCTCGACGAGCTGCGGCAGACGAGCAAACACCGACGGCGGATAACCTTTCGTCGCCGGCGCCTCGCCAATCGCGAGACCGATCTCGCGCTGCGCCTGAGCGAAGCGAGTCAGCGAGTCCATGATCAGCAGGACGCTCTTGCCCTGATCGCGGAAATACTCCGCGATGGCAGTCGCACGCCAGGCACCGTGCAAACGCATCAGCGGCGGGTTGTCCGCCGGCGTCGCGACGACGATCGCGCGTTTCAAACCTTGCGGGCCGAGAATGCGCTCAACAAATTCTTTCACTTCGCGACCGCGCTCGCCGATCAGGCCAACGACGATCACATCTGCGCTCGTATAGCGCGCCATCATGCCGAGCAGCACGCTCTTACCGACGCCGCTGCCCGCGAACAAGCCGATACGCTGACCGCGCCCGACTGTGAGCAATGAATTGATCGCGCGCACACCGACATCGAGCGGCTCTTCAATCGGCTGACGCGACAGGGGATTGATCGGCATTCCGGTCAAACGAATGCGTTCATCACACGCGATCTGTCCCAGTCCATCGAGCGCGGTGCCCGCGCCATCGATGATCCGGCCCAGCAGGTGCGGGCCGACTGCAACCATTTCCGCCCCGGTACGCGGCACGACACGGGCGTTCGGCTTCAAGCCATGAATATCGCCCGTCGGCATCAGATACAGCCGATCACCCGAGAACCCCACGACCTCCGCCTCGATGCGGGCGCCGTCATTCCCGAGCACATCGACGCGATCACCAACAGCCGCCTGACATCCCGCGGCTTCGAGCGTCAGCCCGACCATGCGAGTCAGCACGCCCTCCACGGGCGGCGGCGCCATCTGCTCGACACGCTTCGAATGGCGCTCCAGCAGACTCGCAATCTTGGAATTACGCTCCACGCCCGGCATCGCTGCGCTCTTCACCGAGGATCGTGGCCATGATGGTCTGAATGCGCGTATCCATCCGCGCGTCGATGTGTGCCGTATCCGTCGTGACGCGGCAACCGCCGCGCGGCATTACCGGATCTTCAACGATCGTCCACGCACGATCCGCGGTCGGCGTCGCCAACTTCTCTCGAACAACCGTCGCATCCTCGGGATGCAAATGAACACGCACATCACGCGTGGCCGCCGGCAGCAACGCCACGGTCTCGCGAATGATCGCGATCACCTGCGACGGGTCCATCCGCAACTCACGACGCACCAACTGTCGCGCGATCGAAACCGCCAGCTGCACGAGCTGCTCTTCGACCTGCGCATCGAGTTCTTTGAACGGCTGCGCAACCGCGCTCAGCATCTTGTCGATGTTCGCGACCTGTTGCTTGAGCTGATTGAGCGCCTGCTGCGACTCCGCCTTGGCCGCGGCGAGCCCCGCCGCGTGACCCTTGGCAAACGCCTCTTTGTGCGCACGCTGCTCGACGTCCTCGAGCTCGCTGACCGTGCGACCGGCACGACGCCCCTGCACCGTCCTGCCCGCGACCGCGGGCGCGTCCCAGCGCGAAACGTCGGTCATACGAATTCCTCACCCTTGCCGCCGAGCTGGATCGTGCCCGCTTCCGACATCTTGCGGACGATGGCGAGGATTTCCTTCTGCGCCGCCTCGACTTCGGACAATCGCACGGGGCCTTTCGCTTCCAGGTCGTCCTTCAACATCTCGGCCGCACGCTGCGACATGTTCTTGAAGATCTTCGCCTTCAACGGCTCGTCCGCGCCTTTGATCGCGAGCAGCAGCTTGTCGCTCGGCACTGCGCGCAACACTTCCTGCATGCCGCGATCGTCAATCTCGGAGATGTCGTCGAAGACGAACATCAGATCCTGAATCCTGGTGCCGAGCGCCTCGTCGGCCTTGGAGATCAGCGCAACGACGTTCGCCTCGGCGCTGGAGTCCATGAAGTTAAGGATGTTCGCCGCGCTCTTCACGCCGCCGAGCACCGAAGTTTTCATGCCACCCGTACGGCCGGCGAACTGCTTCTCGATCACTTCATCGAGCTCATGCAAGGCCGTCGGCTGGATGCCGTCGAGCGTTGCGACACGCAGGACCACATCGGCCCGCAGCGGATCCGGAAAATGAGTGAGCACCTCGGCGGCCTGATCCGAATCCAGATACGCCATCACGATCGCGATGATCTGCGGATGCTCCTGGCGGATCAGCTCCGCGACCGCGCGCGGATCCATCCACTTCAGCGCTTCCAGACCTTTGCTGGAGCGCCCGAACAGAATGCGATCGATCACGCCACGCGCCTTGTCTTCACCGAGCGCGCCGATCAGCACCTTGCGCAGATACTCGTCGACGCCGACGCCGAGCGACGTCTGGCCTTCGACGGACAAATTGAAATCGCTCAACACCTTCGACACGTCGGTGCGGGAAACATTCTGTAACTGAGTCATGGCGGCGCCGATGCGTTGCACGTCCTTGGCCCCCATGTGCTTCATGACTTCGGTGGCTTCCTGCTCGCCGAGCGACAACAGGAAGATTGCGGCCCGTTCCGTGCCGCTGCGCTTCGCGTCTCCACCCTGCTGCTTCTTACTCATCGTCGCCAACCCACGTCTTCACGACCTGTGCCACGCGCGCTGCGTCCTGCGTCACCATCGAGCGCGCCTGAGAAATCTGCCCGTCATAGTCGAGCGACGGACCCGCGGCTTGTGCCGGCAGGCTGCTTTGCCCCGGCGGCAATGCGGTCGGCGCGTAGGCCATGCGCGGCGATGCCAGCAACCCGCGAATCAGCGGACGCACCACCATCAGCACGATCACTAACACTACGATGAGTCCCGCGAGCAACTTGGCGATGTCGCGGATCAGCGGACGCTCCCACAGCGGGATCGGATCTTCCTGCACTTCTTCCGGCGTCAGCTCGCCCTTGAACGAAGCGTTGACGACGTTGACGCTGTCGCCGCGCGCCTGATCGAAGCCGACGGCATCCTTGACCAGCTTCGTCATGTTCTCGAGCTGTTCGGGTGTCAGGGCGGTTTCTTTGACGTTGCCTTCGTCGTCGGTCGCGCGCAGGTTGTCGACGAGCACCGCGACGGTAAGTCGCTTCAGGCGACCCGCCGGCTGGCGCGTGTACGCCACCGTGCGATCGATCTCGTAATTACGCGTCGACTGCTTCGACGTGTTGTCCGGCGGTGTGTTCGGCGCGACCGGCTGAGCGGCAGCATTCGCTGCCTGTGCACCGGCGGGGACGTTGGGTGGCAACGCGACGCCAGGCGTCGGCGGCTGATTAGTGAGCGCGCCGGGCACGCCCTGCGGACCGGCGCCGTTGCGGCTCGATTCTTCCGCGGTCTGTTCGCTGCGAACGATCTGACTCTCAGGACGATATTGTTCGCGAGCTTCTTCAGTAGTCGAGAGCTCGACATCGGCCACGACCTGCGCTCGCACGCGACCCGGCCCGACGAGCGGCGCGAGCAACTGCTCGACACGCTGCGTGTAGCGCTCTTCCATCCCGCGCGCGATCTCGAGCTGCTTCTCGCGAGCAGCCATTTCATCGTTGCCTTCCGGCGCCGACAGCAGTCGGCCTTGCTGATCGACGACCGTGACCTGATCCGCTTCCAGCTCGGGGATGCTCGACGCGACCAGGTTGACGATTGCAGTGACCTGCTCCGTTTCGAGTCGACGGCCCGGCTTCATCTGCAGGAACACCGAAGCGCTCGGCGGCCGACGATCGCGCACGAACGCGGACTGCCGCGGCAGCGCCAAATGCACGCGCGCACCTTCGACAGGCTGCAGGTTCGAAATCGTGCGGGCCAGCTCGGTCTCGAGGGCGTGCTGATAGCGCGCGCCCTCCATGAACTGACTCACGCCGAATCCCGGCTCCTTCGACATCACCGCGAAGCCACCGTCGCCTTCGGGCAGGCCTTGCGACGCGAGCTTGAGTCTTGCGTCGTGAACGCGATCGGCCGGAACGGTGATGGTGCCGCCGTCGATCTTGTACGGAATGTTGTTGGTGTCGAGTGCCTGCGCGATCTGCGCGGCGTCCTGCTGACCGAGGTTGCCGTAGAGCAGGCTGTACGTCGGCTCTTTGGACCACAGCACGATCACGACACCCGCCGCGACCGCAGCCGCGATGCCAATGAGCAGCGCGAGCGGCTTGAGGCTCGGCGGAATGATCGAAGGACGCGGCAATGCCGCCGCTTCAGTACTCATATCCATGCACCGGTACTAGTCACTGTCACTCGTTAAATGGGCATGTTCATGATCTCCTGGTACGCATTCACGAAACGATTGCGTACTTCGGTGATCGCTCGGAACGAAACGCTCGCCTTCTGCATCTCCAGCATGACTTGCGGCAGCTCGACGCCCGGCACGCCGCGCTCGAACTGCGTCGCCAGATCCGTAGAGCGCTGCTGCGCCTGGTTCACTTGATCCAGGCCCTGCTTCAGCACGTTCGAGAAGGAGTTCGTCGGCGACTGCAACGCGCCGCCGACACCGGCAGCAGCCTGCGAGATCTCCGACGGCGGGCCGCCCGCGCCGCGCACCTGCGACTGCATGGAGCGGATCTGGGCAAGCACTGCATCGATTTGCATGGTGGACATTCGTGGCTCCCTCAAACTTCGACGCCGGCTTCGCGCAACTTCGCGAGCTTGTAACGCAAGGTGCGCGGGCTGATGCCGAGACGCTTCGCCATCGCCTGGCGATTGCCGTTGTCGGTACGCAGCGCTTCGAGGATCAGATCGCGCTCGGCGGCGGAAACAGATTCGGACAGCGCGCCTGAAGAGGAAGCGCTCGGCGCCGCGCTCGGTACCGCTTCGCTTGCACCTTCGATATGAATGTTCTCGGCCTGGATGACCGGGCCGTTCGCCAGGATCAGCGCGCGCTGCATGACGTTGTCGAGCTCGCGCACGTTGCCCGGCCACGCATGCGTGAGCAGGATGTGTGCGGCCTCGGCGCTCAGCGCCGGAATGCGTTCGCCGGGGCGGCAACGCGCGTTGAGCACGTGCATCGCGAGCGGCAGCACATCGTCCCGACGCTCGCGCAGCGGCGCGGTCGTCAGGGGGAACACGTTCAAGCGGTAGTACAAGTCTTCGCGGAAGCGGCCCGCAGCGACCTCGCTGCGCAGGTTGCGATTCGTCGTGGCCAGCACGCGCACATCGAGCGCCACCGGCGTGCGACCGCCGAGACGTTCGACTTCGCGTTCCTGCAGCACTCGCAGAAGCTTGGCTTGCAGACCGAGCGGCATCTCGGTCACTTCGTCGAGCAGCAGCGTGCCGCCCTGTGCCTGCTCGAACTTGCCGGGATGCGCAGCGTGCGCGCCAGTGAACGCGCCGCGCTCGTAACCGAACAGAATCGCTTCGAGCATGTTCTCGGGAATCGCCGCGCAGTTGACCGCGACGAAGGCGCGATCGGCGCGCGGCGAGTTGCGATGAATGAAGCGCGCCAGCACTTCTTTGCCGGTGCCCGACTCGCCCGCGATCAGCACGGTGCAATCGCTGGCGGCCACTCGGCGCGCCAGGTCGGCCAGGCGGCGCGACACGTCGGCGGTGGCGATGAGGTCGGAGGGGCCCGGTGAAAATGGCGAATGGGAACCAGCGGCCGGGGTGGAAGCCGCAGCTTCACCCTCTCGTCCGTAGTCAGCCATTCGCGAAATCACGCCCATAGTTGGCAGTTAAGGGAGCAAGTTCTGTTCCAGAGGGGGTGTCAGGCGATCCGGACAGGCGATCCTGTGGAGCCGGTCACAGGGTTGAGAGCTGTAGGTCGGGCTTTAGCCCGACAATCCATGCGGAGTCGGGATAAAGCCCGACCTACAGCCCGACTTGCCGGCCATCGCGTCGAACGTCCCGACGGTTCCGTCAAACCTCTGACGCCGCCGCTTCGTTGAGCATCTGGAACTTGCGGAGCTTTTCGACCAGCGTCGTGCGGCGCAGCTTGAGCAGCCGCGCGGCGTGGGCGACCGTGCCGCCGGAGCGGCTCAGTGCCTGCTGGATCAGTCCGCGTTCGATCGTGAACAGGTGGTCGCGCAGGTCCAGGCCTTCGGCCGGCAGCTGCACGACGGTTTCGTTGGAGTCCTGCTCGGTCAGCATCGCGATCACGCCGCTGTCGTCGATCGCTCCGGCGTCCTCGAATTCCTCCGGCTCTTCGATCGCCGGCAGCTCGTCGGGAATCGCATCGAGATTCAGCTGGGCCAGCAGCGCGGCCGGCCGGTATTTCGGCGGCAGATCGGCGACGTCGACGCGCCGGTTCGGGCACAGGATCGACATGCGTTCGATAAGGTTGCCGAGCTCGCGGACGTTGCCGGGCCAGGCGTATGCGCTCAGCACCTTCATCGTGCGCGCGGTCAGCTCGACCTTGCTGCGGCCGGCATCGACGTTGCGATCCGAGAAATCCCGCACCAGCAGCGGCAGATCGTCGATGCGCGTGCGCAGCGCCGGCATCTCGATGGGGAACACGTTGAGGCGATAAAACAGGTCTTCGCGGAAAGCGCCGCGCGCGATCGACTCTTCCAGATTGCGATGGGTCGCCGCGACGATGCGCACGTTGCAGCGGATCGGCGTGTGGTTGCCGACGCGCTCGAACACCCGCTCCTGCAGGACGCGCAGCAGCTTCACCTGCATCGGCAGGCTCATGTCGCCGATCTCGTCCAGGAACAGGGTGCCGCCCTCGGCAATCTCGAAACGACCCTTGCGGGCGGAGATCGCGCCGGTGAACGAGCCCTTCTCGTGTCCGAACAACTCGCTTTCGAGCAGCTCAGCCGGGATGGCGCCGCAGTTGATAGCCACGAACGGCCGCTGCCGACGCGGGCTGGCATCGTGAATGGCGCGGGCCGCGAGCTCTTTGCCCGTGCCCGACTCGCCCAGAATCAGCACGCTCGAATCATGAGCCGCAACCTGGCGGATCAGCGCGCTCACTTCGCGCACCGCCGGCGACGAGCCGGTCGGCATGTTGACGTCACCCGCCTCTTCCAACGCCGCTTCAACCGGAACGCGCAGCGCGGCGGCCAGCGTGGTGTGCTTGAACGGGAACTGCAGGCGCTGCAACCGGGGACCGAGGGCGGCGAGCAACTGGTCGGCGACGGCGCCGGAGCCATATGCAACGACCGGGACGTCGGCGAGCTGCTCGCGCAGCGCGGCACCCAGCTCGCGCCAGTCGCAGTCCGCGACATCGCCGATCAGCAAGGCCGGCGGAGTGCTCGGGGCTTGGATGACGGCGCGCATCAGTGCGCTGTGGTCGATGAGCAGAGGCTCGAGGCCCAACGTCCGCAGGACGTCGGCCACCCTTTCCGCTCGCTGTGCGTCGCCGTCGTAGACGACCGCACGCTGTAGCGTGAGGGTTCTCAGTCTCGCCGTGTCACTCAAATTCATTCCCGGGTCCCTGCGCTCGTGGCGCGAGTGCTCTTGTCTTGGCGGCATTCTGTCTGTCCGTGTAGGTTGCTCTATAAGACTCTCCCTGAACGCCTGTCCGCCGTGAACTACTGCCAGAAATTTGGCGCGCGCTTAGGGGAAGAACTCATACAGCACTAGTGGAAGATGCGTGCGCGAGCCTTAAAAACCAGGGTTTTTCTTGCTGCGAGTGCGCGCGAGAAATTCGCGCGCGCAAACTTGCGGGAAACCGAGACGCGATAAGACCAAAGTCTGACGCGCGTTGAGCAAGACTGACTCGGCGTTTTTTTGTAGGCCTCTAGGTCGGGCTTCAGCCCGACTCTTCTTCACCCTCACGACCACTTCTCATTTTTTATTTCTTCTTTTCGCTTTCTGTCTTCTTACTTCTTCGGCGCCCGAATCCCCGCGACCTGTCTTCGATGCTTGCGGAACGCGAGCTTCTCCAACAGATCGGCCACGTTCTCGCTCAGCGCCGCAAATCGCACCTTCACTCGCCCATCCGGACCGACCGACGCGATGCGACCGGCCAGACGCAGCGGCTCGGCGATGCTGTCGCGAACGAAGATCTCAAGGATTCCCTGGCTGCCCAGCTCAGGGAATGGAGCAGCGGCTTGCCATACGCCGCCGAGAGCGTTGAAGCGAATCGATGCGGCGCGCGGCCGCGGGCGGCTGGCAACCAGCAGCGCGCCGACCATGTCGAGGAGCAGGTTGACCTTGAGATCCAGCCGCAGGATGTCGGCGGCGTGCGGAGAAGACTCGTCGGTCTTCTCGGGCTGGCCGTGCTCGTCGAGGGCGGCCAGGGCCTGCAGCACGCGCAGATTGCGGTCGGCGTAGCTGGAGATCAGGGCCGGGTCGAAGGGCTCGGACATCTTCTTCCAGGCGACCGGGAGAACGTCTTCGTAGGCGAGCTCTTCGTAGAGAACGACGGTGTCTAGTCCTTCGTACATGGGTCAGACTCCCTTACCGAGCATGTCCATGATCGTGGCGACGGGGTCCTGAGTTTCGACGGATTGTCCGGCTGAAGCCGGACCTACAGCGTCATTACCTGACCCCACAGCGATCTTGGCCGATTGGGCGATTTGGGCGACGGCGGCGTCCGATTCGGTCATGGCCTGGCGGAGTGCGTCCAGCCATGGCTGATCCTGCGGTCGCGCGGTCGACGACAGGCGCGCCAACAGATCGCGGCGCTCCTGAATAGTCTTGGGGACTTCCTGCCACTGACCCGTCATGGCCTGTTGCACGAGCTTGTGCGTGGCAGCCATCACGCCGTCTGCGATCGGAGCGCTCATCTGCGCGCCTCGTTAGGGATCGCGACCCACGCGGTGCGGATCTCGTGCAGCAGCTTGATGACCTCGTCGAGCATCTCGACGCGGTTCTCCGCCGTCGCCTTCAACAAGCGCCGGCCCATGTAGTCGTAGAGCTCGCCGAGGTTCGCAGCCAGCTGGCCGCCGGCTTTCAGATCGAGGCTGTTGCGCAGCTCGCCGATGATCGAAACAGCTCGATTCAGCAAGCGCGCCTTCTCGGAAGTCTCGCCGCGAGTCATGCAGCCGCGCGCAGTGCTGATGCGCTCCAGCGCGCCGTCGAGCAGCATTACGATCAGGCGATGCGGGTCCGCTGCAGCGACTCCGCCATGCGCCTGCGCGCTGCTGTAAGCAGCGAGTTTTGCGGCGTATGGGGTGGCGGCCATGTCGGACATCTCCGTGAGCAGTATTCCTGAGATATTTAACGGCGTACTGCCAAGGGACTTGAGTGGAAAGTGAAGAGGGTCACG
>DATJIP010000044.1:0-6398 GCA_035493235.1 Steroidobacteraceae bacterium
CGATCCACAGAAGTGGCTCGAAGAAATCCGCGAGCTGCGCCGCGCCGGCAAGGTCGAAGACGCCGATCGCGCCTGGGAGCAGTTCCACAAGGCGTTCCCGAACTTCCCGGTGGCCGACGACGATCTCGCGCGCAAGCAACGGTGACGCGCGATGTGGTTAAATCCGGCTCATGGAAAGAGCCATTGAAAGACTGCTGTTCGCCAGCCGCTGGATCCTCGCGCCCGTCTACCTCGGCCTGTCGATCGCGCTGATCGCGCTCGGCATCAAGTTCTTCATGGAGCTGTTTCACCTGCTGACCGACGTGGTCAGCATGGGCGAGGCGGACCTGGTGCTGATCCTGCTCGGGCTCGTCGACATGGTGCTGGTCGGCAGCCTGATCGTCATGGTGATGTTCTCGGGCTACGAGAACTTCGTCTCGGCGCTCGACGTCGATCAGGGCAGCGAAAAGCTCAGCTGGCTCGGCAAGCTCGACGCGAACTCGCTGAAGCTCAAGGTCGCCTCGTCGATCGTCGCGATCTCCTCGATCCACCTGCTACGGCGCTTCATGGAAGCGGACGACTACATTCGCGCCGGCAACAGCGACGCGCTCATGTGGTTCGTGATCATCCATCTCACGTTCGTCGCGTCGGCGGTGATGATGGGGGTGCTGGACCGGATCACGTCCGGCCAGCACCACGGCCATAAAGGCGAGGCCTGATTCTGTGGGTCAGGCTTCAGCCTGACACCTTCTGCTCAGGCTCGGTCCCGTTCGCGAAGAACTCCATCGACACCGAGTTCAGGCAATAGCGCCTTCTCGTCGGCCGCGGGCCATCGTCGAACACGTGCCCGAGATGGCTGTCGCAACGCCGGCAGCGAATCTCCGTGCGGATCATTCCGTGGCTTTCGTCCACGATCTCGGCAATGTGATCCGGATCGTACGGCTGCGTGAAGCTCGGCCAGCCGGTGCCCGACTCGAACTTCGCGTCGGCCTTGAACAGCGGCAAACCGCACAGACGACAGGCGTAGATGCCGTCCTGCTTGTTGTTGAGCAGGGTGCCGCAGAAGGGCGCTTCGGTGCCCTGGTGGAGCAGCACGCGGCGCTCTTCGGGCGAGAGACTCTCGGCGAGCTGGTCGCGTTGAGCTGAGCTCAGCGGGCGCAGGTCATAGCCGGAGGCGGAAGTCGTAGGGACGGGCTTCGGGCGCATTGGGATTCCTTGGGGGATACCTCGCTGGGGGAGCCAGCAGCATCGGGCCGATCCCGCCCGTTTCAAGCTGCGCACCCGAAGGCGAGCAGCTTGCGAGCTATTTGCCGTCGGAACGCATGCGGCTGTTGCGGTAGCCGTAGAGCGCGTAGATCGAGAAGCCGATGGTCGACCAGATCAGGAACAGCAGCCAGGTCTCGTGCGGCAGGAACCACGTGATGCCGCCGCAGATCAGCGCGCCGACCACGCAGGTGACCTGAGCCACCGGCACGCGGAACGGCCGCTGCAGGTCCGGCTTCGTATAGCGCAGTACCAGCACGCCAATGCACACGCCGGTAAACGCGAGCAGGATGCCCATCGAGATCAGCTCGCCGAGGATGTTGAGCGGGAACAGTCCGGCAATCGCTGCGGCGAGAATCGTGGTGATCGCAGTGGCGATGTGCGGCGTGCGGTACTTCGGATGCACCTTGCGCATGCTCGGCGGCAGCAGGCCATCGTCGGCCATCGCAAGAAAGATGCGCGGCTGGCCGAGCATCGACATGAGGATCACGGAAGTCATGCCGACGACGGCGCCGATCTTCACGAGCGAGCCGAGCCAGCCCAGCTGCGGATGCGCGTCGAGCGCCACGGCGACCGGTGCGTCGACGCCCAGCTTCTGGTACGGGACCATGCCGGTCAGCACTGCCGACATCGCGACGTACAGGATCGCCGAAATGACCAGCGCGCCGAGAATGCCGAGCGGCACGTCACGCTGCGGATTGCGCGTCTCGCGCGCGGTGGTCGATGCAGCGTCGAAGCCGACATACGAAAAGAAGATGATCGCCGTGCCGCGCAACAGTCCGCTGACGCCGAATTCGCCTTCCTTGCCCGTGTTGGCCGGCAGGTAGGGATGCCAGTTGGCCGTGTCGATGTAGCTGATGCCGGCCAGGATGAAGATCACGATCACCGCGACTTTGATCCACACCATGATGCTGTTGGCGGTAGCCGATTCCTTGATGCCGATGTACAGGATCCAGCCGAGCGCCAGCACGATCAGCACGGCGGGCAGATTGATGATGGCGCCGGTTGTGGCGAGGAAGCTGTCGGTACCCTTGTCCAGCGGTGCATTGGTGAGCGCCGCGGGGAAGTGAATGCCCCATTCGGCGAGGATGTTGACGACGTACTGCGACCAGCCGACCGCGACGGCGGACGCGGACATCAGGTATTCCAGCGACAAATTCCAGCCGATGATCCAGGCGACCGACTCGCCGAGCGTGCAGTACGCGTACGTGTACGCGCTGCCTGACACGGGGATCATTGCCGCGAACTCGGAATAGCAGATCGCGGCGAGCGCCGAGCCGAAGGCGGCGATCAGCAATGCCAGCGTCAGCGCCGGCCCGGTGTGATTCGCGGCGACCGTGCCGGTCAGGATGAAGATGCCGGTGCCGATGGTGGAGCCCAGGCCGATCGCGGTCAGCGAGCTGGCGGTCAGCACGCGCTTCAGCGGCGGTGCGTTGTCCAGTTCGGCGCAGATGGCTTCGACGGAGCGGACAGCAAACAGGCGTCGAACTACGGACATGCAGGCCTCGGCCGGAGGGATAGTTATTTGGCGGCACAGCCTACAGGCTCCCGCCCACCGCTTCCATTCCGTATCATTCGGCGGGCCGATGAACAGGGACCTCTCGACCCCGATTCCGAACAGCTACTGGGTGCAGCCGGGCCGGCTCCTCGCCGGGGAATATCCCGGCTCGATGTCGCGCGCCGATGCCATGGAGCGCGTGCAGCGCCTGCTGGGCGCCGGCGTCACCAGCTTCATCGATCTGACAGAAGAGGGCGAGTTGCCCGATTACGCGAGCCTGCTGCCAGAGCTGACCGAGCGCCGCGTGCGCTACAAACGGATGGCGGTGTTCGATCACAGCATTCCCGACTCGCCGGCGCACATGGCGCGGATTCTCGATGCCATCGACAGCGAGCTCAACGCCGGCCAGTGCGTGTACCTGCATTGCCGTGCGGGCATCGGCCGCACCGGAACGGCAGTCGGCTGCCATCTCATTCGTTGCGGAATGCCGAACGAGGCGGCCTACGATCATCTGCAAGTGCTGTGGAAGCAGTGCGCGCGCTCGCGGCGCTGGCCGTCGATCCCCGAAACGTCGGAGCAGGTCGATTTCGTCCTGCGCTGGCAGGAGCCGCCGGTGGGCGCGGTCGCTGCGCTCGACGTGGCGCCGCGCTACGAAGGAGCGGTCGTCGGGCTCGCGCTCGGCGATGCGATCGGACTGCTCGTCACGCACAGCAGGTTCGATGCAAGCACGTTGATCGCGGCGATGCGCGAACGCAGCTCGCTGCGCACCGGTGCGTACACTGCGATGGTTCGCGCGCTCTCGGAAAGCCTGCTGGCTGGCGGCACGCACAATCCCGAAGATCAGATGGAGCGCTACTTGCAATGGACGCGCAACGCCGACACCGCAGTGCCGGCCGAGTTGAAGCGCGCGCTCGGTGCCTGGCAATGGTCGCGCAAGCCGAACGCCGGCACGCACGACCCGAAGAATCTCGATGGGCATTCGTTGCCGCGCACGCTTGCGGCGGCTCTTTATCTGCGTGCGGATCCACAGCGTGCGATCGATCTTGCTGCCGAAGTGTCGCGACCGACGCAGCAGGCGCCGGTCGTGCTCGATCTGTGCCGGTTCTGGGCAGCGCTGTTCATCGATGCTCTTTCGGGTGTCGACAAGGCGACGCTCGTGGCTTGCAACGGTCCCGCGCTCGCGTTGCTGCGTCAGCGCGCGCTCAAAGCGCCGGTGAAGAGTCTGATCGACCACAAACAGCGGCGCGATGCGGCTGAGACAGTCGATGCGCTGTCCGACACGCGCGCAGCGCTCGCGGCGTTCGGCAATTCCAGCACCGGCCCGGAAGCCCTGCTGCAAGTCGCGACGACACCGAGCACGCCAGCCGCGGCGGCGCTATGCGGCGCGCTCGCCGGCGCGCATTACGGCATCGATTCGATTCCTTCCGAGTGGCGACGACAACTCGCCGAAGACGCGCCGCTGCGTTCGCTGGCGCGCAATCTGCTGGGTTGAGCGATGGCTGTGCGCGCCCGACGCAAAGGCACTCAGCAGCGCAAGCGCACGCGAGAGCCGGCATGGACGCGTCTCTCTGACGCGGAGCTGCTGCGAACCCGTTTCTGCGATCTGCGGCTGACGCTGCGCAATTCCGAGGTCGAGCGGCACATGCGCGAGATCCGCCGCAGCCTGCAGTCGCGCGGCATCAAGTTCCGGCCGCACATGTGGCTCTCGGAAGAGTGGTTCTCGCCGGACGGCGTGCCAGGCATCGCGGTGCCGTTCTACATGGCACATCCGCGCCTGCAGCGTCTGGAGCGGCGCTTCATGGGCGAGGTCGAGGGCGGCAACGCCAACTGGTTGACGCGCATCCTGCGCCACGAAATTGCCCACGCGCTCGACAACGCCTATCGGCTGCGCCGGCGCAAAAGCTGGCGGCGCACGTTCGGTAGGGCGTCGCGGCCCTATCCGGATATCTATTCGCCGCGCCCGGCGAGCCGTGCCTTCGTGCTGCATCTCGGTCACTGGTATGCGCAGAGCCATCCGACCGAGGATTTCGCCGAAACCTTCGCGGTCTGGCTGCAGCCGCGGGCGCGCTGGCGTCGCGAGTATCAAAGCTGGCCGGCGCTGCGCAAGCTGGAGTACGTCGACAAGCTGATGGCGCATATCGCCGGCATGCGGCCCATCGTGCGCAACGAAGACCTCATCGAGCCGCTCAGCGACAATCAGACGACGCTGGGCCAGCACTATCGCCGCAAGCGCGCCCGCTACGAGTTCGACAAACCGGATGCGTACGACCTGCGGCTCAAGCGCGTCTTCGGCAAGCAACGCAAAGGCGGCAAGCGCATGCCGGCGAGCACGTTCCTGCGCCAATGCCGCCCGCAGCTCGAGCGTCTGCTGATGCGGCGCTCGCGTTTGTACCCGTATCTCGTGCACCATGTGCTGCGCACGGTCATCCGTCGTTGTCGCGAGCTCGACCTGGTGCTCGATACCTCGAAGCGGGAGGCGAAGCGCGCAGTGGCTGGGGTGCTGGAGCGGATTCTGATCGACATCCTCAAAAGGGATCGCGAGCGCTACGCCTTATGAAGCCATTGCGCGTACTGGTCCTGATGCACGAAAGCCTCGTGCCGCCGGCGAGCCTGAAGGGCTACAGCGACAAGGAGATCGACGAGTTCCGGACCGAGTACGACGTGGTGGCCAACCTGGAGAAGGCCGGCCACACGGTGCGCGCGCTCGGCCTCGGCGACAACCTCGGCGAGCTGCGCGCCGCGATCACCGACTGGAAGCCGGACGTCGCATTCAATCTGCTGGAAGAGTTCCAGGGCATCGTCACCTACGACCAGTACGTGGTGGCGTTCCTGGAGCTGATGAAGCTGCCGTACACCGGCTGCAACCCGCGCGGCATGATGATCTCGCGCGACAAGGCGCTGTCGAAGCAGATCCTGTCCTATCACCGCATCCCGACGCCGGGCTTCGCCGTGATTCGCCGCGGCCAGCGCTATCGCGCGTCGCGCAAGTTGAAGTTTCCGCTGTTCGTCAAATCGGTGACCGAGGACGCGTCGCTCGGCATCGCGCAGGCCTCGATCGTCGGCGATGCCGACAAGTTGAAGGAACGCATCGAATTCATCCACGAGCAGACCCACTCCGACGCGCTGATCGAGGAGTACATCGAGGGCCGCGAGCTGTACGTCGGCGTGCTCGGCAACGACCGGCTGCGCACGTTCCCGGTGTGGGAGATGGATTTCGGCACGCTGCCGGAAGTGATGGCCGGCATCGCCACGCGCAAGGTGAAGTGGGACCGGCGCTATCAGAAGAAGCACGGCATCAACACCGGCGCGGCGCAGTCGCTGCCGGATGGAGCGGCGGCTTACCTCGATAAGATGTCGAAGCGTATTTTTCGCGCGCTGTATCTGAGCGGTTATGCGCGCATGGATTTCCGCATGCGGCCGGATGGCAGCGTGTTCGTGCTGGAGGCCAACGCGAATCCGAACATCAGCCGGCAGGAGGACTACGCGGATTCGGCCAAGGCGGCGGGGGTGGATTACGCGGCGTTGCTGGAGCAGATCATCCGGATTGGGACGAATTACCAGGCGGCGTGGCGCGAAGGGGAGCCGTGAAGAGTCGGGCTAAAGCGCGACCTACGGCCCAACAACAAACGCCGGTTAGAACGCTGTAGGTCGGGCTTTA
>DATJIP010000045.1:0-76304 GCA_035493235.1 Steroidobacteraceae bacterium
CCCATCATCCAGGACGACTCGCTCATGTGCGACGAAAGCTGCGCGTGGTCGTCGAGATACTCGCGAGTCGGCAGGACATGCGCTTGCGCTCGGCAATGCCGCGTTGATGAAGGCGCAGGGCGTGGATGTCGGCGCACTCGCTGCCGAGGCCGATCGGCTGCGACATCAGGGCCGCACAGTCGTCTTCCTGGGTATCGATGGCAAGTCGGCGGGTGCAAGCGCCGTCGGCGATCCAGTGAAGGAGACAACTCCAGCGGTATTGCACGATCTGAGGTCCAACGGTCTGCGACTGATCATGCTCACTGGCGACAACCAGGCGACGGCCCGCGCGGTCGCCGCGGATCTGCCGACGCGTAGCGATGGCCGGCGACGGCAGCAACGATGCGCCGGCTCTTGCGCAAGCGGCACTCGGCGTGCTGAGCCCGCTCATCGCGGCGCTGGCGATGAGTTTGTCGTCGATATCGGTGATTGGCAACGCGTTGCGCCTGCGCACGCAAGATTGAGCCGCGCGATGAGGTCGGCGACATGCGCCTGTAGCGCCGCCCGCGCCGCTGCATAGTTCGTGCTGGCCGGCGGCACATCCTGCCAGTTCTCGATCTGCGACTCGCGAGCGTGCAGGCCCGCTGGCAAGTCGGTGCCGATCATGACGACGTGTGCGGCGTCCGCGAGATCCGGCTGCCCGAGCTTCGCCGGGTGAAAGGCGCTCACGTCGACGCCGTCGGTACGCAGTCCTGCAACGATCGGCTGGGGCACTGTCGTGGAATCGGGGGCAGCGCCGCGTGAGATTGCATGGAACGGCAGATGCTGCTGTTTGGCCAGCTGATTGAAGTACGACGCAGCCATGAGACTCTTCACGTTGCCGTGCTCGCACACGAACACGACTTGCCTGACTGCTGCGTCTTCAGCTGCGGCGGCCATACCGCAGCTGAGTGCGAGTAGCGCGACCACCGGTGCAAGATTCTTCACGCCGGCCGCGCTCCGAACCGCTTGTCGACTTCTTCCCAGTTCACGTTGTGCATGAATGCGTCCACGTACTTCGCGGCGGCCGAGCCGTAATCCATGTGATATGAGTGCTCGTACATGTCGAGCACCAGCAGCGGAACGGCGGCAATCGCGCCGTGCATGTGGTCCCACGCCCATTGATTGCGCAGCTCGTGAGTGTAGACGTTGTAAGTGAGCACACACCACCCGGAGCCGCCCGCCAGCGACATCGCCGTACGGCGGAACTCCGCCTCCCACGCTTCGTAGCTGCCGTAGGATTTCTTGAGCGCGGCGAGGATGTCGCCGCCCGCTTTGCCGTCGCCGCCGAGATTGCCAAAGTATTGCTCGTGCAGCACGACCGAGCCGAGCCTGTGCAGCTCTTCGCGCTTCAAGCCGCCATAGATCACCGGCGGCAAATCGGGATCATTCATGGCGGCGAGCAGGCGGCCGGCAACCATGTTCAGAGTCTTCACCGAGCCGATGTAATTGTTCTCCCAGTGGGAGCGGATCAGCTTCTCGGACAAGCCGTTGAGCTTTGCCGGATCGAACGTCAACGGCTTGGGCTCGCGGCCGCCGCTCATCGGGCTGCGCACGTCCGGTCGTGCGCTCGACGCGTTCTGTGCTCCGGCTGCACTCGTCATCATCGCTCCAGCCGCAGCAGTGCCCAGCAATGTCAGAGTTTCACGCTTCGCTGTGTCGATCATGGTCGGCTCCCGTACGGTTCACGCTGCGCTGGAACGGCAGCGACAGCACCGCGCCAATCGATTGATGTTCGCGCGCATCATAGCCCCGAATGCCATAGCGCACGAACGGGCCGCGGGTGCTGGAGGTGAACGTACGGAATACACGATCGAAGAATGAAAACAGGTTCGCGTAGTTGGAGTCGGTCTCGGCATGCTCGCGCGAGTGGTGAACCTTGTGCATGTCGGGTGTCACCCAGAGCAGCACGAACATGCGATCAAGCCCGCGCGGCACACGGATGTTCGCGTGCTCGAGTACGGAGTTGAGCGCACCGAGCAACCGGTAGACGGCGATCGCCGCCGGCGGTGCGCCGAGTATCCACGCCGGCATCGCGATGAATGCAAAACGTACGACACCTTCGATCGGATGCTGGCGAAACGCCGTCGTGGCATCCACCGATGCGTCGATGTGATGCACGAGATGCACGCGCCACAGCAGCGGGATCTGGTGGAGGAGTCTGTGCACGAGATAGGTCGCGCCGTCGAGTACAAGCAGCGTGATCACGAACGACGAGATGGCGCTGAGCCCGAGCAGCTGGAGCAATCCACTGCCGCTTGCAGCGACGTACGCGGCGCCGACCGCGAGAGTGAAGTTGAGCAGCATCGCCAGCCCGAGCGTGATTGCCAGCAGCCAGAGGTTCGTTGCGAGCCGACCGTTCGAATCACGCGACTGCTGCCGCAGCGGCACGATGACTTCGATGAGGCTGGCCACCGCGAGCGCACCCAGCACGGGCGCGAGCCTGAAAACAACGGCCTGAATTTCCATGGCCGCGACTGTGCGGCCTGCCCCAAGGGCAGGGTCAAGCGCGAGGTCGGCTATACTCGCGCGCCATGACAAGAACGAACGCTGATCTCGGCAGGCTGCTGCTGCGACTCACCCTTGGCTTCTGCGTCCTGTTTCATGGCATCGCCAAAATCCAGGGCGGTGTCGAAGGCATCGCTCACGACCTGATCGCGCTGGGCTTGCCGGGCTTCATCGCTTACGGCGTGTATGTCGGCGAAGTGCTGGCACCGGTGATGCTGATCCTTGGCTTCTACTCGCGCCTCGGTGCAGTGCTGGTTGCGATCAACATGGTGTTCGCACTCGGCATTGCTCATCGTCCCGACATATTGAAAATCAGCCAGTACGGCGGATGGGCGATCGAGCTGCAGGCCATGTACCTGATAACTGCGATCGCCCTCTCATTAATGGGACCCGGTCGATTCGGGATCAACGACCGGTAGTTGACTTATAGATGTGCAGGCCTGAAATTCGCCCCTGCATGCGTCGCTTCCTTGCAGTGCTGATGGTGTGGGTCGGTCTCCTCGGGGCCGGCGTGCCTGCCTTTGCATGCGCAAGTGCCGCGGCTGCGGGCGATTGCTGCCCGCCCAATGCTCCCTCCGGTTGTACGCAGCTGTACGAACAGCTCAGTGTCGAGCTTAGCGTCTCCTGCGTGAGTGCGACCGCTCGTGCTCAGGCGGTCGTTGCCAAGGACGGTCGTGAACTGCCGGGCGGCGATCGTGGCTCTGCAGATGCAGTCGTTCCCACCGCCTCGCCGGCCGCATCGCTCGCTCCGCTCGGCGCAGATCGTCTCGCAATAGCACTGTTCTGTGCGCGATTCACGGATTCGTCGCTGACCTACTTGCACACCGGGCGCCTGCGCCTCTAAGTCGCGCTCCTCGACTCGCCGGCTTTCCGCCGGCTCTTCGCCAGATCCAGGACCAGAATCGAGGAGCATTCCGATGCCCCGGCATCGATTGTTGCTATTGCTGTTCGGCGTGCTGTCGTTGAGTGCGCGCGCCGATGAACCGCTCTCGCTCGAAGCAGCCGTTGAGCGCGCGTTGGAGATTGCACCGCAGGTTGGAGCCGGCACCGCCAACGTCGAAGGGATGCAAGCTTCGGCGATCAGTGCCGGACGCTTACCCGACCCGCAGGTCATCGTCGGCATCGACAATCTGCCGGTGACGGGCGCGGACGCGTACTCCACGACGAGTGACTTCATGACGATGCGCAAAGCAGGCCTGATGCAGCAGTTTCCGGCTGCATCCAAGCGCAGGCTGGAACGCGAGCTGGCCGGTGCGCGAGTAGGCATTGCGGAAGCCGAGCTGCTGGCGTCGCGATTGGAGATCGCACGCGAAGTCGCGCAGAGTTGGATACGGCGAGCCACCGCCGAGAAGTCGTTGAACGATCTTCGCGCGCTGCAACCGGAGCTCGAGTTACAAGCCGCTGCCGCACGCGCGGCTGTTGCAGCCGGGCGCAGTTCGACTGCTGATGCGCTCGCGGCGGAAGTGGCGTTGGCGGAGCTGCAAGCGAAGCTGCTGCGAATGCAGAGCGAGGCGCGACAAGCGTCATTCGAGCTCGCACGCTGGATCGACAGCGATGCAGACCGGCCGCTGGCGCCGCTACCGTCGCTCGATGACCTGCCGACACCGCCCGCAGCGTTGCTCGAGAGCGTGCACGAACACGGCTCGCTGCTGACCTTCCAATCGCAGATCGAGGCTGCACGTCTCGATGTCGACTATGCGAAAGCGCAACGTCGTCCGGACTGGAGCGCGGAGCTGGCCTTCGCCAAACGGGGGCCGGACTTCTCCGACATGGTGTCGCTCGAGTTCCGCATCGGCCTGCCGTTGTTCACGAAGAATCGACAGAACCCGCAGATCAGCGCCAAGCAGGCAGAGTTGCGGCGCCTGGAGGCGGACCGCGAAGCGGAGCTGCGAATGCACACCGCTGAGATCCGCCAGATGATCACGCAATGGCAGCAGCTGGGAGAGCAGCTCGGTCAGTTCGAGCGGGAGCTCCTGCCGCTCGCGCGTGACCGCTCGCGTGCAGCACTTGCCTCGTATCGATCCGGACGCGGTGACTTGCGTCTGGCGCTCGACGCGTATGGGCAAGAGATCGAATTCGTCGTCGAGCATGCCGCTTTGGTGAACGAGCGCGGTCAGGCTTGGGCGTACCTGCGATATCTCGGCCGGGAGCCCTTGCACGACACCGGGAGAACGTCGCCATGAATCCGCTGCACGTGAAACTCGGCGCTGCGGCGCTCGCAATTCTCATCGTCGGCGCGGCCGGCGGTTACTGGCTAGCGCAGCGGACCGAACCGGGAGATGCCGGCGCGACACCGCACGGCGACCGCAAAGTGCTCTATTGGCACGACCCGATGGTGCCGAACGCCAGATTCGACAAGCCGGGCAAATCGCCTTTCATGGACATGCAGCTCGTGCCGGTCTATGCAGACGAGACGGGCGGCGGGGCCGTTCCCGTCGATCCCGTCGTGAGCCAGAACCTCGGTATCCGGGTCGGCACGGTCGAGAAGGCTGTGTTTCAGCCGAAGCTTCCGGCAGTCGGCAGCGTCGCGTTCGACGAGCAGCTGCTATCGGTCGTGCCGGCCCGTGTCGACGGCTACGTAGCGCGCTTGCACGTGAAGTCCCCGCTGCAACGAGTTCGTCGCGGTCAGGCGCTCGCAGACATCGTCGCGCCCGCGTGGCTCGAAGCCCAGGACGAATACCTCGCATTGCTGGACGCGCAGTCCGATCGAGGTGTGGCGATCCGAGATGCCGCGCGACAACGCCTCAGCGTCCTCGGCGTGCCGGAAGCAGCGATCAGCGCACTCGAGAAGGAGCGCAAGACCAATGCGAGCGCCACGCTCACTGCGCCGATCGACGGCGTGGTCACTGAGCTGGCCGTGCGCGAAGGCACTGCATTTGCTGCCGGGACCGTGCTGTTCCGGATCAACGGGCTGCAGACAGTCTGGGTCAACGCTCAGATTCCCGAAGCGCAAGTCTCGATGATCGCGCCGGGATCGGCAGTCACGGCACGCGCGACAGCATGGCCGGGCGCTCAGTTCAAGGGCAGGGTCGCCGCGTTGCTGCCCGAAGTCGATCAGCAAACACGCACGCTACCCGTGCGCGTCGTGGTCGAGAACACCGAGACGAAGCTTGCTCCGGGCATGTTCATGTCGCTCGAGTTTGCAGGCCAGGGCGAACGGGAGCAGCT
This sequence comes from Steroidobacteraceae bacterium, assembly GCA_035493235.1. Lineage (GTDB taxonomy): Bacteria > Pseudomonadota > Gammaproteobacteria > Steroidobacterales > Steroidobacteraceae > Steroidobacter. Next base: position 5,695 of record DATJIP010000045.1, read on the forward strand.
GGTCGTTCCCAGTGAAGCAGTGATCATGACCGGCGAGCGCAGCGTGGTGATCGTGGCCCGCGACCGTGGCGGCTTCGACGTGGCAGAAGTCACTGTCGGAGCGGATGCGCAGGGGAAGTCCGCGATCCTGTCGGGGCTCGAGGCAGGTCAGAAGATCGTGCTCTCCGGCCAGTTTCTCATCGACTCGGAAGCGAGCCTGAAGTCGACGGTGTCGCGCTTGTCGAGCGCGGAGCCGCAGCCATGATCGCAGCGCTGATTCGCTGGTCGCTCGCGAACCGGTTTCTGGTGGTGCTCGCGACACTGCTCGTGACGGCGTGGGGCGTATGGGCCGTGCTGCGCGCGCCTCTCGATGCGCTGCCGGATCTCTCTGACGTGCAGGTGATCATCCGCACCTCCTATCCGGGACAGGCGCCGCGCATCGTCGAGGACCAGGTCACGTATCCGCTGACGACGACCATGATGTCGGTGCCGGGCGCGAAGACGGTGCGCGGCTATTCGTTCTTCGGCGACTCGTTCGTCTATGTGCTGTTCGAGGACCGGACGGATCTGTACTGGGCGCGCTCGCGCGTGCTGGAGTATCTCAATCAGGCTCAGAGCCGGCTGCCGCGCAACGTGCAGCCGTCGCTCGGGCCGGATGCGACCGGCGTGGGCTGGATCTACGAATATGCAGTCGTCGATCGCAGTGGCCGCCACGACCTGTCGCAGCTGCGTGCATTGCAGGACTGGTTCCTGAAGTACGAGCTGAAGAGCGTGCCGAACGTTGCCGAGGTCGCGACGCTCGGCGGCGCCGTTCGTCAGTACCAGGTCGTGCTGCGGCCTGATCGGCTGCGCGCTTATGGCATCACGCATCGCGACGTCATCGCAGCTATTCGCGGCGCAAATCAGGAAGCGGGCGGTTCGGTGCTGGAGCTGGCGGAAGCCGAGTACGTGGTGCGTGCCACCGGCTATCTGCGCGGGTTGGACGATTTTCGAAAAATCCCCGTGCGCACCGGCGCGGCCGGCGTAGCGGTGCGTCTTGCCGACGTTGCGTATCTACAGCTCGGTCCGGAGCTGCGACGTGGGATCGCCGAGCTCGACGGCGAAGGCGAGGTGACGGGAGGCATCGTAGTGATGCGCTCAGGCAAGAACGCGCTGGAGACGATCCAGGCCGTCAAACAGAAATTGCGGCAACTGCAGCCCGGCCTGCCGCCCGGTGTGGAGATCGTGCCGACCTACGATCGCTCGGAGCTGATCCAGCGCTCGGTGAGCAACCTCACTGGCAAGCTGATCGAGGAGCTCATCGTCGTCGCGCTCGTCTGCTTCGCATTCCTGTTCCACCTGCGCTCGGCCCTGGTCGCGATCATCTCGTTGCCGCTGGGCATCCTCGCGGCCTTCATCGTCATGCACTACCAGGGCATCAACGCCAACATCATGTCGCTCGGCGGGATCGCGATCGCGATCGGCGCGATGGTCGACGCAGCGATCGTGATGGTGGAGAACGCTCACAAGCAGCTGGAGCGCTGGCATCTGCAGCACCCGGACCGCCAGCCGAGCGCATCCGAGCGCTGGGAGTTGATTGGTACGGCCAGCGTGCAAGTGGGTCCGGCGCTGTTCTTCAGCCTGCTGATCATCACGCTGTCGTTCATTCCGATCTTCACGCTCGAAGCGCAGGAGGGACGGCTGTTTGCGCCGCTGGCGTTCACCAAGACCTACGCCATGGCTGCTGCCGCCGGCCTCGCGGTCACGCTCGTGCCGGTATTGATGGGTTACTTCATTCGGGGTCGTATTCCGGCAGAGGATCGCAATCCACTGAACCGCTGGCTCGTGCGCGGCTATCGGCCGGCGCTCGAGCGCGTGCTGGAGCATCCGTGGACGACGATCGTCGTCAGCGCGGTCGTGCTGGCGTTGACCGCTTTTCCCATCCTGCGGCTCGGCGGCGAATTCATGCCGCCGCTCGATGAGGGCGACATCCTGCACATGCCGTCAGCGTTGCCTGGATTGTCGGCTGGCAAAGCGGCGCAGCTGCTGCAGCAGATGGATAGACAACTGAAGGCCGTCCCCGAGGTGTCGCGCGTGTTCGGCAAGATGGGTCGGGCAGACACTGCGACGGATCCCGCGCCGCTCGAGATGGTCGAGACCACCGTTCGCTTCAAGCCGCACGAGCAGTGGCGCAAGGGCATGACGATGGAGAAGCTGATCGAGGAAATGGATCGGCGCTTGCAGATTCCCGGGCTGGCGAACGTGTGGGTGCCGCCGATCCGCAATCGCATCGACATGCTCGCGACCGGCATCAAGACGCCCGTCGGCGTCAAGATCGCAGGCGCCGATCCGATCGTGATCGACCGCGTGGCGCAAGCAGTCGAGCGGGCCGTGCGCGGCGTGCCGGGCGTCACTTCGGCACTGGCCGAGCGATTGACGGGCGGACGCTACATCGAAGTGAACATCGACCGCGATGCGGCCGGCCGCTATGGCATGAACATCGAGGACGTGCAGAGCGTGCTGACAGCAGCGATCGGCGGCGAGACGATCGGCGAGACTGTCGAAGGCTTGCAGCGCTTTCCGATCAGCGTGCGCTATCCGCGCGAGCTGCGCGATTCGCTTACGGACCTGAGGCAGCTCCCGATCGTCACGAGCAATGGTGCGCAGATCACGCTCGGTACCGTTGCCGATCTGAAGATCACCAGCGGTCCTCCCATGCTTCGCAGCGAGAATGCGCGACTGTCGGGATGGGTGTACGTGGATCTGCGCGGTCGCGATCTGCAGTCTGCCGTCGCGGATATGCAGGAGAGGGTGGCGCGCAGCGTCAGTCTGCCAGCGGGCTATTCGCTATCGTGGTCCGGGCAGTTCGAGTACCTGGAGCGCGCGCAGGCAAAGCTCAGAGTTGTCGTGCCGTTCACGTTACTCGTGATTTTCGTGCTGCTGTACTTCACCTTCCGTCGCATCGACGAAGCGCTGGTAATCATGGCGACGCTGCCGTTCGCGCTGATTGGCGGCTTCTGGTACGTGTACCTGCTCGGTCACGATGTTTCGATTGCGACAGCGGTCGGCTTCATTGCGCTCGCCGGCGTGGCCGCCGAGTTCGGCGTCGTCATGCTCATCTATCTCAAACATGCGTGGGAGGAGCGTCTCGCAGCGGGCCGACCGGCAAACCTGGAGACGCTCGATGAAGCGATCCGGGAAGGTGCGGTACTGCGCGTGCGTCCCAAAGCGATGACGGTCAGCGTCATCGTCGCCGGCCTGCTCCCGATCATGTGGAGTCACGGCACGGGCTCGGAGGTCATGCAGAGAATCGCGGCGCCGATGATCGGCGGCATGATTACCGCGCCGCTGCTTTCGCTGCTGGTGATTCCCGCCGCCTATCGAATCCTGCGCCGGCGTGAATTGCAGGATCAGTAGCAGGTCGCTCGGCGCAGCTGCAGAGCGGCGCTGACGATGTGATAGAACGAGCTCGCCGGCGCGAGCTGCTCCACGAAAGCGCCGCGCTCGTCCATGGTGTCGCGCCACAGCCCCGGCGTCGGTGTGTCCAGATATTTCATGAGCGAGCGAGTGGCTTCGATGGCCGTGTCTGCGTAGCGCGGCTGACACGTGATCTTTCCCGCGAGACATGCAGCCTTGATGCGCTCGGTCTGCGGCCACAAACGCGCTCGCACATCGCGAGCTCTGCCATCGCCGTACAGAGTATTGATGGCAACGCCACGCGCATGATCGACACCGCGATCTTCCGTGCGATCGATGAGGTGCAGCGCGAGCTGTTGCGCACGCGGATTGTGGATGCGCTGCGACCAGCGCAGCAGCAGCCACGCCCACTCATATTGATGGCCCGGTTCGACCACGTCAGCCTCTTCGCCCGGCATCAGCGTCCAGTCGGGATTGAAGAACTCGCGAATGAAGCCGCTCGCCGGGTCGTGGAACCGCCGCAGCGCCAGCTCGACGATTTCCTCCGCCAGCTCGCTCCACGCGCGATCGTTGTCCTGATCCATCCATGCCAGGCACGCCTCCAGCAGATGCATATGGGAGTTCGCCAGGAGCGGCAGGCTAGGGGGCGCGCTCTCTTCGAATCCGCCGTGCGGATTGCGCAGCGTTGCGTTGATTCGGGCGAGGAGATCGTGCGCTCCATCGCGCGCACCAGCATCACCGAGCGCCTTGTGCGCGCCGGCGAAGCCGAGCAGTACGAACGCTTGATCGTAGAGAACCGCGCGCTCTACGAGCACCGCTCCGTTCGGCGCGACCAGGCCGCGATAGAGTCCGTCGGATCGCCGATAGTCCGCGAGCAGCGTCTTCAGTCCCTGGCGAACGGCATCCGCGGCGGGCCCCGACCAACCGAGCTCGGCGGCAACCGAGAACGCATAGATCTGCCGCGGATACAAACGCGCGCGCCGCGTCTCGCCCGAGGGCTCGCCATCGAGCCGCAGGCTCTCGTGAAAGCCGCCGCGGACGTGATCGACGCCGCGCGACCACCAACACGGATAAGCATGCTCGAGCAGCCAGCGCGACAGGGCGTCGGCTTCGCGATTCACGTCGACGCCGCTAGCGACTCGCCCGCACGCCGCGCGAGGAGCATCGCTCCGAGCAGACCCGCGCGTCCGTGCAGCGCCGAAACACAAACGGAATTCTCGACACACCCATCAGGCTCGCGCGCAGGCAGGTAGCCCGCGAGCGCATCGCGCGTCGCGTCGCGAATGTGTGGCAACAGCAGCCCGTTCTCCAGCACGCCGCCGCTGAACACAATCCGCTCCGCCGATGTGACCAATGCGATCGTCGCCGCGAGCTGGCCGAGATAGCCGCCGATGATGCGATAGGCGACGTGGTCTTCGGGCAGCGCGGACAGATCCGAGTGCCAACGTCGCTGAATCGCCGGACCGCTCGCGACGCCTTCGAGGCAATCGCCATGGAAAGGGCACACGCCTGGAAAATTCGTATCGCGGTGATCGCGCTTCACGTGGATGTGTCCCATCTCCGGATGCATGCGTCCGCGCAATGTCTGCCCGTTGATTGCGACGCCTGCGCCGATACCGGTGCCGACCGTCACGTACGCGACGCTGCTGCAGCCTTGGCCGGCGCCCAGCTCTGCCTCCGCGAGTGCGGCCGCATTCACGTCCGTGTCGAGCTCGATCCCGCAATCGGCAACCGGCTGCAAAGCGGCGAGCAGATTCGCGTTAGCCCATCCAGGCTTCGGCGTCGCCAGCATCCGCCCCCAATCCTGCGCGCGCCGATCGAGCTGGATCGGCCCGAACGACGCGATGCCGAAGCCGCGCATACGGCCGTACTTGATCTGCATAGCGTGGAAGAACTGCAGGACTTCGGCCAGCGTTTCTGCAGGCTGGCGCGTCGCGATGCGCTTCTCTTCCAGCACGTCGTGCACGCTGCGTCCGACGGCGCAAATGAACTTGGTTCCGCCTGCTTCGACTGACCCGTAGATTGGCTCCGACGCCATGGCCGCAGTCTAATGCAATGGGTCGTTGCTGGAGCAATCGCGTATGCTAGCGCGGCAATGAGCCGGGTCAGCGACCTCCAACAACGATTCCAAGCCTTTGCCGGTCGCTCCGGACGCGTCGCGTTCGCGCCAGGGCGGATCAATGTCATCGGCGAGCACACGGACTACTCGGCTGGATTCGTGCTGCCGGCGAGCCTCGCGCTCGGCACCTGGACGGTCGCTGCAGCTCGCGAGGATCGCACGATTCGTGTGCTCTCCGAAGGTCAGCAGGAGACGGAGACGTTTGCGTTGGATATAGCGCCGGGCGCGGCAAAGAAGCGCTGGAGCGACTACATCGCCGGCGTGACCTGGGCCTTGCAACAGGCGGGCTGCAAGTTGCGCGGCGCCGATCTGCTCGTCGCGAGCGATGTGCCGATGGGTTCGGGTTTGAGCTCTTCTGCTGCGCTGGAAGTCTCCGTCGCCTACGCGTTGCTCACCGTCGCGGAGGCCTCGCTGTCGCCGCTCGAAATCGCACGCGCCTGTCAGCGGGCCGAAAATGAATTCGTTGGGGCGCGGTGCGGGATCATGGATCAGTTCGCTGCGACTCACGGCGAGGCCGGTCGTGCGCTGTTGCTCGATTGCGCGGACTATTCCTGGAAGACTGCGCCGCTGCCGGCGACGCATTGCTTCGTCGTTGCCAACACGATGGTTCGACACGCGCTGGCACATGGCGAATACAACGTGCGTCGCGCCGAGTCGGAGGAGCTGATCGATCGCATGCTTCGTAGCATGCCGCGGCACCGGCGGCTCGCTGAACTGAGCAGCAGCGAAGTGAATGAGCTGATGCGCGAGCTGCCCGCGAACCTCGCGCGCAGGCTGCGGCACATCGTGGCTGAGAATCGTCGAGTGCACGAAGCGTACTCGGCGCTCGAGTCGGGCAACGTCGGGCAGCTCGGACAACTCCTGACTGCTTCTCACAGCAGCTTGCGCAACGACTACGAAGTGAGCTGTCGCGAGCTGGATGTCCTGGTCGAGATCGCGAACAGCGTGCCCGGCGTCGTCGGGGCTCGCATGATCGGCGGCGGGTTCGGCGGCTGCACGCTGACGCTGGTCGAGGCGGAGCACGTGGAAAATCTGCGGGAACGGCTGCGGCTGAATTATGTACAAAGCAGGGGCAAGGAGCCCGCTACATATATATGTGAGTTCGGGGGCGCGGGGGGCGTGGTGGCATGAGCGGTTCGCATCGGCGGCGCAATGCATTGACCGGCGAGTGGGTGCTCGTGTCGCCGCATCGGACGCTGCGTCCGTGGCAGGGTCAGCATGAAGCTGCGTCGGCGGCTGCGCGGCCCGCGTACGATCCGCAGTGTTACTTGTGTCCGGGGAACAGGCGTGCGAACGGCGCGGTGAATCCGCAGTACACGCAGCCCTACGTATTCGCGAACGATTTTTCTGCACTCGATGCAGCGGGCGATGCGAATGCGCGAGGCGCAGGGTTGTTCGCGTCGCAAGCAGTCTCGGGCGAGTGCCGCGTGCTGTGCTATTCGCCGCGACACGATCGGTCGCTGGGCGATTTGCCGGCGCAGGAAGCCGTCGGTGTCGTACGTGCGTGGCGGGCGCAATTCGCCGAGCTCGATGCGCGTCGCGATCTCTCGTACGTGCTGATCTTCGAGAATCGCGGCGAGATGATGGGCGCGAGCAACCCGCATCCGCACGGGCAGATCTGGGCGACGAGCGTCGTGCCGGATGAGGTCGAGCGGGAGCTGCAGCAACAGCAGGCGTATCACGCTGCTCATGGCCGGCCGTTGCTCATCGACTACGTGGAGTCGGAGTTGCAGGCTGGCGAGCGCGTCGTCACTGCAAACGATCACTGGGTTGCGCTCGTACCGTTCTGGGCCGTGTGGCCGTTCGAGCTGCTCGTGCTGCCGCGACGCTCGGTCGCGGCTTTCGACGAGCTGCAGCCCGCAGAGGAGGACAGCCTCGCTAAGCTTCTCCAGTCGATCGTCGCGACGTACGACCGCGTCTTCGACGTGCCGTTTCCGTATTCGATGGGCTGGCACAGCCGCCCGAGCCGCAATTACGCCGCTGCCGGCTGGACTCTGCACGCCCACTTCTATCCGCCACTGCTACGCTCGGCCACCGTCCGCAAATTCCAAGTCGGCTTCGAGATGCTGGCGATGCCTCAACGGGATCTGACCCCCGAAGCCGCCGCCGCGCGACTGCGGGAGTTGGTGCCGGGGGAAAGAAACGGCTCATAACTGAGCAATGCAACATCCCGAGCACCGAGCGCGTGCTTCGTATGCTGCACTGCTGAGTTATAGATCGTTTTTTTACCCCGGCACCACCCGGTATATGACGCCGATCAGCGCACTCGCCGTTAGCACCCATGCCATGCCGACCTTGAAGCGCAGCATCGCGATCATCGAGCCTGCGGCCAGCAGCAGCGCGGCCGGCTCGAGCGTCGACCATGCAGGGACGTCGACGTGCACGAGGCCGTAGGTTCGCGCGTCGACGCGGCCGAACAACGTGTGCGTCGCGAACCAGACGGAGAGATTGAGGATGACGCCGACGACGGCGGCGGTTACGCAGGATAGCGCGGCGTTCAGTCCGCGATGCTGTCGCAGCGACTCGACGTACGGCGCTCCGATGAAGATGAAAGCGAAGCTCGGGACGAACGTGACCCACGTCGTCAGGCACGCACCGAGCACCGCTGAAAGCCACGGATCGAGAGGCGTCGCGAAGCGGTACGCGGCAACGAAGCCGACGAATTGGAGCACCATGATCAACGGGCCCGGCGTGGTTTCGGCCATCGCGAGGCCGTCGATCATCTCGCCCGGTCGCAACCAGTGCAGCTCCTCGACAGCCCGCTGGCCAATGTATGCGAGCACTGCGTACGCGCCGCCGAACGTCACGATCGCGGTCTGTCCGAAGATCACGCCTTCGCGTGCGAGCACATGTTCAGCACCGAGCCACGCGGCGACGAGCGCGACCGGCGCGGTCCAAAGCGCAATGCATATGGCAGTCAGCTTGAGCGCGCGGCGCGCGTTCGGTTGAGCATGAGCGAGCTGTCCCGCTTCGTACATGCGATCGACGACGAAGTCTTGCTCGGCCTTGGAGCCCGCCGACGCAGCCTGCTGGAAATAGTGCGGCCAGATCTGCCGCGCTACGGCTCCTATCATCGCCGCACCCGCGACGATCCACGGAAACGGCACTTTGAAAAAGTAGATCCCGAGGAACGCCGCGGCAGCAATCGCCACCATGAAGCCGTTCCTCAACGCACGCCGCCCGATGCGCAACACGGCTTCGACGACCACCGCGAGCACCGCCGCCTTCAGCCCGAAGAACAGCGCCGCGACAGGCCCCAGCGACGAGTACCGAACATACAGCCAGCTCAGGGCGAGCATCACGACCACGCCCGGTGCCACGAACAAACCGCCCGCAGCAATGCCGCCCCACGTTCGATGCAGCAGCCATCCAATGTACGTCGCGAGCTGCTGCGCCTCCGGACCCGGCAGCAACATGCAGTAGTTCAGCGCATGGAGGAATCGCGTCTCGCTGATCCAGCGCCGTCGCTCGACCAGCTCGCGATGCATGAGCGCGATCTGACCGGCCGGACCGCCGAAGCTGAGCCAGCCGATCTTGGTCCAGACTCGTAGTGCCTCGCCGAAGCTGATCGGCGAGGCCGTGCTCACTGTGTCGCGAGTTTCTGCGGCCACGAATGTGTTTCGTTGCGGGCGGTCTTGCACCAGGCGTAGAGCGCATCGTAAACCGGCATGGCCTGTTCGAGCAGCACGATGTCGTCGCGCACGTTGGCTGACAGGCCGAGCGAGATGGCCAGCAACCCGGGTGCCTCGCGCGATTCGCCCAGCTCGCCGGTATCCGCAGCGCGCACGATATTAGCGAGGCTGTCTATGACAGGATCGTGAAGGTCGAACTCATCGAGGAAAGCATCGAAGCTGCAACGCGTCCCCCGATGCGAGAACGTGACGTCGGCAATGTCATATGGCTCGGCGTGCAGCGCTTGTGACTCCGCCCGCACTTGATGGGCCGGCGTGTAGAAGAACGACGCCCGCGGATCGATGAACCGCCGCACCAGCCACGGACACGCGAGGCGATCGATCTTCGGCCGCTCGCGGGTCACCCACCGCGAGGCGCCCGGCGCGTTGAGGTCGGCGCGCGCCTTCACCGTGGGATGACCGGCTGCGATCCACGCCTCGATGCCGCCTTCGAGAATGAACGCCGGATATCCCATCGTACTCAGCGCGTCGGCGACGAAGCTGCTCGTCTTGCCGCCGTGCTTGCAGTACGCGACGACGGCGCGGGTGCGAGGCAGCGTTCGTCCCCACTCGCTGACCCGATCGGGATCGCCGCGTAGTGCGCCAGGAATCAGGCGTGGGCGTGCGGCGAAGTCGGCGTTGTCGCGCACGTCGAAGAGGACCGGCGAATCCGGCAGCCCGAGTCGCTGGAAGATCGCCGCTGGAGACTGAGACGAGCGCATAACTACCTCGCAGGCGCCGCCTGCTCGAAAGCCCAGGTGATTTCAGTGCGCAGGCCCGCGACGTCGGTTCCGATCGTCACGAGCGGCGCATCGAGCGCGCGACAACCGCGACGATCGAACCAGTCGAACAGGGCGTCGAGCGCACCCGCCAGTTCCGACGCGTGCGCATGACGAACGCTTGTCGCGATCACCGCGCAGGACGCTGCCGGCAATTGGCGCAGTGTGATGCCTTGCGGAATGCGTGCCGGTGTTGGTACTGGAATAACGACTTCGAGCCGGGCCTCGTCGTCGGACAGCGGATCGATGAGCGCGCAAGCGGCTTCGCCAGGAACCAGTCCAGCATGCGCCAGCGGCTCGCTCGCGGCCTGAGCCTCAGCGCGAAATTTCTCGACGAAGTCATAGCGGTTCGCCATGAACGGACGGATCGCAACCGTCGTGTCCGGACGCGAGCGCTCGATGATTTCCGGCGCTTCAGCTCTGGTCGGCCTGCGCAACTGCACGAGCGCTGCGTGATACGCGCGTTTCTCGCGCGCATATCGCTCGTCGATCTCCTGCGCGAGTTGCGCAAGGACGTGCTCCGCGCCGCCGCCGTCCTTAGTAGCGACCACGTTCGCGATATCGGTGAGGGAGAGATTCATCTCGCGTAGTGTTCGCACGAGTCGACCGAGCGGGACCTGGTCGCTGCCGTAGTAGCGATATCCCGTGGCCGCGTCGATTCGCGCCGGCGGCAGCAGGCGCTGCTCGTCGTAGATCCGCAGTGCCTTCTGCGAAAGCTGCGTCGCCGCGGCGAATTCGCCGATGGAAAGCAGCCGGGAGGAGGGCGTAGTCACGGCCGCACTCTAGCGCTTGTCCCAAGGTCAAGGTCAAGCATGGGAACTCCGCGGCGCGGATCGCGCGGCACGTCGATAGCATGCCGGCATGAGCTCACCTCCAGTCCTGCTGCTTTCCCGCGAGGCGATCTCGAAGCTCGCCAACACCCGCGACTATCTGGCTGCGATGCAGACGGGGTTTGCCGATCTCGCCGCGAGCCGCTTCGAGATTCCAGCGGTCGGTCACGTGCCCGGTGTCGGTGGCACGTTTCACATCAAAGCGGCGCAGCGGTCGGGCTCGCCGGCGCTGGCTGTGATCAAGGTCAACGGCAATTTCCCGAACAATCGTGCACGACATGATTTGCCGACTATCCAAGGCTTCATCGCGCTGCTGGATGCCGACCGCGGCTGCGTGCTGGCGTTGATGGATTCGATCGAGATCACTGCGCGGCGGACGGCGGCGGCGACTGCGCTGGCCGCGAAGTATCTGGCGATGCCGGGAGCTCGATCCCTCGCGATGATTGGGTGTGGAGTGCAGGCGGCCTATCACCTCGAAGCATTACGCGATGTTGCCTCTATCGAAGCCGTTACTTTCTGCGACCCGCGCGACGAAGCTGCTAATGCCTTCGGCGCACGCGTCCGCGAACTGGGCCTGAACGCACGAAACGTTAGCGATGCGAAAACCGCCGCGCGCGATGCCGACATCGTCGTCACCGTCACGACATCGACCCATCCGCTGCTCGCCCTGGCTGACATCGATCCCGGAACGTTCGTGGCCGGCGTCGGCGCCGACAATCCTTCCAAGCACGAGCTCGCCGCGGATCTCATGCAGGCAAGCTGCATCATCGTCGATTCCGGTGCGCAGGCCTCGACGATGGGCGACTTGCACCACGCGATCGCCGCTGGCGCCATGAAGCTGACGGATGTGCGCAGTGATCTGGCCGACCTCGTAGCGGGCAAATCGGCCGGCCGATCGAGCGACGCCGAGCGCTGGATCTTCGACTCGACCGGCCTCTCCATCCAGGACCTGGCCGCCGCCGAGATGATCTACGACCGGGCGCAGGCCGCCGGCGGTGTGCCGGAGATCCTCCTGAGCAACTGATTCTTGTTGCTCGATCCTCCGGGTTGCTACTGTTATCGCCCCGTAGCAGCTCGCCAGGATCAGCCGTGATTCACCCCGCACCCGTCACGCTCGAACGCAATGGAGTCCGGCTCGAGCCGATGTCACCCGAACACGCGCCCGGTATGGAGGCCGCTGCGGCCGATGGCGAGCTGTGGAAGCTGTGGTTCACGAGCGTGCCGGACCCGGGCGGCATGCCCAAGTACATCGAGAACGCGCTCAAGGGCATGCGCGAGGGTCACATGCTTCCGTGGGTCGTGCGCGATCTGGCGAGCGGCTCGATCGTCGGCTCCACTCGCTATCACGACATCATCGCGAACGTCGATCGAGTCGAAATCGGCTGGACGTGGTACAGCGCGAGCCGCCACCGCACGCACATCAACACGACCTGCAAGCTCATGCTGCTCGCGCATGCGTTCGACACGCTCGGCTGCAAGGTCGTCGGCCTGCGCACGGACAATTTCAATTTCAGATCACAGCGTGCGATCGAAGCGCTCGGGGCGAAGAAGGATGGTGTGATCCGTCACCACTGGGCGCGTCGTGATGGCACTGTTCGTGATTCCGTCCTCTACAGCATCCTCGCGACGGAGTGGCCGGACGTGAAACGGCACTTGGAAATGCGCCTCACGCGACACAGTAGTAGCACCCTGTAGGTCGGGCTTTGGCCCGACAATCCGTGCCTGCAGAAGAGTCGGGCTGAAGCCCGACCTACAGCGCCTTAACTGTGCTCCGTGATGCCCCGTAGAGCGCGAACGTGCCGAGCCAGTGACTGCCGACGTAATGCTCGCTAGTCACCGCCCCGAGCGACGTGTCCTTATGCAGCTTGGCTGTCGCGCGCAGCGCATTCCGACGCTTGTCATCACCGGGCAACCCATCCGCGATCCCTTCGAGCATCCACGCACGGCTCAGATTCAAGCCGTCGAGATGCGCGAGCTTCGGGTCGGTGCGATCGGTGATTCGCGCCACGGGGAACCACGCTGTCCCGCCATCGATCGGCACCTCCGGCAGGAAGGCAGTCAGCCAGTGCGCGAATTCGGGCGGTGCGAGCACGCGGCGGACGAAATCCGCTTCCGAAATGCACGGCGAGAGGAAGTCCTGGCCGGAGGGCTCGTACGCGAGCGGACAGGTCTTGTCCGATAGATAAAACTGCTTAGCCTTCTCGCGCAACAGCGCTTCCATCGAAGCGTTGTGTGTCGTCTGGGCCCAGTCCCAGATCAAGCCGAAGCCGAACGCAGTCTGGTCGTGTTCGCCGATCCGGATCGGATAACTCAGCTTGGGTAGCCACGTCGAGACCTTGTTTGCCGCTGCGGTTTCGAGCGGTGCGAGCGTCGCAGACCATTCGCGGAACTTACGGTCATCAGACGTGCGCAGCTCCGCGGCGAGCTGCAGCAACCACGCGAGGCCGTAGGGTCGCTCGAACGACTCGCGACCCGGCGCCGTGATGTACGCGACTTCCGCCGCGATGTTCGGCGCCGTCAGGCTCTGCGCCAGCGCGGCACGCGCCTTGCCCGCCACTTCAGACTTCGGAAACAGCTTGATCACACGCGCCAGCAGCCAATGCCCATGCACCGACGAATGCCAGTCGAAACACCCATAGAACGCCGGCGTCAGCTGCCGCGGCAGCTTGAGATCCGCATCGCTGGCCATGTAATGCGCGATCTTGTTCGGATACTCCTTGTGCACACAGTCGAGGGCGAGCTGCGCAAAACGCGCCGCGGAGGCCTCGTCCAGGCCTTCGGCGCGAACGACGCCGACCGCAGCGAGCGAGGCAATCAAAGCGATGAACATTCTGGTCATGACTTCACTCAGTAGTGGGTCGCGAGGTATTCGATGATTTGATTGGCATCGTCTTCGCCGATCGGCGCGCCGAACTGGTCGATCATCTTGCGCACACTCTTTTGCCAGCCGGCGCGATCCAGGACGGGAGCATTCATCTGCACGTAATCGACGCTGTGGCACACCGAGCAGCGCGCGACGACGAGTTCGCGGCCTGGCGCATCCTGCAGTTGAATGGATTCCTCGCCTGCGCCGACAGGGTTCGCACACAGCGCCAGGACCAGCGCCGCTGCACATCGCAGTTGCGCGCTCATGCGACCTCCAGCGTCAGCGTCTGGATCATGTTGTGATGATAGCCAGAGGGATTGGGCGTCAGCTTGTCCGGCTGGCGTGCGCCGTTGCGGCCGGTTGCACGCACCGCGATTTGCAGCGAGCCGGGCTTCGCAGTGTCCAGCGGCATTCGGAACCCGCGCCAGGAATAGGAGCTGGGTGCTTCGCCGAGCTTCGCGGGCCGCCATGAGCGTCCTTCATCTGAAGAGACTTCGACTGTGCTGATGCCGGTGCCTCCGTCCCAAGCCCAGCCGAAGAGCTCTGCCGCTCGCCCGCGTTCGAGCCGAGCGCCGTTCGAGTGACTCGTCACCAGCGAATTGATGAGGATCTCCGTGATCGGCGTGGTCTGCGCATTCTCCTGGCTCTTGAAGCGCGCGCCAGGGAAGGCACCGGTCGGAATCCGATAAGCGCTCTTCATCCAGAACCCATCGAACGCCTTCGGCTCCACGTTGATCGACGTGAGGTGCTTGACCCAATACGTCGCAGTCCAGCCAGGCACGACGAGGCGTACGGGCGCGCCGTTCCAATGCGGCAGCGGCTCGCCGTTCATCTCGAACGCGATGAGTGTGTCCGCGTCCAGCGCGCGATCGACGGGCAAGCTCTTGGCGAAATCGGGCGTGGCGGCAAGCAGAGCGGCGTCAGCGCCTTCGAGCACGACCTCGAGCGCATCGCCTTTCACGCCGACGCGATTCAGCACGTCGCGCAGGCGGACGCCGCCCCAAAGCGCATTGCCCATCGCGCCGTACGTCCATTGCACGCCGGCAGCGCGCGGTGTGAACAGGCCGCGGCGATTGCCCGAGCACTGATTGATGGCCGCGAGATGCACGCGCTTGAAATCGCGCTTCAAGTCAGCGAGCGACAACTCCAGCGTGCGATTCGCGCTCGCGCCGCCAATTCGCAGGCGCCAGGTGCGCGGATCGATCTCCGGGATCGATGCCAGGTGATAGCGCACGAAGAACGCATCGTTGTCCGTCATCTGCGAGCGCAGGTCTGCGAGCGGCGTTTCGTAGTTCGGCGGGCGGAAGGTGCGCTTGATCAGCGGCCGCTTGCCCGGCAGTTGCGCGAGAGATTCTTGATCAGGCTCTGCAGCGCCGAAGGTCAGCGGTGCGCTCAAGCTGGACAGCAGCAGCCCGCCGATCGATCCTGCAACGACTCGACGTCTGGTAACCATCTGCGAGTCTCCCGAGTCAGTGCGTCAGCACGCGTCCCGGCTTCGCGCCCGTCGGCTGACTCTCGTTCCACACCTTCACGCCGTTGACGAAGACAGCTTTGATTCCCACCGGCAGCTCCATGGGCTGCGCGAACGTGGCGCGGTCGATAACGGTTTCAGGATCGAACAACACCAGGTCCGCAAAGGTTCCCTTGCGCAGCGTGCCGCGGTCGCGCAATCCCATGCGCTGCGCCGGCAGCGACGTCATCTTGCGAACCGCCTCTTGCACCGTGAACCAGTGCTTCTCGCGCACGAAGCGGCCGAGTACGCGCGGGAATGTGCCTGCGCCGCGCGGATGTCGCAGGTCGATGCCGCCGTCGCTGGCGACCATCACCCACGGCTGCTTGTAGAACAGCTCGATGTCTGCCTCCGTCATCGACTTGGCGACGATCAGCGCGTCGTCGTTGGCTGCATTGCCTTCGCGGATGATGCGAATGAACATGTCGATGGGATCGATCTTCTCGTCCTTCGCCAGCTCCTCGATCGTGTGCCGCTCGTAGCGCTTGTTCGGAGCGAAGTTGGCGATGGTGATGTTGCCGGCACCGCCGACCGCAGCGAGTGCATCTTTGACGCTCGGCGGCGATTCGTACTGCTTGTCCGGCACGAGCACTTTGATGGTCGAGAACCACGCGTCGTACGGATAGCAGTCGGCAAGGAAGTCGAGTCCGTCGCGGCGCGCGTCCTCGATGATCTTCACGTACTCAGCGGCCTTGCCCCACACGCTCACCGTGCCGAGCTTGATGTGCGAGTGCTGCACTGGAATGTGAGCACGCTGCCCGATGGCGATTTCTTCACGCAGCGCTTCGAACGAGCGATCAGCCTCATCCCTGATGTGCGTCATGTAGAACCCGCCATGCTTCGCGGCCGCTGCGGCGACCTCGACCATCTCTTCGGTCGTGCTGTAGCTGGCGACGTCGTACTCGAGCCCGCTCGACAGGCCGATCGCGCCCTCGGCCATGCCTTGCTCCACGAGCTTCGCCATGGCGGCGACCTCGGTGGGCCGGGAGACGCGGCGGAAGTCCTTTTGCAGGATTTGCTCGCGGACCGTCGCATGGCCGACGGCGACGGCGAGATTCATCGCAACTGGCTTGCCGCGCCGTTCGTCGAGCCACGAACCGATCGGCCACGGCGAGTCGCCGTCGGCGCCGAGCAGCACCGTGGTAATCCCTTGCGCGATCTGGGTGGTCGCGAGCGGATCGCGGTCGAGAGCGCGGTCGGAATGGTTGTGGATGTCGATGAACCCAGGAGCGAGCACCAGCCCCTTGGCATCGATCACCTCATCGCCCGGTGCAGGGTCGAAATTGCCTATCGCAGTGATCCGGTCCTCCGTAATCCGTACGCTTTCCCTGCGCAACGGCGCTCCCGTGCCGTCTGCCACCTGCGCATTGATGATGACCGTGCTCGCAAGAGCGATGAGGAGTGCATGCATGGGGCGGCAGTGTGCCCCATCTAGTCCAAAGGCTCCATCAGCTCGATGCGATTGCCGAACGGGTCGAAGACGTGCACTCGGTACCAGCCTTCGACGCCGTCGGCCGGAACGATCTCATGGCCCTTGCTGCGTAACGTCGCGACCAGCGTCGCGAGGTCCTGCACGAGCAGCGCCGGATGCGCCTTGCGCGCGGCGCGAAAGTCCGCCTCGATGCCGAGGTGAATCTTGACCGGCCCGGATTCGAACCATGCGCCACCGCGCTTGGCGAGCTCCGGCGGCTTCGGGACTTCGGGGATGCCGAGCGTTCGTGCGTAGAACTCGCGCGCGATGTCTTCCTTGCCGGCGGGCATCGCGAGCTGCACATGATCGATGCCGGTGATGCGCATATCAGGCTGGCGCCTCCGCGCGAGGAGTGAGGAAGAAGGCGATCACGAACAGCGTGCCCAGCACCAGATCGACGCATCCGAAGGCGAGCGTCATCGTCTTTATGCGTTGCTGTGTGAACAGCACGATGGCCGGAACGCCGTACGCGAGCTTCTCCAGTACCGAGACCAGCATCAGCGGGCGATAGCGCACCGGGTTGCGAGCGATCACGAGGAAGACGATTTGCCACGCGAGCGTGATACCGATGAAGCCGTAGAAAAATTCGGGATGCGTGATGGCCGGCGGGTCGTTCTGTGCGATCTGTCCTGCGGCGAAATACAGCGGCGCGATGACCAGGATCCCGTAGACCCCGGCGATGGCGAATATCCAGCGTGCGAGCTTCATGAGTCCTCCGTGGCGCAATGGTACCGCGGTACGGTGCGCCGGTTCACTGGACTGTCACACCATGCGCGGTCGCGTCGTCTGGGTGTCGAGAGACGGATCTAGAGGAGAGCAGGGCGATGAAAGAGCATCGCATCGTGATCGCGGGAGCGGGCTACGCAGGTGTCAGTTGCGCGCTACGGTTGGCCAGGCGTGTGCCGTCCAACACGAATATCACGCTGATCAGCGCCACGGATCGCTTCGTCGAACGCATCCGGCTGCATCAGCGCGCCACGGGGCAGAACGTTGGCGATTGGAGCCTGCCGGCGTTGATTCGCGGTAGCGGCATCGAGCTGCGCGTCGGCGTTATCGATCAGCTGGATTTGAGCAATCGCGCGTTCCGGATGGGCGGAGGCGATCGCATCGAGTTCGATACAGCCGTGCTTGCACTCGGCTCGTACGTCGATGTTTACAGCATCCCGGGCGTTCGCGAGCACGCGATGGCGGTGGAGTTCGGCGCCGTCGCCGGCATTCATCAGGCCTTGCGGAAGGCTGCGCAGCAGGGCGCACGCGTCACCGTGGTCGGCGGCGGTTTGACGGGCATCGAGCTCGCTACCGAGATTGCCGAGGTCTTTCCGCAGCTGCAGGTGTCGCTCGTCAGTCAGACGCCGCTGGCGGAGTCCTGGTCCAAGGCGGCACGCGAGCACGTGCTCGCGTCGATGCAACGCTTCGGCATCCACGTCGAGGAAGGTCCGCATATCAAGGCAGTCCACGCCAAGCGCCTGGCAACGGATCGCGGCGACTTGCCGTTCGATCTGTGCATCTGGGCCGGCGGCTTCGTCGGGCATTCGCTCGCATGGAACAGCGGACTCAAGGTCAACGATCAGGGCCAGGCGCTGGTCGACACGCAGCTGCGCTCGGTTTCGCATCCCGGTGTGCACGTCATCGGCGATCTCGCCACGATCGCGCCACAGCTCCAGCCGCAGATGCCGATGGGCTGCAAGAGCGCGATGCCCGCGGGCGCCTGGGCAGCCGAGAACATCGCGCGGCAGTTGCGCGGCGAGTCTGAGCAATCCTTGCAATACGCCGTGCCATTTTTCTGCGTGAGCCTCGGTCGGCGCGACGGGCTGGTGCAGATGGCAGCCAAGGACGGGTCGATGACCGGACGCGCGCTCACGCATCGCCGTGGCGCGTGGTTCAAGGAATTCATCTGCCGCAGCACCCTGTGGGCGCTGAAGATGGAGCGCCTCGGCATCTCCGGTATTCAGTGGGTGAAGAGCCGGCCGGCGTCCGAGATCGAGGCGCCGCAAGCGAGTTGAAGCTAGAATTCTCCCGCCGCTCTTCAGGGAGAATTCGCATGAACCGCTTCCTCGCAGCCGGCCTCGCGCTGGTTCCATTCGTCGTTCACGCGCAATCCGCACCTGCGCCGTCCGCCGAGCTCGCGGCGCGCGTCAAGGCGATGGCGGAGATTCCCAGCACGTTCAGCGCCAAGTATTCGCGCGATGGCAAACGCATCGCGTTTCTCAGCAATCGCAGCGGGACGCCGCAGGTGTGGGTGGTCGATGCTGCGGGTGGCGAGCCGAAGCAGGTCACGCAGGGCGTCGATCCGGTCGGCTCGGTCGAGTGGTCGCCCGTCGAGGATCGGATTGCGTACGACGTCGCACGCGGCGGCGGCTTCAACGCGCAAGTGTACTACAGCAAGCCCGATGGCACCGACGTCAAGCGCATCACGAGCGGCGGCAAGGAAGACAACTTCTCAGGCGCCTTCGCGCAGGACGGTCGCTACTTTTTCCGCTCCGCGCAGCGCGATCCGCAGTTGCCGGATTCGTGGATCTACGACCCGAAGGCCGACAAGTCGACGATGGCAATCCAGTCGCAGGGGTTCGGCGGCATCGTTGACATCCAGCGGCCGGCCAAGCGCGCGTTGATCAGCCGGCTCGTCACGCGCGGCAACGACAATTACTACCTGCACGATCTGCAGACGCATCAGGAGATTCTGCTGACGCCGCATGAAGGGCCGGCGCTGGTCGGTGGCGAGCTCGCGCCGGATGGCAGCGCGGTTTACCTCGTGCACAACCTCGGGCGCGATCGGCAGGTCGTGTCGGGGATCCCGATCGATGCCGCGGGCAAGCCCGGTGCGATGACGGTGATCGCGGAGCGCGCTGATGCCGAAGCGGACAATTTCACGGTCAGCGACGACGGCCGGCGCGCAGTGATCGTTTGGAATGTGAATGGTCGGAGCGAGCTGGAGCTGGTGTCGTTGCCTGACGGCAAGCGCACGCCGTTTGCGCAGGCGCCGGGCGAAGTAGTTGCTGTGAGCGATTTTTCGCCCGACGGCAGCCGCGTAGCGCTGAACGTCACCGGCGCCGCCCGGCCCCAGGGCGCGTGGCAGTACGAATTCGCTTCGCAGCGTTACACGCAGATTGCGCCGGTCAAGATGCCGGGTGTGGATCTGCAGGCACTCGTAAGTCCCGAGCTGCGCAAATACAAAGCGCAGGACGGACTCGAGCTGTCTGGCTGGCTGTATCTGCCGAAGGGTTTCAAGCAGCCGGGCCCGGTCGTGCTGAGCTTCCACGGCGGGCCGGAAGGGCAGGAGCGTCCGGTGTTCCGGGCGGACTACCAGGCCATCCTCGCGCAAGGCATCGCGGTATTCGCGCCGAACATTCGCGGCTCGTACGGTTTCGGCAAGAAATTTCTCGCGCTCGACGATCGCGAGAAGCGCGTCGACGCGAACCGCGACGTCTACGATTCGGCGCAGTATCTGATTCAGTCTGGAGTCGGCGCGCGCGGCAAGCTCGGCGTTTTCGGCGGCTCGTACGGCGGCTATGTCGTGATGATGGCCGTCACGGAGTATCCGGACACGTTCGCGGCCGGCGCCGACCTCTATGGCATCGTCAACTTCGAGACGTTCTTCGCGCAGTCGACGCCGTGGATGGGCGCGATTTCCGGCGGCGAATACGGCGATCCGAAGACGCAGGCAGATCTGTTGAGGCGGCTGTCACCGATTCACAAGCTGGAACGCGTGCAAGCCGCGATGCTGGTGATGCACGGCGCGAACGACACCAACGTGCCCGTGGTCGAAGCCAGGCAGGTAGTCGACACGCTGAAGAAGAACGGCCGCGACGTCGAGTTCCTGCTGTTCCCCGACGAGGGTCACGGCTGGCGCAAGATTCCGAACCGCGTCAAGTCGACGACTACGCTTGCTGAGTTCTTCCGTCGACATCTGGTGGAACAGAGTCGGCAGGCCGCCTTGTGATGCGCCAGACGCCGATCGTCAGCACCGGGATGATCAGCAGCACGATGAACGCGTAGGTGAGATAGCCGTAGCCTTTCTCGATCAGGCCGACAAGGCCGATCGCGGCCGCCGCGTAGACCGAGATCAGCATCACGATGACGGCGAGCGTCGGACGCATCGCGCGCGGCATCTGCTTGCCGCGTTCCTCGTAGACCCGCGCCACGCGCTCGTTGATCGCGTGCAGGATCGGCACGCCGGTGTCGATCAGCGTCAGCAGCACTGCGAACTGAAACGCCCACGTGAACCAGGGTGCGCCGATCTTGCCGAGCAGGAAGGCCGAGGGCAGCGCGACGTTCGCGATCTGGTCGGAGTAGCCGACCATGGCAATGTAGAAGACGACGCCGGGCAGCATCCCGAGCGGGCCGCCAAGCAGTCCTGCGACCATCGTTTCACGCCGCCGCGTCAGGTGGCGGATACAGAAGAAAACTGCCGGGACCGTCGCAACGTTGTAGCCGGCGTAGGTGACGCCGGCTTTGAACCAGCCATCCCCGACCGGTTGCGATGCGAACGCCGCTTCGATGCGGTCGCCGAACGCTACGAAGCTCCAGATGAAGAAAACGATGTACACGAGGTACAGATAGCCGACCGACAGCGCCAGGAATTTCTCGATCGCGGCGCTGCTGTAGAACAACATCGCGCCGGTCGCGACGATCATGCCGACCGAGCCGACGATCTTCGGCAGGCCGAACAAGTCGTGCGCGATCTCGCCGGCGGCGGCACCCATCACGGCGAACACGATCACGATCAGCAGGAAGTAGGCGATCTCGAACAGGAACCAGCCGGGGCCGAGCAGCAACTTGAAGAAGGAGCGGTAGTCGTACGCCTTCGCCATGCGCGCCAGCTCGAAGCTGACCATCAGCACCGCGCTCCAGAACAGCATGCTGACGATCATGCCGAGCAGGCCGCCCCACGGTCCTGCTGGCAGGAAGAACTGCACGAGCTCGCGACCGGTCGCGTAGCCGCCGGCAATGACGGCCGACTCGAAGACGAAGCCGGGCAGAAGGTAACGCTGGAAGAAGTCTTTCATCAGGCCGCCTGTTGCGGAGTGGAATTGAGAAGTCCGAGACGGATGAGGCTTTCGGCGCTCGCGACGATTGCATCCTCCGCAGAGCGCGGCTTCCAGCCGAGCAGTCCACGCGCCTTGGCGTTCGTTCCGTTCTTTTGCTTGCCGAGCTCGGGGATGAGCTGCTTCAGCGCCGGGTCGCGCAAGGCCGCGAGGCGCACGAGCCAGTTGGGCAGCTGTCGCGCCGGCACTTTGGCTGCAGCCGGGCCCATGCGCGCCTTCAGCACCTTCGCGATCTCGAGCATCGACATGAAGTCGCCGGCAGTGCAGAGAAAGCGTTCGCCGCGCGCGGCGGGGTGAGTCATCGCGCGTACGTGCAGGTCGGCGACATCGCGCACGTCGACGATGCCGAACCAGCGTTGCGGACAGCCCGGAATCGCGCCGTCCATCATGCGCTGAACGATCATCACCGAAGGCGAATAGTCGGAGCCGAGCACCGGCCCGAGGATCGCGACGGGATTGACGACGGACAGCTCGGGGCCGCCTTCGCTCGCGACGAAATCCCACGCCGCCCGTTCGGCGATGGTCTTGGATTTGATGTAGGGCGTCGCGCCGTAGCCGTTGACGTCGGTCCAGCTGTTCTCGTCGAACGGTGCGGTCTGCGGCTTCAAACCGTAGCCGATAGCAGCGAACGACGACGTCATCACGACTCGCTTCACACGGGCGTCGCGAGCAGCACGCAACACCCGCAATGCGCCTTCGCGCGCCGGGACGATCAACTCGTCCTCGTTCTTCGGCACGGCTACCGGAATCGGCGAGGCGACGTGCAGGACGTATTCGCAGCCCGTCACAGCCTGCGACCAGCCCGCGTCTTGTTCGAGGTCAGCCGCGACGAACTGCAGGCGGTTGCCGGCGTCTGCGCCGCCCGCCTTGAGCATCGCGCGTACTTCAGGCTCGCGTTTGAGGTTGCGCACGGTCGTGCGCACTGCATGGCCTTCGGCCAGCAGCTGCAGGATGCAGAAGCTCCCCACGAACCCCGATCCACCGGTCACAAGCACTGCGCTCATCGTCGCCTCGGCTATGCGGGAAAAAGCGCCTCGGCGACTTTTTCGCCATCGAAGCGCAGCGAAAGTCACGCCTTTCGCAAGCGGTTATGTGACAAATAGGCCGGGCATCTTCGGCTAGAATTGCGCCCATGTCACGCGAGGATCTCCCGGTATTTCGCCTCGTCGACCTTCGCAAGATCTATGGACAAGGGGACGCGGCGGTGCATGCACTGCGCGGCGTCGACCTGACCATCGCGGAAGGCGAGCTGCTGGTGCTGCTCGGACCGTCCGGCTCCGGTAAATCGACCCTGCTGAACGTGCTCGGCGGTCTCGACCGACCGAGCTCCGGCCACTGTTTTTTCCGCGAAACGGACCTGGCGAGCGCTGCCGATGCGGACGTCACGCAGTACCGTCGTCAGCACGTGGGCTTCGTGTTCCAGTTCTACAACCTCATCGCCAGCCTGACGGCGCAGGAGAACGTGGAGCTGGTGACGGAAGTCGCGCCGAACCCGATGCCGGCCCCGGAAGCGTTAGAGCTGGTGGGCTTGGGTCAGCGGCTCCATCACTTCCCGGCACAGCTCTCCGGCGGCGAGCAGCAACGTGTCGCGATCGCGCGCGCGATTGCCAAGCGGCCGACTGTGTTGTTGTGTGACGAGCCGACTGGCGCGCTGGACGTGGCGACCGGCGTTCATGTGCTGGAAGCGATCGTCACCGCGAACAACAAGCTCGGCACGACTACGTTGCTGATCACACATAACGCAGATATCGCGCGCATCGGCGATCGCGTCGTGCGGTTTGCGGACGGTCACATCCGGTCGATAGAAGCGAACGAGCAGCGCATTGCGCCGGCGGAGCTGACTTGGTGATGCGTATCGCAACACTCGATCGCAAGCTTCTGCGCGACCTGAAAAGGTTGAAGGCGCAGGCGATTGCGGTTTCGGCGGTGCTGGCCTGCGGCGTGGCGTTGTTCGTCATGGCCACGGGCATGTACGGCTCGATGGAGCGGTCGCGGGACCACTACTACGATTCGGCGCGCATGGCTGATGTCGCGGTGTCGGTAGTGCGAGCCCCGGATCCGGTCGCGAACGATCTTGCCGAGCTGCCGGGCGTGAATGCTTTGGAGCCGCGAGTGGCGGGCATCGGGCTGATCGATCTCGCCGGGAAATCCGATCCTGTGTCCGCGCGGCTGGTGTCGTTACCGGCTGATCGGCATCCGCGCGTCAACGATGTGTTGCTGCGCGCCGGTCGTTGGCCCGATCCCACGCGGGACAACGAGGTGCTGATCAACGAGGCCTTTGCCGAAGCGAACTACCTCGCGCCCGGGGCGCAACTGCGGGCGCTGATCTACGGGCGGTATCGCGAGCTGGAAGTCGTGGGTATTGCGAGCAGTCCGGAGTTCGTCTTTGCCGTGGCGCCAGGAGCGATGTTGCCGGAACCCGAGCGCTTCGGTGTGGTGTGGATGGGGCGCGAGGCCTTGGGCCGCGCGTTCGACGTCGATGGAGCGTTCAACGACGTCGTGTTTCGTCTCGCGCCGGGTGCTGACGCGCGCGAAACGATCTTCGCTATCGACGAGAGGCTGGCGCGTCACGGTGGTCGTGGTGCATATGCGCGCGATCGCATGCTGTCGGCGCAGTTTCTGTCGGACGAGTTGAAGTCGTTGCAGACGATGGCTTCGATCCTGCCGCCGATCTTCCTGCTGGTCGCGGTCTTCCTGCTGAATGTGTCGCTGTCGCGACTGGTGGCGACAGAGCGCTCGAATATCGGACTGCTCAAATCGTTCGGCTACGGGAACGTGTCGATCGCGCTTCACTACGGCAAGTTCGCGATCGTGTTCGCGCTGCTCGGGGCTGCGATCGGGGTGATCGTCGGCCAGTACCTCGGTGGCTACATGGCGGTGATGTACAGCAAGGTGTACCGGCTTCCGAACCTGGCGTTCAACGCGGAGCTGCATGTGTACGTGTGGGCCGTCCTGGTTTCGTTGATTGCGGCGATACTCGGTGCGGCCCAGGCAGTGCTGCGCGCGGCGCGGTTGCCGCCGGCCGCGGCGTTGGCGCCGCCGGCGCCGGTGGGCTTCAGCCGCTTGGGTCAGGGCATCGAAAACGCAGCCCGCAGCCTGGATGGCAAGTCGCGCATGGTCGCGCGCCGCATCGCCCGTTTCCCACGCCGCTCGGCCACGACAGTCATCGGCCTGATGCTGGCGCTCGCGCTGCTCATCACGTCACAGCACTTTCCGATCTCGATGAATCACATCGTCGATGTGACGTTTGGTGTGGCGCAGCGGATGGACGCGACGCTGACGTTCGCGGAGACCGCTGACGACAAGATCCTGGCGGAGGTCGGGCGGTTGCCTGGCGTTCAGACCGTTGAGCCGCTGCGTGCGACCGAAGTGATTCTGACCGCCGGCAGTCGCAAGCGCCGCGATACGTTGATGGGGCTGCCCGAGGGCGCCTACTTGTATCGTCTGCTCGATCAGGACATGGAGGCGGTCGCTCTGCGCGAGGATGGCATCACGCTGTCGCAGAACCTCGCGGGCAAGCTCGGCGTGAAGGTCGGCGATACGGTGAGCGTGCAGGCAACCGACGGTCATCGTGCGCATGCGGATCTGACGGTCGTTGCGGTCGTCAAACCGTATCTTGCCGGCGCCGCCTATATGCAGATCGATGCGCTCGGTCGTGCTTTGCGCGAGCCGGGGCGAGTGAGCGCAGCGTACGTGCTCATGGATCGTGCCGAGCGCGACGCTCTCAGTCGCAAAGTGAAGGAACTGCCGATGATTGCCGGTGTATCGTTCCTCGACAACGCCTCGGCTTCGATGCGCAAGCTGTTCAACGAAGGCAGCGGCTTCTTCGCGTACATGTTCGTGACCTTCTCCTGTCTCATGGCGGCCGGAGTTGCCTACTCGGCTGCGCGCGTCACATTCGCTGAACAGGAGCGGGATCTGGCGACGCTGCGAGTGCTGGGCTTCAGCAGGCGCGAGGTTTCGTATGTGCTGTTGGCCGAGATCGGCGTGCTGCTGCTGATTGCGCTGCCGGCGGGTGCCATTCTCGGCACGTTGTTGTCGCGCTGGCTCATGGCGCAGTTTCAGACCGAGATGTTCGTGTTTCCGTACATCACCGAGTCCCAGGCTTACGGCAAGTCCGCACTGTTCGTCGCTGCCGCCGTCGTCGGCGCGGCGCTGGCGGTGCGGCGCGGAGTCGATCGCCTGGATCTCGTCGGTGTGCTCAAGTCGAGAGAATAAGAATGGCGAATGAAGAGCTTCAGCGGCGTTCGCGCCGGGTGCGCATATTCTGGATCGTTGCCGCGGCGGTGGTCCTCATCGCGATCGGACTGTCGATGCTGCCCGACGCGGTCGAGGCGGATCTTGCCAAGGCGGATCGCGGTGACGTGCGAGTCGAAGTCGTCGACGAGGGGCGCACGCGCATGCACGACATCTATGTCGTCAGTGCGCCGATCACCGGGCGGGTGTTGCGCGTCGAAGTAGAGCCGGGCGATGTGGTTGCAGCGGGCGCAGTCCTGGCGCACATGTCGCGAGCGGCGGCGGGGTTTCTGGATACGCGCAGCGACTTGCAGGCGCGCGCTGTGGTTACGGCAACGCAGGCTCAGTTGCGCTCCGCGCAAGCTGATCTCGATCTGGCTGAGCGTGAGCACAAGCGCAATACGGAACTGGTCGGGGCGAATTTGATTTCCAAGGCCGCGGCGGATCAGAGCGAAGCTCGCCTGAATGCAGCCCGGGCATCGCGAGATGCGGCTCGTGCAGAGGTCGATCGGGCACGCAGCGCGTTGCTGGATCCATCGCGGATGGAGAAAGGCGTCGTCAACGTGACGAGCCCGAGTGCGGGGCGGGTGTTGCGGCGGCCGCAGGAGAGCGAGGCTGTCATCCAGATCGGCACACCGATCGTCGAGGTCGGCGATCCGCGGCATGTCGAGGTCATCGCGGAATTCCTGTCGCAGGATGCCGTGAAAATGCAGTCTGGCGCGCCCGCGCAGATCGAAAACTGGGGCGGCGTGCCGGTGCCGGCGGTTGTCGATCGCGTCGAGCCCGTCGCCCACACGAAGATCTCTGCGCTCGGCGTCGAAGAGCAACGTACGAACGTGATTCTGCAGTTCAAGGAGCCGCCGCCGGAATCGCTGCAGGCGCACGATTTCCGCGTCGATGTTCGTGTCGTCGTAGGCGAAGCGAAGAACGCCATCCGCGTGCCGCTCGGTGCGCTGTTCCGGCAGGGCAGCGGTTGGGCGCTCTACAAGGTCGTCGCTGGCCGGGCGAAGCTTACGGCAGTGCAGGTGGCCCAGGCCGATCCGCACTTCCGTGCGGTGACCTCCGGCATCGCCGAAGGCGACGAAGTCATCGTGTTTCCGAGCGCCACGGTTGCCGACGACGTCCGCATCAAGCGCCGCAAGTAGGACGGGTGCCGGGGGAAGAAAACGAGTCATAACTCAGCACCGCAGCATGACTCCCGTCCGTGCGTCGCAATTGTTGCAGTGCTGAGTTATAGGCCGCTTTCTTCCCCCGGCACCGCAACTTTCTCCAAGTTACGGGTGGTCCTGGGCGGCTAGGATTCGCGGGGTTTTCTCCTTGGAGTTAGGTTTGCATGAATGCATCGACGGTGGGTGCCGCGGTGACTGCCGCGGCGTTGTTGGTTGGAAGCTCCGCGAGCGTTGCCTCGCCGCAGCAGGATCGGGCGGAAGTTGCGGCTATTGATGTCAAGTACCAGGACGCCGTGAAGCGCAACGACGCTGAGACCATGGCGCAGATCCTTCATGAGGATTTCGTGCTGGTCCTGGGCACCGGCAAGACCTATACGCGGGGCGATCTGCTGGAGTCGGCCCGCTCGCGTCACATCGATTACGAGCGTCAGGACGAAGATCCGGGTACGCAGACAGTGCGGCTGTGGGGTGACCACACGGCCGTCGTCACTGCTCGTCTGTGGCTGAAGTACGTCGCCGAAGGCAAATCCTTCGAGCGTCGCCTCTGGTTCAGCGATACCTATGTCCGCACGCCGAAGGGCTGGCGCTACGTATTCGGCCAGGCATCGATCGCGTTGCCGGCGGAGTGATCAGACGTCGAGGCCGATGGAGCGCATCAGCTCGAGGCCGTTGCTCTTCGTGACGATACCTTCGTGCAGCTTGAAGTCGAACTTCATGCGGCCGTCGCGCAGCTCATCCTGGAAATGCAGGTTGCGCAGACGGCCGCGCGCGGCGACGTCGATTTCGGTGAGCGCGAGATCATGAGTGGTGACGAGGCCGATCGAGCCGCGCCCGAGCAGCGCACGGATGACGCCCTGCGCACCGACGAATCGATCCCGCGAGTTCGTCCCTTGCAGGACTTCGTCGAGCAGGAACAACAGCGCCGGCGTGCCCGCCGCGAGCTCATTGAGATGTCGTAGGCGCGTGATCTCCGCGTAGAAGCGCGAGCTGCCTTCGTGCAGCGAGTCGTTGATGCGGATGTTCGCGCCCACCTGCAGGGGCGACAAACTCAATCGCTGAGCTCGCACCGGTGCGCCGGCCATCGCTAGCACGGTGTTGATGCCAACAGTGCGCAGCAGTGTGCTCTTGCCTGACATGTTCGAGCCGCTGATCAACAGCACTCGCGTCTCGCCTGCGATCGCGACGTCGTTACGTACGCAAGTCGCGCTCGGCAGCAACGGATGCCCGATCGAAGTCGCCGCGAATATTGCCTCGCCCTCGATCAGTTCGGGGAACGGGTCGGCCGGATGCTCGTAGCTGTAGACGGACAGCGAAATCAGTGCCTCGAGATCGCCGATGGTCTGCAACCAGACACGCACAGCATGGCCGTGATGGCGGCGCCAGCGTTCCGCCGCCAGAGCAGCGTGCACGCTGT
Source organism: Steroidobacteraceae bacterium (assembly GCA_035493235.1). GTDB lineage: Bacteria > Pseudomonadota > Gammaproteobacteria > Steroidobacterales > Steroidobacteraceae > Steroidobacter. The sequence continues at coordinate 34,180 of DATJIP010000045.1, forward strand.
AGAGCAGCGGCAGATCCAACAGCCCGATGATGATATTGCGTCGCGACTCGATGAACTGCACGACCGTGCCGAGCCGCGAGATCGCTTGCGACGCCCGGATGCCCTCCGACGACAACTGACCGAGCAGCCGCTTCGACAAGGTTTGCTCCGCCGGCTCTCGTTCGAGTCGCTCAGTCAGATTCGCCAGCAGCTTGAGATTGTCGAACGCCTGTTCCGTGCTGCCGAAAAGATCGCGCAGCTGCTTGCGCAGCAGCCGCACGACGCCGAATTCCAGCCCGAGCACTACGATGAGCGGCGCCGCAACTCCCGTCGTGCTCCAGATTACGAGCGTCGCGATGAGCAGCAGCGGCAACACGAGCGCGACCGGCAACACCCAGCCGACACGAAGTTGATTGGGCGACTCCGCCCAGCGCACGAGTTCCTCCGGCTGCACGCCCACGCCGGCGTTCTCGCCGAGCACCGCGAGGTCCTCGCGCAGATCCACTCGCTCGCGTAACTCCCCGACGCTTTGCTGTCGTTCCAGAACGGTTGCGACCGGAGCCGGAGCGACCAGCCAGCTCGCGAGTGCGTTCTCGCCCATCCGCGTGCGCGCGATTGACAGCAGCTCGAACAGGTTGCCCGGCCCGAACAGATCGAGATCCGCGGCATAGACATGATGCGGATCGTCGAAGCGCGTGCCGGGATTGCCCTGTCCACTCCAGCGATCTTCGATGCGTGCAATGCCTGCTCGATAGTGAGCGGCCGCGCGATCCGCGCTTGCTCGCGCCTGGCGCACGCGCGAGTGATAGATCACTGCGACGATGAACAGCACTGCCGGCAGCAGCCACCAGTAGTTACCGAGCCAGATCGCTGCGACGGACAGAATCGCCAGCGCGATGCGCACATAAGAAACGCGTTCGGAGGCGCGATCGAGTTGCGCGACGAGTTCCTGGCGCGCTTCCAATCGCCGGCTGTACTCCGCGTGAGGCGCTGCGTTTTGCGATGCCATCTGTGCGTTCGAGCTAGGTGTTGCCGAGCCGGCCTGCGAGCATCAGGCCGGCGTGGAATCTCATGGGAATCGCGGATAGCCAGGTTCGAGCTGGATGCCGAGACTGTTGATGGCGAGCGCGGTCATCGTGTAGCCGCCGCTGGTGTAGACGATCTCGATCAGCCGCTTCGTGTCGTAGTACTTGGTGAGCGTCGCCCAGGTTCGATCGCTCACGAACGCTTCGCGACGTAGTTCGTCCGCGGCACGCAGCACCGCTGCATGTTCCTCGCTCCAGCCCTGCGCATCGGGACCGCTCTTGATCCGGCGAATCTCGTCCGCGGAAAAACCAGCCTGCTGCGCGGACTCGACGTGATGTCCCCATTCGTATTCCGCTCCGGTCAGCGCAGCGGTTCGCATGATCAGCAGCTCGCGTGTCTTCGGCGGCAGCAGCGAATCGCGCTGCAGATAGCTGCCGAACTTGTATCGCGGACCGTACAACACCGGATGATTCAGCATCGTTGCGTAGAGATTGATCACCGGTCCAGTGATCTTCTGCTCGGCGATCAGCTTGCGCTGCTCGTTCGTCCACTCGGACTCGGCGAGCGGCGGCACGCGCGGTTGCTTCAAGCGCAGGGATTTCGGCTGTGTCGCGAGCGCCGGCAGTGGCACGTCCTTCGGCAAGCGATCCTCGAGCCCCGGATCGAGCTGTACGCCGAGACTGTTGAGCGCCATCGAGACCAGTTGATACTGCGCGGCCGTGTACAGCGCTTCGATTACCTGCTGCACCGAGTACTTCGCTCGCAACGCCTGCCACGTTGCGTCGCTGATCATCGTGTCGTAGCGCAGCTCATCGACCATGTGCAGCAGTGTGCGCTCGAAGTCGGACCAGCCGGCGGCCGCAGGACCTGCAGCGATGCGATGAACGTCCTGGCTCGTCAGACCGGCCTGAGCCTTGGCGATGCGAGCATGCTGGGCCCATTCGTATTCGGACTGGCACAGCCAGCCCATGCGCAACATCACCATCTCGCGCTCGCGCGGCGGCAGGCTGGAGCCCTCGAGGATGAAGCGACCGAGCGGGCTCCAACGGTTGTACAGATCGGGATGATGAGCGAGCGTCCTGTAGATGTTGAAGTCGGGACGACTTGCGAGCATCGCCTCCTGCTCGGGCGTGCGATTCTCTTTGCCTAGCGGCGCGACGCGCGGAGTTTGCAGACGCGGCGTGAAGGTCTGTTCTGCAGCGAGGGCGGTCGCGACCGGAAGCAGTGTCGCGACTAGCAGCAGCAGTCGTGCGATCTTGGAGCGTGCTCGCATCATCCCTGGAATATAGCCATTCTCAACGATGTGCGACATCTGGGCTGAGCACCGGCTTGAGGTCGATGATCGGTGTGCCGTCGATCGCTTCCAGTCCGCGCACGCGCACACGTCCGCCTTCGATGGCTGTCACCGTCACGTCGTGCAGACCGAGCGGATTCGGACGATGCGGCGAGCGCGTGCTGAACACACCTTCGGCCGGACGCGAAACTTCGCCACGCGGATGCACGCTGAGCACATCGCGCCGCGCACGATCGAGCCACGTGATCAGTACCAGCTCGTCGCCCGGCCGTATGTTGCGAAGTCCCTCGACGGCTGCGGGCTCGAACACCAGCCACGCTTCGGGCGCACCTTCGTCAGCCTGTCGCGGGGCTGCCTCCAGCGACTTGAGACTCGACGACACCTTGCCGATCGACTTGATCTCGAAACTGTTCATGCGGTTTCCCGGGGCTTCTGTGCCGATGGTGGAGACAAGTGACTTTCGTCAGGGCGACGCGTCTCCCCAGCGGGAACATAATCACGTCACGACGGTCTTTGGCCGTACACTGTATGCCTTTGGAGAAGTGAGAGAAGTCATGACCAACGCACGCTACACCGGCCGCTGTTTCTGCGGTGAGGTCGAGTTCGAAGTCACGGGCGCGCCCGCTGCAATGGGCTATTGCCATTGCGAATCCTGCCGCCATTGGTCGGCGGGCCCTGTCAACGCGTTCACGTTGTGGAACCCGCAATCGCTGCGTGTTACCAAGGGCGCCGCCAGCATCGGCACCTACAACAAGACGCCGGTCAGCTACCGCAAGTGGTGCACGAAGTGCGGCGGCCACCTGTTCACGGATCATCCGCCGATGCAGCTCGTGGACATCTACGCGGCGATGATTCCGCAACTGAAGTTCGAGCCCGCGCTGCACGTCAACTACCAGGAGACCGTGCTGCGCATCAAGGACGGCAAGCCCAAGATGAAGGATATGCCGAAGGAAATGGGCGGCTCGGGCGTCGTGCTGCCGGAGTAGGTCCGGAGTCGGTATAGTCGCCGCCATGGCGACAGGTTGGGCCGGCGACGGCGCAGTACAGGATCAGATCGACGCAACGGTGAAGGACGGCGTGAGCCGGGCGCAAAGCCGCCTGGCCACCGGTCCCGGACTGGAGCGTTGCGAGGAATGCGGCGCGTCCATCCCCGAGGCGCGCCGCAAGGCCATCCCCGGCGTGCGCCTGTGTGTCGCCTGCCAGGAAGCCGCAGACCGCGAAGCAGAGGCCTTCAGCGGCTATAACCGACGCGGCAGCAAAGACAGCCAGCTGCGGTAGCCGGCAAAGGTCGCGCCTTTTGACGGCGTCGTCGAAAGGGCCTTGGCCGCTTTCGACCAGAAGCCAAGTTCAAGTCACGGGCTCGTTCTTCTTCACGCCGCGCACGTTCAGCGCGAACAAACCGACCTGGAGTGCGATGAGCGCGTACGCATGGTCGTGCACCGCCCACGTGATCCACAGAACGTTGCTGGCGATGAAACAGCAGAATCCCACCGTGCGCTTGCGACTCGATTGAGAGGCGACCAGCCACGCGGCGGTCAGCGTGGCGATCATGGCTGGCCATTGAAGCGCGTTGATTAGAGTTTCCATTGCGGCCTCAATGCCGAATGTCGGCAAGGACGAGGACTTCGCTCGGAAGCAGTCGGAAGGACGAGGGTAGACATGTACCTCGTCGACACGGACGTTATCAGTGAAGTGCGGAAAGGCGAGAAGGCTAACGCCGGTGTCAGGGCCTTCTTCCGCAACGCCGCTCAGGAAGGAGCAGCGGTCTATCTTTCAGTGGTCACCATAGGTGAGCTGCGCCAAGGTGTCGAAGCTATTCGCTGCCGCGGCGACGCACCTCAGGCAACGCGTCTCGAGCGATGGCTCGACCGCGTGTCGGCCGACTTTGGCCAGGCCATCCTGCCATTCGATCAGGATGCAGCACACGTGTGGGGTCGGCTTCGAGCCCCCAACCCGGAGAATCCCCTGGACAAGCAGATCGCCGCGACGGCCTTGATTCACGATCTGGTGGTCGTGACCTGTAACGTCTCTCACTACCAGACGACGTGTACGGTCATTGAATCCGTTCACCTGACTCTCGACTGCAAAACTGCCGCGCTAGAGTCGTCAGCCTGAGAACTCAATTGTTGGGGAACAGGAGCGACTCATGGGTATCTACAGCCTCGGCCAGCACGTGCCGCGAATTCACGAGACTGCCTGGATCGCGAAGAGCGCCAAGGTAATCGGCAGGGTCGCGATGGCCGAAAATTCCAGCGTCTGGTTCGGCGCCGTGGTGCGCGGTGACGTCGAAGACATTCGCATCGGGCGTAACACCAACATCCAGGACAACTCCGTGTTGCGTGCCGATTCAGGCATCCCGCTGACGATTGGCGAGAATGTCACGGTCGGCCATCTCGTGATGCTTCACGGTTGCACGGTCGGCGACGGCGCCTTGATCGGCAGTCGCGCCGTGATCCTCAACGCAGCGCGGATCGGTCGCAACTGCATCGTCGGAGCGGGCAGCGTCCTGACGGAGGGCAAGAATTTTCCTGATGGCACGCTGATCGTCGGTACGCCTGCGAGGGTCGTGCGCGAGCTGAGCGCCGAGCAAATCGCGGAGATGCAGCACGGCGCGATCCACTACGTCGAGAACGCGCGGCGTTTCCGCGAGCAGCTGAAACGAATCGACCGATCCCCCGGGGCATGACTTTTTCTGTACGGATGTACAGGAGCGTGATCTTCGAGTAGGATCGCTCGCGCTCACCTCAAGGAGGGTTTCGATCATGGCCAACACGGATGACACGTCGAAGAAGCAGAACGGTCCACTGGAAACTTCGCAGCGCACGCCCACGCAGCTCGAACGATTTCTCGAAGTGCAGCGTCGCAAGCTGCTGCAAGCGCATAGCGTGCTGCATTGCTTGTACGAGGTGCTGCTCTACGCCGAAGGCGAAGACACGGTGACGTACGCGGAAGCGGCGCATCTCGCTGCGATGCTGGTCGATGATGTCATCGAGCAGCTGGATAGCGCACGGCTGCAGCCGATGATCGACGCCATCCAGCGCGAGGCGAAGACGGGAACAGGCGGCGATCAGGTTCGAGAGCCGAACGTCCTCCACATCCACTAGCTCTTGCGGGCTCCGAGTTGCGCAAGCATCTCGGAGAGCCGCTCAGGACTGATGTAGAAGTGCTCGCAGACGCGGCCCCACAGCATCGGCGTCGGCACATTGTGGTCGCCGCGTTCCTTCTGCAGTTGGCTCAGCACGTAGAGCACGACGCGCTGCTCGCGGGTCAGACCATCGCGGACATCGGGTATTCTGTCGTGACTCATCGTTGCGGCAGTCTACATCCATCGAGCGGGAGCGGAGCGCCTCATGTGATCGACCCAGGATTCGCGATCATTCCCGCGTCATCGAAGGTCACCATGACTGCCTCGCGCAGAGTGCTGCACTTCGAGTACGCCGCAGCCGTTAGCTTTGATCAGGGCCTGCGCCTGCACGTCGCCACGCACTGACGAATCGCGGCGTCACGGCAGCTCGAACGGCTGACCATCCCAATCTTCGTAGACCAGCGGCTGGCCGCTGAAGCGCCCGATCTGGAACGTGGTGCCGGCGAGGGCGCTCGGCACGTGCCCGACCCGCTCGCGGTCCAGCGGCACCCAGATGTCGATCAAGTTGTCGTTGCTGGGAAAGCTTTGGGTGATCGTGAAGCCGATCGGAAAGCGCCGGCTACCGGTCTTCACTCGCACTTCCACGCCGCCGTTCTTGCGCAGCGTGATCGTTTTGTTGGTGATCGGTGAGGAGTACGCGATCTTCTCGCGATACATCTCGTAGCCGGATTTGTAGACGATCAGCACGATCTCGCCCGGCTCGATACCGGTGAGCGCGACCGCGCCGAAGTCATCCGTCCTCTTGTCGCCGCGGACGCGCGCCGTCTCGGGTGCGCTGCCTCGCAGATACACGTCGGCGCCGACGACCGGCACCGAGCCGCCGTCCTCCACGACGCGAGCGGCGAGCTGCACCAACGGAATTTCCATGTTCAGCACGAAATCGCCGGCGATCGCGATGGCTCGACTGATGTCTTCGTCCGCACGCAAGCGATAGTCGCCTGGAGGCAGGCCTTCGATCTCGTACTCACCGTCGTCGGAGGTGGTCGCTCGATAGACCACGTCCGCCTTGGCGTCAGTCGAGCGCATCCAGATGTTCCGGTGTGGCGCCGGCTTGCCGCCTTGGGTGACGAGGCCCGACAGGCGCGCGCCCGCGGGAAGGACGATGTCGAAGGTGACGTCCTGGTCGGTCGGCACGTCGACGTGCCTCTCGAATTGCGCACCGGCGGCGTACACGATGATTGTCGCGGGTCCCGGCGGTGCGCCGTTGAACACGTACACTCCACGCTCGTTGGGATGTCCGCTCATGAAGGCCCCGCCGGAGTCCGCCCGAAACAGGAGATGTGTTTTCGGGATCTGTTCCGGCCGCGGGCCTCGGACTACGCCGCGGATCGTGCGGCCTGCGCCGACCACGAGCACGATGCCGTCCTTGATCTCATCCTGTTGCAGCACGAGCTGCTGCTGGGCGCTGCCCGCGCTCGTGTCTGCTCCCAGGCTGTAACGGCCTGGTGGCATGTGCTTGTAGGAGAACTGACCGGCTTCGTTCGATTCGGCGCTATAGCCGGCGATCGCTCCGGTGAGCGAGACACGCCCTTTGACGGGTGCACCCGCTGTCGTCGTCACCATGCCCGCGACCGTGGCGCCGACGGAAAGGGTGATTTCCTGCGGCGGAGTTTTTTCATCCACCAGCAGCGGCAATTCGCGATACGCGTGATCCGGTGCGCCGACGGTGAGCACGATGTCCCCGCCAGGAATCCCATCCAGCACGAACGAGCCATCGTCCTTGGACTTTGCCCACGGTGCCGACCGCGGGCCGCCGTACCCGCCGTACCGGTCGGCGGGAACGCGAAATCCGATGCCCGCTTCGGCGATGCCTGCACCCGTGCTTGCATCGACGACTTGTCCGCGGACAGCGTAGCCGCGCAGTAGCGGCATGACGATCTCGCCTGTCGCCTTGCCGGCCTCGATCGTGAACTCAGGGACGTTGAACATTTGATGGCCAGGCGCGCAGACGCCGGCCACCCAGGTGCCGGCGTCCAGGTCGCTCCAGACGAAGCGACCGCTCTTGGACTGAAAGGTCTTAGTGATCGGCTCCAGATAGCTCGTGCCCATTCCCTCGTGACGGATGGGAATCAGCCGAACTTCGAACTCAGGCAGCGGCAGACGAGTGACAGCATCGATGACACGACCGCGAAAGCCGGTTGCGGGCGCGGCAGCCGTAGTGGCTGGTGGGGCAGGTGCGTTCGTGTCTGCTGCGCCTCGCGCGGGCGCGATGTTGGAGGCTTGCGGCTCGGGCGCTTGCTGCTGGGGCAACTCGGCCTCGGCGACGAGCCGTTCAGGTTCCGACTTCCACTGCCTGCCAAGGAACAGCAAAGCTGCGCCGGCGAGGAGCACGAGTGCGACGAGGAGGGTTCGGCGATGCTGCGGACGATCCATGACACGAGCCGCCATCAGGTTCGCGAGTCGCCGTCAGAATGCTCCGTTCACCACGGCCGCGCAAGCGCGCGTTGCGAAGACAACTAGCGGGAATTGGCGGTCAACGTTTGGGGGATGTCGAGCTCGCCCCAGCCGTAGACTGAGTCGCGGCCAGGGGCGCCGAGGTCGCGGGCCTCGCTCTTGAGCGAGTCGATGACGCTGCCGAGACCTGCGGTTCCATCGAGCCTGCGAGCAATGGCCGCTGCGACGATCGGCGAAGCGAAGGACGTGCCCGACACGGTCTTCGCTTTCGACGTCGCCGATTCGTAGTCGGACTCGACGTGCACGCCGCGCGCTGCGAACGCGATGTAGTCGCCGCGATTGGCGCGTCGATAAACCTGGCCGTTCTCGTCGACTGCGGTGACTGCGATTACGCCGGGATAGGCGGCAGGAAAGGCGGGCGCAGCGCCGGGTCCGCCGTTGCCTGCCGCGGCCACGATCGCGACGTCTGTGGCGAGCGCACGCTTGATCACGTGAGCAAGCACGAAGTTGTCGGGCCCGTCGATGCTGATGTTGATCACGCGCACGCCGCTCGCGACTAGCCAGTCGATTGCGCTTGCGATCGCAGCTGCCGGTGCGATCAAGCGATTGTCTGCATCCACACCGAATACATCAGCGACGGTGAGATGCGCACCGCTGCGAGCCACGATCTCCGACACGAGCGTGCCATGGGCACGCGAGGTGTAGCCGCCGTCGGCGAAGCCTTCGGTTCGCACGATCGAATGGGCAAGCGCGGGCCAGGAGACATCTGCTCCCGTGTCGATCACGCCGACGTGACCTGTGTTGATTGGAGGACCCGGCGTCGGCGCGATCTCGACACTCGTGACAGCGTCATCGCCTGACGGACGGAAGAGATGATCAGGCGCGATGCTCGCGAGCGGCGCGAGTGCCTGCAGCTCGCTGATCGTTTGCTCCACCGAGCGTCCTCGTCGCACGCGAATGCGCGCGAGCGTTTCAGTGAATGCAGTCAGCGGTCGCTCTGAAATGATCGCGAACCCGGCGTCACGAACGGTGTCGATCGACTGCTGGTCCGCGACCATCAGCACTTCACGTCGCACGCGCTCGCGGCCGGCCGTGTCCCGTTCGACCTCGAACCTCGTGGACGAGCCGCGGCGCTCGGCGCGATCGTGGCGGTCCTCGCGACGACTGTCGTCCGATCCCGATCGCGAAGAGCCGCTGCCCGAGTTGTCGATGCGATCGTCGCGACCGCTGCGATCCTCGCGTGTCTCGCCGTCGCGATGCTCGCTGTCTTCATGCGACCACGCAGCCACCGTGAACAGCGCCAAAGCAGCGAAAACAGCAGTTTTACGGAATGTTTGGACCGGACGACCCATGAGCTGCACACTACAGAAAGAACCCGCCGAGGGGAATAATCCTCCTACGGGATCGTTGTCGGTTGGAGACAGGTTGAGAACATGCCGGAGTTCAGGCGCGAGCTGGTCGAACTGCTGCCGCGGCTGCGTCGCTTTGCGTCCGTGCTGACGAGATCGCACGACGACGCAGAGGACGTCGTGCAAGCGGCGGTCGAGCGTGCCTTGCGCCATGCGGACTCGTGGCAGCAGGGCACTCGGCTCGACAGCTGGCTGTACAGAATCATGCAGAACCTCTGGCGCGACGAGCTGCGCGCCCATCGCCGGCGCGCGGAACCCCTGGACTCGCATGCGGACATTGCAGGTGCCGACGGACGCGACGTGACGATCCGACACATTCAAACCAGCGAAGCGCGGCAGGCGCTCGATGAGCTGCCTGAAGAGCAACGCATGGTGATCGTCCTGGTGGTGCTCGATGGCATGTCCTATCAGGAAACTGCGAGCATCCTGGAAGTGCCGGTAGGGACCGTGATGAGCCGCCTGGCGCGGGGGCGAGCGAAGCTCGCAGCGAGCCTGGGCGAAGGGCCACAGCGAATGAGAGCCGCAAAGTGAGCGAACGCTTGGAACTAAACGACGAACTGTTGTGTGCGTACATGGACGGCGAGCTCGATGCCGAGATGCGTGGGCGCGTCGAACGGGCATTGGTGGACGACGCCGGTGCGCGCGTGCGGCTCGAGCGGATGCGCGCGGCGGATGAGCGATTGAAGTCGGAGATTCCGCTGTCAGCGTTGCAGCCGAACGATGCGTTGTCGGCTCGCATTCTCGATGGCACGCCGCTGCCGAGCGCATCGCGGCCGCCGCTGCGGGTGGCTGCGGTCATCACTGCGCTGGCCGCTGGTATCGCCGGAGTGATAGTCGGATTCATGTTCGCGCGTTCGCAAGAGGTCCCGGCAACGCCGTTTGTCGCGGCCGCTCCAGCGCCATCGCTGAGCGGAGCCTCGTCGAACAGGTTATTGCTCGCTGCCCTGGACAACGGCGAGAGCGGCAAATCGATCGAGGAAGGAGGCCGCTCGGCACGGATCATCCTCACGTTCGAGTCCGACGACGGACGGTACTGCCGCGCTTTCCGTTCGCACGAGGCCGGCGCGGCTGCAGAAGGTGTGGCTTGCCGGGATGGCGGACAGTGGGAAGTCGTTGCGTGGGACGGCACTGTAGATCCGGATGAAGGCTTTCGGGCCGCGGGCGCGAGCGAGCTCCTCGACGACGTGATGGATCGACTCGGCGGCGGCGCTGCACTCGAGCCTGCAGATGAGCGCGCGCTCATCGAGCAGCACTGGTCGACGCCGCCGCAATAAGGCGCGCTGCGTTGAATCAGTGCTTCGCGCTGCTGCGCCAGATCAGCGTGAGCCCTGCGGTGTAGTCGGCGCTTGCATCGGAGAGACCGATGCCGCCGTTCACCTCGATCTTCCATGCATCGTTCAGTCGCCACGACACGTACGCCTCGATCGAGCTCGGATCTTCGCCGTCGCGCGTGGATGAATCGCGCCAATCGTAGTAGGCGCCGACCACAGCGGTATCGCCGACGTTGACCCAGCCGCCGACCGACGCTTGCCAGCCGTCGACGCGCTCGAAGTCATCGACGCTGCCGAGAAAGCGACGCCCCGCGCTCACGAACGCGCCGCCGGCGTCGCCGTCCCAACCGAGCTCGGACATCGCGACGTAGTCCGTCGCGCCGATGCCGAGCCCGTCTGCCTCGCTGCCCGTCGGCAATCGCACGCGACCCGTGAAGTCGACATACGCGGGCGAATCGCCGAGGGCATCGATGCTGTAGGTTAGGGCGATGCTCGCATCGCCGATACCCGATTCGCTGCGATCTGCGGTGGTCACGCCGCCGGCACCGTCGTCAGTGCCACTGCCGCTACCTCCGCTACCACTGCCACTTCCTCCACTGCCGCTTCCGCTCCCACTGTCGTCGCGGCCACTCGTGCCGCTGCCGCTGCCGGAACCCGAGCCTGAGCTGCCCGAGCCGCTGCTCGATCCGCGACCGCTCGAGTCGTCGATGATTTCGCTGACATCGGCCGGCCCGTCGACCATGACATATGGAACCGATGCGCGAATCGACCACGCGCCGAACGTGGCGCGAACCGAGAAGGGCACGACCAGTGCGCTGGTGCTCGTGGTCTCGCCGTATTTCCCGTCCGAGTACTGCAGACCGCTCGATGCTTGCATGCGCGGGTCGGCGGATGCGGTATTGACCTGGGCGAGCGCGGCTACGACAGCCCCGGCCAGGAGAGCTTTAGAGGAGGTCATGGGTTGCGATCTTACTCGTTGCCACGCTGTCCGTGCCCCGAGCGGCCTTCGTGGTTCTGTCGATCGTGATCGGCGTGGCTCGGGCCGCTGCGATCGTGCTCGTTGCGGTCCTCGCGGCGATCTTCCCGACGATCCGCGTGACGCTCCGCATCGCGATTCTCGCGGCGATCTTCACGGCGCGGGGGTTCATTGGGCTCGCGAGCGACGGCCGCTGCGGAGAGCAGGGTGCTCGTGACGAACAGTGCAGTACACAACTGTGAAAATCGGGTCATTGCAAGCTCCTGAAAGTGAACACGCAGTACCCGGGCGGGCGCTGCTTTGACAATAACGATTGGCGGCCACGCTTATTCTGCGACCCGCTCGAAGGAATATTCCTGCGGCTGGTCCGTTGTCGCTGCATCTCAGCGGGAGTCAACAAGATGACGCGACAACATCTGATCAAGGCGCTGTTCGCCGCAGTGGCGGCGCTCGGCCTGGCCGCCTGCAGCGGCGGCGGCGGTTCTGCGAGCGACAACGCACCGCAATCCGCGGCGCAAACTGTCCCGGTCATTTCGAGCGGGACGGTTACGGGATTCGGCAGCGTGTTCGTCAACGGCGTGCGCTTCGAGACCAGCAGCGCTGCGTTCACCATCAACGGCAAGCCGGGCACGCAGGCGGATCTGCGCGTCGGCCAGGTCGTCAAAGTCCACGGTCATCGCGACGGCGCCGGCAATTGCACGGCGGATCGCGTCGATTTCGATGATCTGGTGAAAGGTCCTGTCACCAGCGTCGACGCGGCAGCCGGCACGCTCGTCGTGTTGGGCCAGACAGTGCTGGTCGATGCCGACACCTCCTTCGATGACAACATCCCCGGCGCCTCGCTCGCGGGTCTCGCTGCCGGCGACATCGTAGAAGTCAGCGGCATGCGCCGCGCCGACGGCGACATTCAGGCGACGCGAATCGAAGCGAAACCTGCGGGCACGACCTTCGAAGTATCCGGTGTCGCGTCGGCAGTCGACACGGCTGCGCACAAGCTCAACGTCAGCGCGCTGGTCGTCGACTATTCCGCCGCGACGGTTCAGAACTTTCCCGGCGGTCAGCCGCGCAATGGTGACCTCATCGAGGCGCACGGCAGCTCTGTCAACGCGTCGGGCGAGCTGGTCGCGAGCTCGATCGAGCTGAAGCGCGACGATGACGATCGTGGCGCGGGCATGGAAGTCGCGATCGAAGGTCTCATCACGCGATTCGTTTCGGCAACCGACTTTGACGTCGCGGGCAAGCCGGTCACGACGACGTCGAGCACGCGGTTCGAGAACGGCTCAGCAGCGGACCTGGCGCTCAACATCAAGGTCGAGGCGGAAGGACAGGTCAGCGCGAGCGGCGTGTTGGTCGCAACCAAGGTGCAGTTCAAGCGCCAAGGTAGTGCCCGCATCGAAGCCCGCGTCGATTCCGTCGACCGTGCGGCGAACAAGCTCGTCGTGCTCGGCATCGACGTGACGGTGAACGCGAACACGCGCGTCGAGGACAAGAGCGATCAGCGCGTGGCGAGCTTCAGTCTCGGCAACATCGCTGCGGGCGACTTCGTTGAGGTGCGCGGCGCCGAATTGCCGGCCGACAGCAACGACGTGGTCGCGTCGCGGCTCGAACGGCGTCGAGCGGAGAACGAAGTGCGGTTGCGCGGAATCGTGGATACAGCGACCAGCCCGAGCTTTGCGATTCTGGGCGTGACGATTCAGACCACGGCGGGAACCGACTTCGAAGGCACCAGCGCGGACGACTTCTTCGCCAATGCCGTCGGCCGTATCGCGCAAGTGAAAGGCACCGTGAGCGGCGGTGTGTTCACCGCGCGCGAAGTGGAATTCGAGAACGACTGAGCCTGAGCATGATGGCGGCCTTCTCCCGGTTGGCCGCCATCACGCGCCTTGGGGAAGGCCGCAACCCGCGCGAGTGGCGCCTCTTTGCTCGCGCGGGTTGTTGTTGGTCGCTTCAGGTATCGTGTGCGGCATGCGTCGACTCGCTGCTGCGATTCTCCTGGCCTGTCTTGTCCTTTGCGGATGCTCGTCATCGGCCAGGCGTACGACTAGCGATGCCGAGCGATCGCGCGTCGTCTATGTCGTGCGGCGTGGACATCACACGGGCTTGGCGCTCGCCGTGGCGGACTGGCCCAATCGCGACTGGTCAGTGCTCGCGAGTTTTCCGCAGGCCCGCTATCTGGAGTTCGGCTGGGGCGATGCTGATTTCTATCAGACACCGGAACCGACGAGCGGCATGACGATTGCGGCGATCTTCTGGCCGACACCGACCGTGATGGAAGTGGTGCCGTGGCGGCAAGGCATCGCCTCGGGACTCGAAGACAGCGAGACAGTAGCTCTGCATGTCACGGACGCCGAGTTGCAGGCGATCGCCAAGTCGATCGACGATGCGTTCGTTCAACCGATCAGCGCGACGGGAATTGGCTACGAGACCGCCAGTGGCCGCGCGCTCTTCTATCACGCCAACGGCAAATTCCATCTCTTCCGGATGTGCAATCGCTGGACCATTGAGCGACTGCTGCTTGCCGGATGCTCAGTGCACCCGAGCCTGGTCATGACGGCGACACAATCGATCACCGCCGCCAAGCGCTGCGAGTCCGCTGTTACGCCGCAACCGGCGCCGCAGTGATCGTGCTGAGCCGCGTCCTCATCTGCTTCTGCAGCAGCGTGAAGCTCACGATCGTCTGCAACATCACCGAGCCCACTGATAGGAACCACAGATGCTCCAGCTTGAACCACGGCTGCGAGGACACCCATAGCAGCGGCAAGCTGTACATCACCAAACGCGTCGCCGAGCTGTAGAGCGAGGGCAGCGTGTTGCCGAGCGCCTGGAACATACTCGAGCAGGTGAAGATGATGCCCGACAGCACGAAGTTCCACGAGATGATGTGCAGGAACTGCGAGCCGATGTCGATGACCTGAGGTTCGTGCGAGAACAGGCGGATCATCGCGTCCGGCCGCCACTGGCACAGCAACATCAGCACGAGCATGAGGCCGGTGCACAGCTTCACAGCAGCGCGGAACGTTTCGCGCACACGCTCGGGCTGACGCGCGCCGAAGTTCTGACCGGCGACCGGTGCGGCGGCGAACGCGATCGCCATCACGGGCAAGAAGATACCTTGCATGATGCGTCCGCCGATGCCGAACGCAGCCTGCGCGGCGGCGCCGAAAGTGCGGAGCGCGTAGTACGTCACCGCGGTGAACAGGAACATCAGCGCGAACTCGCCGCCCGCAGGCAAGCCGACGGTGAGCATGCGCTTCCAGACGACGACGCGCGGCTGCCACTGCTCCTTGTGGAAGGAGACGTATTTCTCCAGGCGCACGAAATAGAAGGACAGCAGGATGACGCCGACCGCCACCGCGATCGTGCTCGCCAGGCCCGCGCCGGCGACGCCCATCGGTTTGCCCACGCCCCAGCCAGCGATCAGTACTGGTGCGAGGATCGTGTTGATCACCAAGGTCAGCACTTGCACGACCATCGTCGGTTTCACGATGCCCGTGCCGCGCAGTGCCGAGCCCATCGCGACCATCGCGAACTGCAGCGCCATGCCGGGCAGGAACCAATATAGATAGGTGACGCCCGCCTCGACGGTGGGTGCATCCGCGGCGATCGAGCGCACATACGCCAGCGAGCCCGTGTAGCCGACGAGCAGCGTCAGCACTCCGCACAGCGCGGCGATCAGCAGCGACTGATTGAAGATGAGGTTCGCATCCGCCTGGTCCTTGCGCCCGACCGCATGCGAAATGAGCGCGACCGTGCCGACGCCGAGCACCTGTGTCATGGCCATGATGATGAACATCGCGTTGCCGGCCGTGCTGACGCCGGCGACGGCCGCGTCGCCGAGCCTCGAGACGAAGTAGAGGTCGACGAAGAAGTACAGCGTCTGGAAGATCATGCCGGCCGCCATCGGCACCGCCATGGCGACGAGATGGCTGGAGATCGAACCCTTGGTAAGATCCTTCATACGATTGGAGCCTGTGGGTCGGGCTTCAGCCCGACACAGCGATAGAAGTGGGAAAACAGCGGGAAAAGATGAGCAAGCCAACTATAGCACTGGTAACAGCCGAAGCAGCACGCAATCTCGACGAAGACCTGCCGCCGCTCGAATCCGCCCTGCGCAACGCGGGCGCTGACGTTGCAATCGCAGAGTGGGATCGGCCGCACGACTGGAGCCGGTTCGACGTCGCGCTGCTGCGCTCGACCTGGGACTACCCGCAACGCCTGCCTGAGTTCTTCGATTGGGCGGGGCAGGTGAGCGCGCAGACGAAGCTGTTAAACCCGTTGTCAGTAGTGAAGTGGAGCTCGGACAAGCACTACCTGCGCGAGCTCGTGCGCGCCGAGGTCCCAACGGTGCTGACGAAGTTCATTGAGCCGGGCGAGAGTGCGCCTTGGCGGATCGCTGAGCTGCTCGGCGAGCCGAATGTGGGCGAGTTCGTGGTGAAGCCGGCGATCGGTGCAGGATCTCGCGATGCCCAGAGATTCGGAGTGGAGGAGAAGGATGCGGCGGCCGAACATGCTCAGCGGATGCTGAGTGAGAAGCGGAGCGTGATGCTGCAGCCGTACTTGAGCCGGGTGGATGAGTATGGCGAGACGGCGTTGATCTACTTCGAAGGTCAGTTCAGTCACGCGATTCGCAAGGGACCGCTGCTGAAGCGCAGGGAGGGCCCGACGCAGGATCTGTTTGCGAAAGAGACGATCACCGCGCGGGTGCCGGATGCCGCGGAGTTGCGAGTCGGCGCGCGAGCGATGCAGGCATTGCCGTTCGAGACGCCGCTGTACGCGCGAGTGGACTTGATAAGAGATGAGAAAGGCGAGCCGGTGGTGCTGGAGCTGGAGTTGATCGAGCCGTCGCTGTTCTTTCCGTTTGCGGGAGGGTCGGCGGATCGGTTTGCGGCGGCGGTGTTGCGGAAACGAGAGAGGAAATGATCATGCGCTCACAGTCGCCCCTAGCAGAAGTCGGAGTACAGTTTGCGCGCTAAACCTTCAGCTTCCTCATTTATGAGTATTCCGCCCAGTGCGAAGAAGTCCCGTACTTTCGGATCGTAGGGTAGGGGCTTGCGGTCTGGAGTCCGAGTGCCAGAGTCGTCCATGTAAAAGTTCAGAATGTTAGACATGCGCCACTCCGTGGCCTTGAGAAACTGAAGAGGGGCGCTGGATGGCGGCCCAGAAGGCAATTCCAAAACAGGATGAGCACGACGGCTCATGCAGTCAAGCTGAAGAAGTACGGACCGCATCAAATGCCAAGCAAGTGTAAACCCCGAATCGCGCGGCCGGTGCTCGGCAGTCCCTTCCTCACTCACCTCTCCCTGAAAGAGGAGAAGATCCAGCGCGGCGTTCATCCGTTCACGCTGCCGCTGCTCGAGCGCGACGACTTCGAGCTCAACTTCACGACACCCGTGACTTTCCTCGTCGGCGAGAACGGTTCGGGGAAGTCCACGCTCCTGGAGGCGATCGCGTGGGCGCTGGGCTTCAATGCACAAGGTGGCAGCCGAGACAACTCGTACGCCGAGGGTGCCGATGGTCATCCGCTCGGTCGAGCGCTGAAGCTGAGCTGGCGCCAGCGTGTGACCGACGGGTTCTTTTTGCGGGCAGAGACCTTTTTCAACTTCGCGACGTATCTGGAAGACGTGGGGAGCCCGTTTACCGCATACGGCGGTAAGTCGCTCCACGACCAGTCGCATGGCGAGGCGTTCCTGGCGCTGTTCGAGAATCGAGTGGAAGACGGGATGTATCTGCTCGACGAGCCGGAAGCAGCGCTGTCGCCGGGGCGGCAACTGACGTTCCTCAGCATCCTGCATCAACTCGCCTCGATGAAGGTCGCGCAGTTCATCATCGCCACGCATTCGCCGATCCTGCTCACGCTGCCGGGAGCCACGGTGCTCAGCATCGAGGAGGGGCGGTTCCGCGAAGTCAACTATCGCGACACCGAGCATTTCCAGCTCACTCGCGACTTCCTGAATGCGCCGGAGCGGTATCATCGCCATCTCTTCCGCAGCGAGAGTGCGGAAGATGATTCAGGAAACGCATGATGCGCGCAGTTCCCTCTCTCATTGCAGCTTGCTGCTGGATGGTTGCCATGTCGCCGACGCACGCCGCGACCGAGGAGCCGATCTCACTCAGAACGCCGACGGGCGAGCTGCACGGCTCATTGATGCTGCCCAAAGATGCAAGGTCGCATTCAGTCGCCCTGATCATCGCCGGCTCAGGTCCCACAGATCGAAACGGCAACAGCGCGATGACCCAGAACGACAGTCTGCGACTGTTGGCCGAAGCGCTCGCCGGTAACGGCGTCTCTTCGGTCCGCTACGACAAGCGAGGTGTCGGCGAGAGCGCCAAAGCGCTTGCTGACGAATCCAAGCTGATATTTCACGATCTGGTCGATGATGCGAAGGCGTGGCTGGCGCTGTTGGCTGCAGACAAGCGCTTCAAGGATGTCGTCGTCATCGGCCACAGCGAGGGCGCGACGATTGGCTTGCTCGCAGCCCAACAGAGTGCGGTCCGCATGTACGTCTCGATCGCCGGGCCGGCTCTGAGTGCATCCCAGATCCTTCGTTCCCAGCTCGCGGGCAAGCTGCCGCCGGAGCTGGCGGCGCAGAGCGAACAGATCCTGACCTCGCTCGAAAGCGGCAAAACGGTGTCGGACGTACCGCAGCCGCTCATGGTGCTCTACCGTCCGAGCGTGCAGCCGTATCTCATCGATTGGTTCAAAGTCGTCCCGACCGATGAGATCAAGAAGCTCCGCGTGCCGTGTCTCATCATTCAAGGCGACACGGACATTCAGGTTCCGGTCGCGGCCGCGCAGGCCTTGCACGACGCAAATCCCAAAGCGGACCTCGTCGTCGTCGAAGGCATGAACCACGTGCTCAAGCTGGTGCCGAGCGATCAGGCCAAGCAACTCGCGTCCTATCGCGATCCCTCCTTGCCGATCGCTCCGACGATGCACCAGGCCATTGTCAGGTTCGTCGACGCTCACATGAGCCGATAGGGTGTAGTGATGGCTATTCGTGGCAGCTGCCTGTGCGGTGGCGTGACGTTCGAGATCGATCGCGCTTGCGGTCCGGCGGAGTACTGCCACTGCAATCGCTGTCGCAAAGTGTCGGGCAGCTCCTCGCTCCTCACCGTTCGCGTCGCGACGAGAAACTATCGATGCCTCACGGGACGTGAGCTCGTCAAGGTGTATGCGGCGCCGATCCTGCACGAACCGCCGGCCTATCAGTCGCATTTCTGCTCGACGTGCGGCAGCCAGGTGCCACCGTCATCGCCGGAAGGTGAATCGTTCGAAATCCCGGCCGGCCTGTTCGACGACGACTTCGGCATCCGGCCGGACAAGCACATCTTCGTCGACTTCATGCCGCCGTGGGACGATCTGCAGCAGCAGTTGCCGGCCTACACCATGGAGCAGATCTACGCTCTGCGCGAGGATTTCCGCTAGGCACAAGGCGACATGGCTGGCAGCCGCGAATCAGAGGTCCTCATTGTCGGTGAGCGGGAAGTCACGATCTCGCATCCCGACAAGGTGCTGTTCCCGAAGCCGAACTACACCAAGCTCGACCTCGCGCAGTACTACGTCGCCGTCGCTGACGGCGCGCTGCGTGGCGCAGGCGGTCGGCCGAACATGCTCGTGCGTTATCCCGATGGGATCGAAGGCGAGCACTTCTATCAGAAGCGTGCGCCGAAGAGCCGACCTGCGTGGATTGAAGTCGTCGAGCTGCACTTCCCGTCGGGACGGGGCGCGGAGGAGGTCGTGCCTCGCGACGCTGCGGCGCTCGCGTGGCTGGCGAACCTCGCTTGCCTCGAGTTACACCCGCACCCGGTGCGAGCCGAAGATCTGGATCATCCCGACGAGCTGCGCGTCGATCTCGATCCCGTGCCCGGTATTACCTGGCAGCAGATCCAGGAAGTCGCAAAGGTTTCGCGCGCCGTGCTCCAGGACTTCAATCTCGTCGGCTGGCCGAAGACTTCCGGCTCGCGCGGCATACATATATGTGTGCGCATCGAACGACGCTGGGACTTCGACGAAGTGCGTCGCGCCGCACTTGCGCTCGCGCGCGAGGTCGAGAAACGCGCACCGACGCTTGCAACCAGCAAGTGGTGGAAGGAGGAACGCCAAGGCGTCTTTGTCGACTACAACCAGAACGCGAAGGATCGCACCGTCGCATCCGCGTACTCGGTGCGACCAACGCCGGAAGCACGCGTCTCTGCGCCGCTCGCGTGGGACGAACTCGACGCTTGCAATCCAGCAGACTTCACGCTCGCCACCATGCCCGTGCGCTTCAAGAAGCTCGGCGACTTGCACGCGGGCATCGATGAACATGCGGGCTCGATCGAAGGTTTGCTCGAGCTCTTCGAGCGTCAGGGCCAGGGCGATGCGCCCTGGCCGCCGCACTATCGGAAGCAGGTGGCAGAGCCTGCGCGCGTCCAACCCTCCAAGCGCAAAACTGCCAAGCGCAAGTCAACGAAACCACTGATCGAGATCGGTCGCGCTCGCCACAAGGCCGATGCAATCGCAGGACTCGAACGTTGGAAAGCGCGCCATCCGGACGCCGCCGCGCAGTTGCAGCCCGCCGATGTTCTCGTCGACGCCATGCGCGGCCGATACAGCACCTGGACGCGCATCCGCATCAATCTCGAACATGTGCCGGAAGATCTGCGGCCTGCTCAGGAGCCGCTCGATCCGGACGAGAAGATCTTCTCCAATTCGTAAGGCTTCGTGACTTCGAGCTGATCGTAGCGGCAGTCTTGCGGCTGCTTGTCGGGCCGCCAGCGCAGGAAGATCGCGGCGTGTCGGAAGCGATCGCCGTGCATGTGGTCGTACTTTACTTCGCAGACACGCTCGATCCGCAGCGGCTCCCACGACAAATCCTTGCCCGCACTCCAGCGACTCTGGCCGCCGGGCATGCGGCTGGACTCGGCAGCGGCGCCAGCCCACTCGCGCCACGGGTGATCATCCATTGCATTCTTCTGCAGCGGAGCGAGCTCTTTAGCGAGCTGCTTGCGCATTGCCATCGTGAACGACGAGGTGACACCGACGTGTTGCAGCGTGCCGCTGTCGTCATACAGACCGAGCAACAGCGAACCCACAACATCCTTGCCGGTCTTGTGCCAGCGAAAGCCAGCGACTACGCACTCTGCGGTGCGCGCGTGCTTGATCTTGATCATCGCGCGCTTGTCCGGCTGATACGTACTCGATGCCGGTTTTGCGATCACGCCGTCCAAGCCAGCGCCTTCGAATCGCGTCAGCCAGTCGTGCGCGACCGCGCGATCTCTCGTGACGGGTGTCAGGTGAACTGGCGGCTGCACCTTGGCGAGCAGCTTCTCGAGGGCAGCACGGCGCGTCGCCTGCGGCTCGCCCATCAGGTCTTTCCCACCGACCTCCAGGACATCGAACGCAACGAACGACGATGGCGTTTCCTTCGCGAGCTTGGCAACACGCGAGGCCGCGGGATGCAATCGCAACTGCAGGACGTCGAAGTCGAGCCCGTGCTCGGTCGCGATCACGATCTCGCCGTCGACGACGCAGTTCTTCGGCAGACGCTCCAGCAACACGTCGTGCAGCTCCGGGAAATAACGATCGAGCGGCCGCGAATCGCGGCTCTGGATGTACACGTCGTCCTCGCCGCGGAACACGATCGCCCGGAAGCCGTCCCACTTCGGCTCATACAAGTAGTCGCCAGACGGCAGCTCGTCCGCGAGTTTCGCAAGCATCGGTTCGATGGGTGGCTTCACGACAGTCGCCTTCCGGGAGGACATCAGTTATACCGTGCCCTCATGGCTGCGGTCACTGAACACTACGCAACGCATCTCGGTCCGGTGTATGCCTGGATGGCCGGCGGCGTCGAGGCGGCGATCGCCCGCGGCGCCAAGGAAATCGAAACGCTCGGACTCCTGCCGCGCCTCACCGGTCAGGCCGTGGATCTGGGTGCCGGCTTCGGCATGCACTCGATCCCGCTCGCGCGCCGTGGCTTCAGCGTGCTTGCAATCGATAGCTGCGGGGAGTTGCTGCAGACCTTGCGCCAAGAGGCCGGTGACTTGCCGATCCGAACCGTCGAAGGCGATCTACTGGCATTCGGCCGCCATCTGGATGGGTTGAGCGAGATCGTCCTATGTATGGGCGACACACTCACGCATTTACCCGACTTCGCGACGGTCAACGCGCTGTTCGATTCAGCAGCGCGCCAACTGTGCGCGGGCGGCAAGCTGGTACTGACGTTTCGCGACTACTCGACGCCGTTGCGCGGCGAGCAGCGATTCATCCCGGTGCGCAGCGATGCCGGACGCATTCTGACTTGCGTGCTCGAATACGAGGATCAGCACGTCGTCGTGCAGGACTTGCTGCATGAATTCGACGGCACGGTGTGGCGGCAGCGCGTGAGCAGTTATCGCAAGCTGCGCATCGAGCCATCGATGGTAGTCGCGGCGCTGGAATCGCTGGGATTCACCGTGCAGCGTTCTGCTGGCGTCGCTGGAATGATCTGTCTCGTCGCGTCGATCTGAGTCCGTCAGAGATCCTGCTTGAACAGCCGCCGCGACACTTCGGCGTAGCAAGGTTCCTTGCGTAACGGGTCCATGCGCGGGTCGAGCCGAATCCACCCAAGCATCTGCGAGTGATCATCCGGCGCGTGGCGTAATGCCGCGCACGCCTCTTTGAGGTTGCCAAGTGCGGCCTGGACGATCGCGATCTCGTAGGACATCCCGTAGCCTTCGAGCTCGCGACGCTGCAGTCGCTCCAATTCGCGCACGGCATCTTCGCGCCGCCCGGCGTGCGCGTAGACCAGGCCCGCATCGCTCAGCAGCGGTATTTCCGAAAATCGCAGCGGCAACTGTTCGAGCGCACCCTTGATGTCGCCGGTCTCGACCAGGGCGCGAATCAACACGCCGCGCGCCTGATCGAATCGCGGCTGCGAAGCGAGCAGCGGACGAACGAATTCGATCGCTTCGTCGTAACGACGCGTCTGATAGAGGAGGCCGGCGTAGCTGTACGTGTACAGCAGCGTCATCGGCTCGAGCTCGCGAGCGCGTCCAAAGTATTTCAGTGCTTCATCGGTGCGGCCCTGATAGCCGCGCAACGAACCATAGGTGTGCCAGATACGCGAGTAGCGATCGTCGAGCGCGCGCGCCGCCAGCAATTCCTGTTCGGCTCCAGCGTAGTCGAAGTCATAGTGAAGCTTGATCGTGCCGAGGGACGCGTGCGCTGAGGCGAGCTTGGGATCGAGCTCGAGTGCTCGCAGCGCCGCGGTGCGGGCTTGCTTGATCGCTGCGTCGATCGGCATGAACTGAGTGATTCCGGCGCCGAGGTACGTTTCCCCGAGCGCAGCCCAGGCTTCAGCGAAGTAAGGGTCCTCGCGCAGCGCAGCTTCAAGACTTGCGATCGCCAGAGGCGTCCCGTTCACGTCGCGACGCGAGCGCTGAAACTTGCCGTCCAGATAGAGCTCGTACGCGCGCTGATTGGTGCCGCGGCCGCCGCCGTCGCTGCCGCCAATCCGGGCGACAGGACCCATCGGCGTCCGGGGCTGTTGCGCTTCCCACCAGATGACACCCGCGAGCACGGCGACCAGACCCACCACGGCCGCAAGTCCCCAACGAACGTTGGGAGAGCGGATGCGCTCCCGCTTTTGCGGGAACGACGGGGCGGGCCCGATGAATCGATAGCCGATGCGAGGGAGCGTTTCGACATACCGCGGCGTCTCGGAATCGTCACGGAGCGCAACGCGCAACTTGCGGACCACGGCGTTCAGGCTGTTGTCGAAATCGACGATGCCTTTGGGCCACAGCACCTGCACCAGCCGCTCACGCGTGACCACTTCGCCCGGATGCTCCAGCAGTTCGACCAGCATTCGCAGCGGCTGCTGACCGAGACGCTGCGTATTGCCGTCGCGCAGTAGTTCGCCGGAGCTGGGACGCAGCACCCATCCGTCGAAATGAATGTCCTTGGCTTCAGTCACTTGCACGCGATCATAAAGAAATAAGCGGCAAGTAAGCACGCTTTCATTGCCCGCGGCGGAGTGGTGGATAGGTTGGCGAGCCATGAACACACTCATCGCACGCCACCGATTCCACGCCGTCGCAGTCGCCGCCCTGGCCGCAGCGGTCTTCGCCGGGTTTGCCAAGACCTACTACTTGAGAGTCCTTTCCGGCAGTCCGCCACTGGCTCGGCCGGAGCACATCCACGGAATGATCGCGACCGTGTGGATTGCTCTGCACTACGCGCAGGCGCGGCTGGTTGCGGCACATCGAGTCGACCTGCATCGTCGGCTCGGGATCTTTGGCGCATTGGTAGCGGCCTTGCTCGCGATCCAGGTGATCACGATGGCCATCGGCAACGCGGCAGCAGGGCATGGAGCGCCTCCCGGTCGCGATCCGATCCAATTCCTGTCCGTCCCCATCGGCACGACCACGATGTTCGTGACGTTCGTCGGCAGCGCGCTCGCGCTCCGGCGCAAACGCGAATGGCACAAGCGACTGATGTTGCTCGCGACGATGACCTTGCTGGTGCCCGCGATGGGACGCCTCGACGCGCAGGTCATGCAGCCGCTCGGCTTGCCGCGTCTGCTGCTAGCGCCTGGAATTACCTTTGCGTTCATCGCCTGGGCGTGGGCGAACGATTGGCGGCGACTCGGGCGAGTGCATCCCGCGTACATCGTCGGCGGCATCGCGCTACTCGTGTCGATACCGCTGCGACGCGCGATCGGTTTCACGGATGCGTGGTTGCCGATCGCTCGCTGGCTCACGAATTAACCTTAACTTGCCTTAATTGCACTCGGCTCGAGATGGGGCTAGCCTCCGTCTCCCCCGCCGATTTTTTTTGCCCGGCGAGACGGAGCCGACCATGGACACACCCGTATGCCGCACGTGCGCGAAGCCTCAACGGGGTGTCGTGGAGTTTCGCTGGTCCGACGGCGACGTGGTTTTCGAATGCAAGGACTGCGGCGCATTCAACGTCGTGTCGGAAATCGCCCGACCGGTGAGCGCGCGACCGTCACATAGACATCATCTAAGAGTCACACGCGAGTATCAGGCGCCGGTCTTCGGTGCGATCGTCCGCGTCAGCGCCAAAGAAGAGCGCGCGCGCTAGCCGCTCCTACTCCGAGATCAGGTCATAACGCTGCTTCTCGCGCCGCGAGAGTTGTCGCTTCGAGACTGCGTAGAGCTTGTGCGATCCATAGCACCTTGCGCGCTCCTGCACGTCCTTGCCGGCGGTCGGTATCGCGCGCTTCATGACCACGTCGAAGAGCGCGGCCTCCGGGCTCAGTGAGACCGGCACCTGTGCGAGACGGACCTCGTACCACTCGCCATTCAGCAGGTGCAGCTGCGTAAGCTCGTCCAGGATGCGCACGTGCGCATCGATCTTCACCTGGCGTGCACGCGCTCGCTCGCTCGCGATCTTTCGCCACGAGCGGTAGTCCTCATTCACGCGAAGCAGCCCGGTGCGCGGATCTACGTACAACTCCTGCCGCAGGGAACTCGTCATCCTGAAGCTCGACAGTGGGTCCGCCAGATCGACCAGCTGTCCATCTCTGCGGCCCACCTTGATTGCGACAAAGTCGCTCAGGTGCTGATAGATGTGCTGCTGCACGGTGTTGCGACGATCGATATTGCGCGCGATCTCGCTGTACACCTTGTTCCACGGGCGTCCGACCTGCGCGCGCAGGTAGCGGCGCAGGGGATTCAGATTCTCGTTCAGGCTGCGATATCCGTAACCCGCACGCATGCCGAGCTGTGGCGGTCCTTCGAAATCCCGCCGTCGTCGAGCAGCAAACGAGCCGTCGCTTTTCCCCTTGCGGGGACGCTCGACGATGACTTTGAACATATCCTCACGCATAACCGATCCCCAGAAAGCAAAAGCCCCCGGCAAAAAAATTTCTGCCGAGGGCTTCGGTGCGCTCGGCCAGGCGAATGCGCGATTCGCCGGGCCTGCAGCCTGGGAATCAGCGCGTCATGTAGACGTCGAGTTCGAAATTTTCACGGTACGCTCCATCGAGAGGCGCGCAGAATACTCGCGGCCATTGCGAAGTCAAGCCAGGATCGATCAGGGGACCTTCCATGCCATCGGCCATCACGTTGTCCGGCAGCTGCCTGTGCGGAGCCGTCAAATATCGGATCGCGGGTGACCTGCTCATCTCGATGAACTGTCACTGCTCGATGTGTCGCAAGGCGCATGGCGCCGCATTTCGTTCCGGCGCGATCATGAACGTGCAGGAATTCGCGTGGACGCAGGGCGAGGAACTGGTCGCGGACTATCGTTCCTCCGCACAAAACCATCGCCTGTTCTGCCGGACCTGTGGCTCCCACATGCTCGCGCGCTCCGATGCTCATCCCGCGATCGTCAGCGTGGCGATCGGGACGGTCGATGGCGATCTATCAGTCAGTCCGCGGCAGCATTGGAATGTCGCTTCCAAAGCCTCGTGGTTCGAGATCACTGATGAGCTGCCGCAATTCCCGGTGGTGCCGACGCGCTGATCAGCGCAGCGTCTTGGCGACGCGAATCCCGATCGAATCGTCGCGATGCGTGGGCGGGTAGGGGATGCGCTCGGCGATGCGCCCATTGTGAGCGAGCGAACCCCACGAGCCGCCCTTGGTGAGTCGACGCGCACAGTCGCTGGCGCTGTAGCAGTCTTCGACCCACTCCTGCACGTTGCCGATGATGTCGTAGACGCCGAACCCGTTCGGCTCGAGCGACCCGACCGGTGAGGTATTGAGCCGGCCGTCGGCGCAGTCCATTGGATCGAAGACTTTGTAACCGCTCGTGTCCATGCCGGCGTACTTCTGCATCGTCGTGTGGTCGAACAGGTTGGCGTACGGGCAGCCCTGCGCCTGGTCGTCGCCCCACGGATAGATCAGGTTCTGCGTCGCGCCGCCTCGTGCAACGTACTCCCACTCGATTTCGGTAAGCAGGCGGTAGCCGCCCTTGGTTTGTGTGTTGAGCCAGGCGATGTACGCCTGCGCCTCGTCCCAGTTCACGCACGCGACGGGATGATCGCCGGCCTGAGTAAAGCCTGGGTCGCGAAACGTCGTGACGGCGTCGGTCTGCCAGTCGCCGCGCTTGCGACGATCGGTGAGGCAATCGCCGCCGACGGGCCGGTTGGTTGCACGCACGAAGGCTTCGTACTGATCGCGCGTGATCTCGTACCGACTGACAGCGAACGGCTGGCTGATGGCAACCCTGCGCTCGGGTAGTTCATCGGCATTGCGAAACTTGTCGTTGGCGCTGGCCCCGACGATCGCCGTGCCGGCCGGTATGACAACCATCTCGGGGCACTGCTCGCAGTCGCGTGTGCGCGTCGAGGTGCATCCGCAAACGACAATCGACACGAGTAGCAGCAGGCGAAACATGCAGACAATCTTACCGAAGCCTGCGCGCCTTGTTAGCATGCGCCGAGGATTTTGAGCAGGATCCGCCATGAGAATAATCGTGCTTCTCCTTGCACTTCTTGCGCCAGCTGCGTTCGGTGCGGCCGACGACGCGAAAAATCCAGCGGACACTCCGGAGTCCATACGCGCGAAACAGGATCTGCTCTGGGCGCGCATGGAGGACTCCGTCCACACGATCGTGCGTGAGACAGACGCTGTTGTCGGCGTCGCGATTCTGGATCTCACCGATCAGCGTGCGTTCTACCTGAATGCCGATGCGATCTATCCGACGGCGAGCACAATCAAGATTGCGGTGCTCGCGGAGCTTTATCGTCAGCACGAGCGCGGCTCGGGAGCGAAGCTCGGCGATCTCTATACCGTCAACGCGAAGGACGGTGTCGGCACCGAGGGGATTCTGCAGTCGATGTCGGCGGGCGTTTCGCGCATCACGAATCGCGATCTCGCGTTGCTGATGGTTTCGCTGAGTGACAACTCGGCGACCAATGTTCTCATCGACCGCGTCGGGATGGACAACGTCAACTCGTGGCTCTCGCAGCTCGGGCTGGAGCGCACGCGCCTGCGGCGTCACATGCTCGACGTCAAGGCGGCGCAGCAAGGGCGAGAGAACACGTCGACGCCACGCGAGCTCGTGACGATGCTTCGGGCAATCCACGAAGGACGCGTATTCGGCAAGGCGACCACGGAAGAATTCTTCAGGATGTTGAGCACGCAGAAGTCGAGCTACATTCCGCGCCACTTGCCGGCAGACCTCATGATCGCCAACAAACCCGGCAATCTGGACGCCGTGCGTAACGACGCCGGCATCATCTTCGTGCCCGGCCGCCCGTTCGCCATCGCCGTGATGACCACCTTCGCCACCGACGGTGTCGAAGCGGAGGAGAGCATCGGGCGCATCGCCCAGGCCGCCTGGAGTTACTTCGACCGCGTGGGCAAGAGCTCATCGCTCGGGCGGCTGGTGCGATAGGTCGATGGATACTGGATATCCACACAGTCAATGCGCTACTGTGTGGCCATGGGCGGCCGAGTACGCGTTCGTTACGACCCGCAAGAGTCCGGGTGGATCGGGATCAGCAATTCCTGGGAGATGATTGCGCGCATCGACTGTCGCGCAGGCGGCGCGCAGCGCGCGTTCACAGAGCTGTGTCAGAGCTTCGAGCGTGCGGGTTGGCAGCTCGAAGGACGCAAGTTCGACTGGCAGTACGTGAACAAGGGCGGCCTGCGCTGGGAAATCCGCATCGGCGTGCTCGGCCCCGGCGAGAGAATACGAAAGAGCTTCGGCGATCCGTACTGAGCTTCATGGAGATCAGCCAATGACATCCTGGACGCTGCATTTCCTGGTCCCGATCATCCTGATGAGTCTGAGTGCGCTGGTGATCATGGCGCTGGGTACGCTGCACCTGGTCTATACATTTCGCGGATCGAAGCTCACCCCGCGCGATGCGGCGCTGCAGGCACGCATGGCCGAGGTCCCTCTGGTCATCACGCGGCAAACGACGGTGTGGCGTGCGTGGGTCGGATTCAACGCCAGCCACAGCATGGGTGCGATTCTGTTCGGGCTGATCTACGGCTTTTTGAGCAACGCTTATCCCGAGATCCTGTTCAATTCGCCGTTCCTGCTGGTCGTCGGGCTCGCGATGCTGGGGGGCCTGGCCGTACTCGGTAAGGTGTATTGGTTCCGGATTCCGTTCGGCGGCATTGTCATTTCGTTGGCGTGCTATCTGGCCAGTATCGCGACGTGGTGGTGGCCTTAGCGCTGTTCGCGCACGAACTTGAGATTGAGCCGTTCGCCGTCCCATTCACGGACGCTCTGCATCGCGTAGCCTTCAGCCCAGAAGTCGATGGCAGCGCCGGCGAGCTCGCCGGGAATGTAGCCCGCGCCTTCCTCGTCGAGCGAAATGGAGACCTGGAAGGTGGCTCGCTCGCCCCGCATTTCACTCGCGGTCAACTTCCGCAGAGGTTTGCCGGTTGCTGCGTCGAGTGCGCGCACCTCGACTCCTGGGTCGCGCCGCAGGCGTATCGTCATGTCGAGAACCGGCGCTGCGAATGCGATCCGCTCGCGGTACATCGCATAGCCCGGCTTGTAGACGGTCATGACGAAATCGCGCGGCTCGAGCCCGGCCATCGCGAATCGCCCGTAGTGATCCGTGCGGTCGAGCGCGCGGCTCTTCGAAGTTTTCGGATCGACGGGCCAGACCGCCAGCTCTGCGTCGGCGATCGGCACCTTGCCGTTGTCCTCCAGGATGCGGCCGGCGAGTTGCGGTGACGCGTCGATATCGAAGACGGTGTCGCCGGCAACCTGGAAGGGACGGCTCTTGTACCCGTCGATCACGATCGTGTACTCGCCGGGCGGCACGTCGTCGATCACGTACTGCCCGGTGGCTGTGGTCCTCGCCCCGTACATATGGAAATCGTCCTGAGGTTCGGCAGGCCGGGGTTCCAGCCACACTCCCGGGATCGGTTTGCCGCGCTGCGTAACGCGGCCCGAGACTCGTGCGCCGCGCGGGAAATCCAGGTCGATCGTCATGTCCGCGTTCACGGGCACCTCGATCATTCGTGCGAGTTGCTTGCGCATGTTCACGTCAGCCGACAGTCGTCCGCGTCCCGGTCGCGCGTCGCGCAACTCGTACTCGCCCCGCTCGTTGATCGATGCTTCAGTGCCGAGAGCTTCGCCTTCAGGCGTCAGCGTGATGCTGAGCTGCTTCATATCCTCGGGCCGCAAACCAGTGACCCTGCCGCGGATGATGCCTCCTGAACGCAGAGCGAGAATGACGCCGTCGATGCGCTCGCTCTCCGCAATCGTGAACTCGCGTGTCGCGTTGCCGCCGGGTCCGCGGCCGGTCAGGCGATAGGTTCCGGGCTCGAGGCTGTCAAACGAAAACTCGCCGGCTTCATTGGTACGTCCTTCGCCGCCGGACGATCCGCGGCTGCCGGTGACCCGGTACAGGCCCGCCCAACCCGCGACCGTGGTTGCACCGTCGCTCGCGGTGAGTCGCCCGGAGATTGCCCCGCCGCCAGACAGACCGATCTCCAGCGGTGCGACGTCGTCGTCGATAGTGAGATCGAGCTCGCGCGCGGCGTACTTCCGTGCGCTGACATCAAGAGTAATTCGCCCGGGCGGAAGACCGTTCAAGACGAACGTGCCGTCCATGCCCGACTGCGTGCTGGGGCGCAGACGAAAGTTACTATCGTAGAAACCCTGGCCGGCCGGGTGATACGTGATGCCGGCGGATGCGATGCCGGTATTCGAAGCCACGTCGTACACGCGACCTCGCACTGCGTAGCCACGGACCAGCGGCAGAAGCACTTCAGACGTCGTCCTGCCCGCAGGCAACTCGACGGACTGAAGGAAGAAGGGCTGGTAGCCGGCAGCGGCCGCGATCATCATCCAATGTCCCGGCGGCAACTGCTGCCATTCGAAGCGGCCGTCGTCAGTCTGAAATTTCTGCGGTCCCGGTGTCTCTTGATTCGTGCTTCGTCCCCACTCTGCGAACCGCAGCTCGAACTCGCGCACCGGCTCGCGGGTGGCGGCATCGATGACGCGACCGCGAAACGCACTGAGCGCGGGACTGGAACGGGAGGGCGGCGCGGTGGCCTTGGCTAGCTCCTCTGCGGGCGGCAACGCTGCTGATGCCGGAGCAGTCGAGGTAGAGGAGGGCGCGGGTGCGACCGGCGTCTCGTGTGAACGCAGCGACCACCACGCGACGACGAGGCAAGCGATCACTGCCAGGCTCAGTCCGAACGCGCGACGACCACGGTTCATAGCGCCGACAGAATGATCTGCCACGCTACGACCCGCAAGTCGTTGCGATATCCTCATCGGCCATGAAGAAGAACTGCCTTGGACTCGCATTCGCCGTTGTCGCATGGATATCGATCTGCGTGCCGGCGCAGAGTGCGGAGACGATGATTCATACGGACGACGTCGATCTGTTCTACAAGGTCTACGACGCCGCTGACGGGCACCCGACCGCCGAGCAACTCCAGCGCGACTACCTCGATGCCGGTTCGGAAGGGCTGCACAACCTTGCGAAGCTGCGCAACGTGAGCGGCGTGCGCATCGCCGACACGTTGTCCAAGCATCCTGAGCTCTACGTCAAGGCAAGAGGCTGCACGGCAGCGTTGCCGCGCGTGCGCGAGCGCGTCGAGGTCGCGTTGCGCAACTTGGTGCGTCTCTATCCGCAGGCGCGCACGCCGCCCGTCACGATCGCCGTGGGGCGCGGCAAGCCGGTCGGCGTGGGCAGTCCTGTCACCGGTCTGCAGATCGGCCTCGAAGCGCTGTGCTCGGCGGAATGGATGAACCCGAACGTCGAAGACCGCTTCGTGCACGTGATCGTGCACGAGTACGCACACGTACAGCAGGTGCGCGAGCTCGTCGACGACGAGCACCCGACGGTTCTCGGGCGCTCGCTCATTGAAGGCGCAGCGGAATTCGTCGCCGCGCTGACATCCGGCAAGACCGGGTACGCGCACTTCGACGCGCTGACGAAAGGGCGCGAGCGTGAGATCGAAACTGCATTCGTCGCCGACGTCGACCAGACCGAGCTCTCGCGCTGGGTGGACAACAGCACGATGGAGAAGGGCAACGACCTCGGCTACTGGGTCGGCTCCCGCATCTGCAAAGCCTACTACCAGCGCGCCACGGACAAGCGACAGGCGCTACGCGAGATCCTCGAGCTGTCCGATCCGCACGCGTTCCTCGCCAAGAGCGGCTGGCAGCCGGGAATGACCCTGTGAGCATTTTTGCCCGATCTCAGATGTCGGGGAACGGTCTCCTCGTTCGTCTTTCATGCAACCGTGCAGCTCGCCGCCGAGTTGTTTCGGCCCGGGCCCATTTTATTCAGGAGCACCTGCCATGAGTTATATCGACGGTTTCGTGATCGCGGTTCCCAAGGCGAACAAGCAGAAGTTCATCGACCACGCCAACAAGGGCGACAGCGTGTTCGTCGAGCTCGGCGCGACGCGCATCCTCGAATGCTGGGGTGACGATCTGCCGGACGGCAAAGTCACGGACTTTCGTCGCGCAGTGCAGGCGAATGACGACGAGGCCGTCGTCTTCTCGTGGATCGAATGGCCCGACAAAGCCACGCGCGATGCCGCGATGGGCAAGATGGAAGATCTGATGAAGAACGATCCGCGCGTGGGCCCCGAGAGCAACCCGATGCCGTTCGACGGCAAGCGGATGATTTACGGCGGCTTCGCGCCGATCGTGACGTTGGAGAAGTAACGGCACGCCTCCGCCCCGAGCGGGTGGAGGCGTACCTTGCGCGGCTATGGCTGAACGAAAGGTAGTTGCCGCCGCCTGTCTGGCGCTGTCGCCGCTGTTCGCCCACGGCGACGTGACACCCGCGCGGCTCCGCGAGGACAAATACTCGATCGAGAGTCTGCTGGAAGTTCCGGGCGACCTGGAGCATCGCCGATACGACGTTCACTGCGACGTACACGTCCAGAGCACCGGTCGGCCCGGCTACTGCAGCTGCTATGCGCTGGATGCGACCGTTCCGCGGAAACTCGTCGACGCAGTCAGCCGGGCCGGCATCCATTCGCGATTCGTGCCGGCGACGCGCGATGGTGAGCCGATCGACATTCACATGACGGTCATGGTCAGGGTCCTGATCACCCCGCGCGAGTCGCTGGTCCTGACCCTCCCGAACAACGGTATCGAGTACGCGCGCTATGGCCTGTTATATCTCGCTCCGCAGCGCCTCAATGAATTCTATTGGGGCGGTGGCGAGCCTTACTTCAACGACCATGTATCGAACCCGGACGTTTTGTTATGGCAGG
Source organism: Steroidobacteraceae bacterium (assembly GCA_035493235.1). Lineage (GTDB taxonomy): Bacteria > Pseudomonadota > Gammaproteobacteria > Steroidobacterales > Steroidobacteraceae > Steroidobacter. The sequence continues at coordinate 66,818 of DATJIP010000045.1, forward strand.
AGTTCTGGATCGACGAGCACGGCGCCGTTACCGATACACGCCTGACGAATCGCTCGGGTGCATCAGCGGCGGTCGTGAAAGAATTCGGTGAGTCGGTAGCGAGAATGCAGTTCATCCCCGGGTTCTTCGGCGGCAAGCCAGTGCCGATGCACTATGCGGAGCCGGTGTCCTCGGGCAATTGAGCCGGCGATCACCATCTCCACACCTGGTCGTACTCACCAAACAACCGCGGCAATTGGTTGCGGGACATCAGCACGATGCCTTCGAGCAGCTTGCATTCCATCAAGCCGCGCTCCGCGAGATCTTCCCTCACGCAGTAGACCGGCACGTCCTTGCGCATCAACGCCGCAAGATCCTGCGCGGGCGCCGGCGGCTGCGTCTGCCGCCAGGCGCCGAGCATCAAGCCGGATCCATCCTGTTCGCCCGCGACGTAGTTCACGGCATTTCCCGTGAGCAACACACCGAGCTCCGCGCTCGCGCCGCGCATCGCGTGCGAGATCCAGATCACCGTGTCGTCCTGTTCCTCGGTCGTTGCGCGGTACGCGGTCTCGACGATCTGCAGCACTTTCATGATCGATTCCTCATTTCGTCGGGATGACGAGCGTGGCGGTCGATTGCTGGGCCATCTTCCAGCAATCGGCCGGTGACCCGCGTCGCGCGCCCTCGATTGCTTCGCCGACGCCGCGCTCATCGACGCACAGGCCGCAGTTCACCCACTTGAGATCGGCGCCGCGCGTGCGGGCGTGCGCCATCAGGGCTGCGATCCAGTTCTTGCTCAACGGATGATCTTCCTGTGCCACGTCGCGGCCATGGACGGCGTTGGGGTGTTGCGCCTGTTTCGCGAACGAAAGTGCTACGGCTCCTTCGTACGCGAAGACGTTCACGTCGTAGCCGCGGTCGAGTGCCGCGTGCAGCAGCCGAAAAGCGCTAGTCGTGCGTGCGCTCTCGAACGGCGCGTCCATGAGCACGAACGTCAGTGTGTGTTTGGTCGCCATGATTGTATGTCCTAGTGCCAGATCGCGTTCCAGCCCGCCGCCATGCGCTCGACGACCGAATCGATCGGCGCTGCTTTCACGCCGCCGCTCAGGCTTGCCGGCGCGATGCCCCGCTCACGCAGCGAGAAGTCGTCCGCGAGCACTTCGATCTTCGTCCCGAGCACTTTGTCGAGCTCGGTGCGGCGGGCGCCGCTGCGCACGGCCAGCACGCCGTTTTGCACGAGGAACAGCGCGACATCGTGACCGGCGGCGCGCAACTGAATTGCCAGCTCGCACGTGCGGGCGGCGCCCGTCGACTCGAACGGATCTCGCGATTCGATCAGCAGATAACCACGCATCGCGCGCTCCTTCAGTTGCAGGCTTGCAGGGAAGTGTCGGGCGTCGCTCCGAACCAGCGGCACGCGTGATTCTTGACGTTGTTGGTCTCATCGGACTCGATGATCAGTCCACGGACCGGCTGCGCAACTGTCGGCGGATCCGCGGTGCCCACCAACACCAGGTCCCAGTCCTGCATGTTGTTCGGCACACTGACCGTTGCGACGCTCACGCGCTGGCTGGTGTTGGCGGCGAGCGCCGGCACGTTCACGGTCCACTGCATCGAGGCGCCTTGCTGCATCATCGTCAAGGGATTGCCGAAGCTGGCGTCGACGAACAACAATCGATGCGGCAGCGAGCGCAGGCGATCGGGGCGGAGCTGGCGGTTGAAAATGCAGATCCGGGAACGCGCGTAAGAGTCAGGCTGAAGCCTGACCCACAGGGAGAGGTCGGTTAGTGTTGTGGGTCGGGCTTTAGCCTGACAGGGCGCGCTTCAGGGCATCGAGGTCCACAGGCTTCACCAAATGGGCATCGAATCCCGCGGCCGCTGAACGTTGCCGATCTTCCACCTGCCCGTACCCGCTCAGCGCAATCACGCGCAGCTTCGGCGCCTTCGCCTTCAACCTGCGCGCCACCTCATATCCATCGAGCCCGGGCAACCCGATATCCAACAGCACGAGTTGCGGATCGAACGCAGCGACCTCTTGCAGCGCTGCCTCTCCCGAATACGCACACAACGTCTGCTGCCCTTCGAATTGCAGCAGCATGGCCAACGAATCCGCAGCATCGCGATTGTCATCGACGATCATCACGCGCAGCAGTGAGTCGGAGTTCGCCGGCGCCGCAGACGCGGCGATAGCCGGACGCTCGGCAAGCGGCAGGCGAATCACGAACGTGGCGCCGCGATCCCATCCGGGACTGCTGGCGGTGACGGTGCCGCCGTGCGTCTCGACGATCTGCTTGCACACCGTCAGGCCGACGCCGAGTCCGCCCTGCGAGCGGTCGAGCCCACGCTCGGCTTGCGCGAACAAGTCGAAGATGCGCGGCAGGAACTCCGGCGCGATGCCGATGCCGTTGTCCTGCATCTCGACGACCACGTGATCGCCGTCGACAAACGACCGGATGCAGATCTCGCCGCCCTCCGGCGTGTACTTCGCGGCATTGACGAGCACGTTCGCCATGCACTGCCCGAGTCGCACCTTGTCGACGTTGACGTGAATCGCATCGAGCGTCTGCGTCACCGTCAACCGGTGCGCCTTGCTGCGGATCAACGGCTCCGCAGTTTCGATCGCAAGCTGAATGCACGCGCCGATATCGACGACTTCTCGCTTGAGCTCGATGCGGCCTTGCGTGATCCGCGCAACGTCGAGCAGATCGTCGAGCAGCCGTCCGAGGTGCACGGCCTGGCGCTGGATGATGCCAACCAGCGTCTGCTGGTTCTCGTTCGGCACGAGCCGCGACAGCAGCTCCGCCGCGGTGGCGATCGGCGCGACGGGATTGCGCAGCTCGTGCGCAAGCATGGCGAGGAACTCGTCCTTGCGACGATCGCTCTCCTGCAACGTCGCCTGGAGCTGCGCGTCCCGCTCGGCCAATAACTTCTGATATTCGGTATCCAGCTTGGTCCGGGCGGTGTCCAACGCTGCATTGAGCGCCTTGAGCTGACCGCGTCGCTGATGCAACTCCACCAGGACCGCGACCTTGCTTCGCAGGATCTCGGGCACGACCGGCACCGCGATGTAGTCGATGGCACCGAGCTCGTAGCCCTTCAGACGATCGAGCTCGCTGACGTTCACTGCCGTCACGAAGATGATGGGCGTGCGCTCCATGCGCGGATGCTCGCGGACCAGGCGCGCCACTTCGAAGCCGTCCATCTCAGGCATGTTCACGTCGAGCAGGATTGCCGCAAATTCCTGTTCCAGCAGCTTTTCCAGCGCCTGCGCGCCGGACAGCGCGCGGACGCACTGCACGCCGAGCCCGAGCAGGACGGCTTCATAAGAAAGGAGTCGGGCCGGCTGATCGTCGACGAGCAGGATGCTGGCCCGCGCAGCGGGCGGCGACTCACTGACCCCCGGCGCCGTGACGGCGGCGGAAGTGGAGTCGATCTTCAGCGTGCTCATGGTGGATCCGCGCTCGTCCGGAGCGATGGGAACGGCCGGTCGTCAAGGGGCCAACGCACCAGCCCGGTAAAAGATCCACGGTTCGGCTATGCAAGGCGGTCCGTAGCGGTTTCTCCGGACGGGGCCGCGGATCGCAAGGCGCTGCGCCCGTAAGTCAGGACGCGCCAGAGGTGTTCCATCGGCCCGCGCGGATAACGGCTCAGCCACCAGCGGGTCAGCGGCACCTGGATCAGGAAGAAGATCGCCACCGCCAGCACCAGGTCGAGCCCCGGCCCGACCTCGCCCCACAGGCCGAGACCCCAGTGATAGAAGAGCGTGATGCCGATCAGCGTCTGCAGCAGGTAATTGGTCAACGGCATCCTGCCGGCCAGCGTGATGGATGCGAGACGCTGCCGCCAACGCTCGTTGCAGACCGCCCGCACGATCGTGGCGACGTAGAAGATCATGATCGAGACGCGGCCGAGCACGTACCCGGTCATGGCCAGGATGCGCCACACCGAGGGGTCCATCGGATTGACTGACGCCGAGCGCCACCAGACAAATCCGCTGCCGCACGCCAGGCCGATGCCGAGCGCCCACCACTGGATGCGCCGGATCAGCGGCAGGTGCGCAGCGACGTTCTGGAAGAAGCGATGGCGCCCGAGCAGTAAGCCGAGCAGCACGGTCGTGAAGAACTGCACGTACCCGGCGAACAGCCCGAGCCGCATCGGATATTCGTAGAACGTGATCATCGACTGCGTGCTGCGCCGGGCGGTGTCCAGAAAAGTGCCGTGACCGAACGCCGCGTTGTCCGCCGAGATCGCCTGCTGCGTCACTGCGATGAGGAGCTGGATGTCTTCCGGCTTCGCGGTCGCCATCCGGATGATCCCGAGGATGGTTGGATACAAGAGGCAGAGCACGATCAGTGCGACGATCGCCCGATCCGGCACGCGCCGCAGCGCCAGCAATAGCAAGCCGAGCAACGCATACATGTGCAGGACATCGCCGGCCCAGAACACGCAGGCGTGCACGACGCCGAACACGAACAACCAGAACAGCCGGCGCAGATAGATGCGGGTTGCGCGCTCCGGCTCGCGCGCTTCCAGACGCCCGAGCTGAATCGTGAAGCCGATGGCGAACAGCATGCTGAACATGCTGTTGAACTTGCCCGAGAAGATCACGTCGCGGACAGTTTCCGTGCCGCGGTCCCACCAGTGCGGCCACATCGCTTCGTCGAAGCCGAGGAACAGCGAGGTGTTGAAGGCCGGCATGTTCATGATGAAGATGCCGAGCAGCGCGAAGCCGCGGATCGTATCGAGCACCTCGATGCGCTCGTCCGTCGGAATCGGGGCGGCAGCCTGCGGCGTCATGCCCCGTACACTAGATCGCGGCGCGCGTCCCTGTCATCCTGAACCGATCGGATGGGCCGACTGAGGACGATCATGCGCAGATTCCTACGATGGACGACCGCCGTGCTGTGTCTTGCCGGGTTCTCCGGCGCGGCGTTAGCGGCCGAAAGTACGCCCACGCCGACGCAGCTGCCGCGCACCGTGCGGCCGACGAGTTATGACATCAAGCTCGAGCCAAACGCGCGAGCGCTCACGTTTCGCGGCAATATTGCGATCGGCATCGAGGTTCTGTCGGCAGTCGACAGCATCACGCTCAACGCGATCGACATGCAGTTCGCCAAGGTGCGACTGACCGACAGCAAGGGCAATTCCGTCGCTGCCGAGCCGAAGATCGCGACGAACGAGAGCGAGCAGACCGCGACGTTCGCGTTCGGCCGTTCGATTCCAGCGGGTCAGTATTCGCTCGCGATCGACTACACCGGCAAGATCGGAGTGCAGGCAACCGGGCTGTTCGCAATCGACTACGACACGGCCTCTGGCAAGAAGCGCGCGTTGTACACGCAATTCGAAGCGTCCGATGCACGTCGCATGATCCCATCCTGGGATGAGCCGGCTTACAAGGCGACGTTCACGCTCGAAGCGACCGTGCCGCACGAACAGATGGCCGTCAGCAACATGCCGGTGGCGGAGCGCACCGACGTCGAGGGGGGCCGCTCGCGCGTGCGGTTCCAGAAGACGCCGAAGATGTCGACATACCTGCTGTTCTTCGGCACTGGCGAGTTCGATCGCGCAACCACCAAGCTCGGCGCGACGGAGCTCGGTGTGGTCACGCAGAAGGGCAAGGCGGATCAGGCGAAGTTCGCGCTGGATTCGTCGGTGCGCGTGCTGCGTGAGTACAACGATTACTTCGGCACGCCGTACGCGCTGCCGAAGCTGGACAACATCGCGTCGCCGGGCAGCAGCCGCTTCTTCAGTGCGATGGAGAACTGGGGCGCGATCTACACGTTCGAGTACGCGATCCTGCTCGATCCGGCGATCTCCACCGAGTTGGACAAGCAGGGCGCCTTTGGCGTCGCTGCGCACGAGATGGCACACATGTGGTTCGGCGATCTCGTCACCATGCGCTGGTGGGATGACCTCTGGCTCAACGAGGGCTTCGCCTCGTGGATGGCGAGCCGCACTACGCAGCGTTTGTATCCGCAGTGGAATGCGATCCTCGGGACGGTGGGCTCGCGCGATCGCGCGATGGATCGTGACTCGATCGTTACCACGCATCCGATCGTGCAGAAGATCGAGACCGTGGATCAGGCGGCGCAGGCATTCGATGCCATCAGCTACTCGAAGGGCGAAGCCGTGATCCGCATGCTCGAAGGCTACGTAGGCGAAGACGCGTGGCGCGAAGGCGTTCGCGGTTACATGAAGGCGCACGCATACGGCAACACTGCGTCGGATGATCTGTGGCATGCAGTGGAGACGGCGGCGAAGCAGCCGATCACTGCAATCGCGCATGACTTCACGCTGCAGCCCGGCGTGCCGATGATCAGCGTCGACTCGGCGACCTGCGGCGAAGGCAAAACGACGTTGCAGTTGACGCAAGGCGAATTCAGCAGAGACAGGCCGAACAAGAAGCCGTTGGCGTGGCGCGTGCCGGTGACCGCGAAGGGAGCGGGCACGTCCCCGGCAGCTCATCAGATCGTGACGGGCAAAGCGACGATGACCGTGCCGGGCTGCGATCCCATCGTCGTGAACGCCGGCCAGAGCGGCTACTACCGCGCGCTGTATGCGCCTGCGCACTTTGGCCAGATCACGCAGCGATTCGCAGCGCTCACTGCGATCGATCAGCTCGGGATCCTGTCCGACAGCTGGGCGCTCGGCCTCGCGGGTCAGCAATCGTCGCCGGACGTTCTCAAGTTGGCGCTCGCGACGCCGCCAACCGCCGACCCGCAGGTATGGGGCAACATCGCCAACGTGCTCAGCAGTCTCAACTCGTACTACGACGGCATGGGCGAACGTCAGGCTCGCCTGCGCACGTTCGGCATCGCGAGACTTTCGCCGGTGCTCAGTCGCATCGGTTGGAATGCCGACCCGGCGGAGCTGGAGACAGTGGCCATCCTGCGCACGCAGCTCATCGAGACCTTGAGTCAGCTCGGCGACAAGAGAGTCATCGCCGAAGCGCAGCGCCGTTACGCTGCCGGCGACGAGAAGTCGATCCCGCCGGCGCTGCGCAAGACGATCCTCGGCGTCGTCGCGCTGCACGCAGATGCCGCAACGTGGGAGCGTCTGCACGAGTCGGCGCGTACCGAGCAGACGCCGCTGGTGAAGGACTATCTCTATGGGCTGCTCGCATCGACCGAAGACGAGGCGCTGGCGCGGCGTGCGCTGGAGCTGGCGCTCACCGATGAGCCTGGCTCGACCAATGGTCCGCAGATGATTGCCGAGGTCGGCAAGCTCCATCCGGACATGACGTTCGATTTCGCAATCGGGCACATCGACGCGATCAGCGAACGCGTCGATACTTCCTCGCGCAGCGTCTATTTCCCGTTCCTGGCCGCGTCGTCGCACGAGCCTGCGACGATCGCCAAGATCGACGCGTACGCGAAGGCACGCCTGGCGCCCAAGTCGCGCCGCTCGGCGGAGACGACGGTCGGCGAAATCAAGGATCGGATCCGGGTGCGCAACGAGCGGTTGCACGCAATCGACGAGTGGCTCGCCAGCAAGACCTGAGGAAGGTCCTCGCATGACTTCCGGCACCGCTCTCTTCAGACAGGCGCGCGACACGCTGGTCGAGCATCGCACGGACTATGAGCGCGCGGTCGCGGAGTTCTCCTGGCCGCGGCCGCAACAGTTCAACTGGGCGCTCGACTGGTTCGACGTCATCGCCCGCGACAACTCGCGGACAGCGCTGCGCATCGTCGGCGACGGCGGACGCGATGTGAGTCTGTCGTTCGAGCAGCTACGGCAGCGCTCGAATCGTCTTGCGAATCATCTGCGCTCGCTCGGTCTGCGCCGCGGCGATCGCATCTTGCTGATGCTGGGCAACGTGCCCAACCTCTGGGAGTTGATGCTGGCGGCGATCAAGCTGTCCTGCCCGATCATTCCGACGACGACATTGATGATGCCGGATGATCTGCGCGATCGCGTCGTTCGCGGCCGCGCGAAAGCAATCGTCACCGAAGCGGCGTATGCCGAGCGCTTCTCGTGGCTCGATGGGTCGCATACCAAGTTGCTTGCGGTGGGGCAGGCGAGTGGTTGGCAATCGCTGGCTGATGCGGATACTGCCGGAGCTGAGTTCGCGCCGGACGGACCGACGAGCGCGTCCGAATCGCTGTTGCTGTATTTCACTTCGGGCACGACTGCCAAGCCGAAACTCGTGCAGCACACGCACGTGAGCTATCCGGTGGGGCATTTGTCGACGATGTATTGGCTCGGGCTGCGCCCCGGCGACGTGCATCTGAACCTGAGCAGCCCGGGCTGGGCGAAGCACGCCTGGAGCTCGTTCTTCGCGCCGTGGAATGCCGAAGCCACGATCGTCATGATGAACACAGTCCGCTTCGACGCCGCTCAGCTACTGCGCGAGCTCGTCCGCTGTGAGGTGACCAGCTTCTGCGCACCGCCGACGGTCTGGCGCTCGATGATCCAGTTGCCGTTGAACGAAGCGAAGGTGAAGCTGCGCGAGTTGTTGAGCGCCGGCGAGCCGCTGAATCCAGAAGTCATCGCGCAAGTTCGTGCGGCCTGGGGCCTGACGATTCGCGATGGTTACGGACAGACCGAGACGACGCTGCAGGTCGGCAACTTCCCAGGCCAGCCGGTGAAGGCCGGATCGATGGGCCGCGCCGCGCCCGGTTATCAGATCGCACTGCTCGACGCCGACGGTCATGCGCACGCAGAAGGCGAGATCTGCATTGCGCTCGCGGCCAAACCAGTCGCCGTCATGCCGGGTTATCTCGACGACCCGGAACGTACTGCCAACGTCATGCGCCATGGGCACTATCACACCGGCGACGTCGCGATGCGCGACGCGGATGGGTACTTCACGTACGTCGGCCGTAACGACGATGTCTTCAAATGCTCGGACTATCGCATCAGTCCGTTCGAGCTGGAGAGCCTGCTGATCGAGTGCGAGTGCGTGATGGAAGCGGCGGTGGTGCCGAGTCCCGATCCGCAGCGGCTGTCGGTGCCGAAGGCATTCGTCGTGCTGCGGCAGGGATTCGCGCCGACGCGCGAGACGGCGCTGACCATCCTGCGCTTCGTGCGCCAGCGCAGCTCGCCGTTCAAACGCGTGCGCCGGCTCGAGTTCGCCGTGCTGCCGAAGACGGTTTCAGGCAAGATTCGCCGCGTGGAGTTGCGCGGCATGGAATTACAACGCTCGCTGGAGGCGCGGCGTCCGCAGGAGTTCTGGGAGGACGATTTCGCCGAGTTGAAACGAGAATAGACACCGGGCGAACAGGCGCGCCTCTACTTCTCGTGGCGCCGCTGCAGGAACACCAGGTTCTGATGTTCGCCATCGGCCAGCACGAGCTCGTTGCCGTCGCGAATCTCGTAGTCGAACACCAGCCCCAGGTCTTCGAGATCGATCTGGCGGCGACTCGCGCCGAAGTCGCCTTCGCTATCCAGCACGCGCGCCGACCCATCCTTCCTGTAATAGCGGAAGCCGGCAGCAGGCGTGAACTCCAGGCGCTCGCTCGTCCGCAGGCTGGATCGACCCTGGACGCTGCGCACTTCCCACGTGCCC
>DATJIP010000046.1:0-83261 GCA_035493235.1 Steroidobacteraceae bacterium
GCATCTCGAGTTCAACGCCAAAGTGATCTTCCTGTGCGCGTCCACGTTCGCCTCGACGCACATCATGTTGAACTCGGTGTCGAAGCGCTTTCCCAACGGCTTCGGCAACGACAGCGGCGAGCTCGGCTGCAACATCATGGACAGTCACCTGCACGTCGGCGCCACTGCCACACCCGAGGGGTTCGAGGACCGCTACTACTTCGGCAACCGGCCCAACGATCTCTACATTCCGCGCTATCGCAATCTTGGCGGCGAGAGGCGCGATTACATCCGCGGCTTCGGTTACCAGGGCGGCGCGGAGCGCATCGGCTGGACGCGCTTGCTGCTCGATGCGCCGCTCGGCGGCGCGGTGAAGACCATGGCTCCGACGCCTGGTCCGTGGCGCATCAAGCTCGACGGCTTCGGCGAGATCCTGCCGAATCACGCCAATCGCGTGACGCTCGACAACTCCCGCAAGGACAAGTGGGGCCTGCCGCTGCTGGCCTTCGATGCGCAGCTGCGCGACAACGAGTTGAGAATGCGCAAGGACATGGCTAACGACGCCGCGGAGATGCTCGAGGCCGCCGGCTTCAGCGACGTTCGCACCTTCGATCGCGAGATCGGCATGGGCCTCGGCATCCACGAGATGGGCACGGCGCGCATGGGCAAGGACCCGAAGACCTCGGTGCTCAACAAGTGGAACCAGGTGCACGCGTGTCCGAACGTGTATGTCACCGACGGGTCGTTCATGGCCTCGAGCGCGTGCCAGAACCCGTCGCTCACTTACATGGCCTTCACCGCACGCGCTGTCGATCACGCGGTCGCGGGACTGAAGAAGATGAGCGTCGAATGAGCGAAACACAACGCATGAACCGTCGCGAGTTGCTGCAACACGTCGCGTTGCTGATGGGCGGCGCAGTCTGCGCGCCCGCGGTGCTCGGCGTGCTCAACGGTTGTTCGCGCAGGCAGAGTACGAGCACGCCGCTCGTGCTGGACCAGACGCAGCGCGCGATCATCGCTGAGGTCGCCGAGATCATCATTCCGCGCACGGATACGCCGGGCGCGCAAGACGTCGGCGTGCCGCACTTCGTCGAGTCGATGCTGCAGGAAGCCTTTGCGAGCGACGAGCAGCAGTCCTTCATCAGCGGGCTGCAGGAATTCGACCAGGCGGCGCAGCATGCACACGGCAAGCTGTTCTTGAGTCTGTCCCAGCCGCAACGCGTGGCCTTTACGCAGAGTGTTCACGACAGCGTGGTGGCCGCAGCGAGAGCGAAGCAACGCAAGCAGCGTGAGTGGCGGAAACTCCAGCAGCAAGGCACGATGCAGGCGGGTCAATTGCGCGCGTTCAAGAAGAAGGTCACGGCGATGTTCGGCTCGGATGCGCCGCGACCTTCGCGCCCGTTCATCCTCACGATGAAAGAGCTCACTCTGCTGGGCTTCTTCACTTCGGAAGTGGGGGCGACGCAGATCCTGCAGTACCTGCCGGTGCCCGGCCGTCTGCAGGCATGTATTCCATTGAGCGAGGCGGGCAACGGCAAGACCTGGGCTCTGGAGACGAGCTACCGCTTCTGAAGCGCCTTCAGTCGGCGGTGATCGACTCGACGATCGGCGTCAGCAGCGGCACCAGGACGTCGTAGCTGCTGCCGCGGTCCGTGCGCAACTGCGGCAGCGACCGATCGTCCGGATTGTTGCCGGTGCGCGCGATCACCAGGTCCAGGCTCGGAATCACGACGATCAGGTTGTCGCCGAGCCCCCAGGCCCAATACGCGTCGGTGGGCACGCCCGGCATCTCGCCCGAGGTGTTGGTCCACCACAGCACGCCGTAGTTCTCGGTCGCAGTCGGATCGGTCTGCGGCTCGGCGTTCTTCGCGGCGGCCGTCTCCGGCCGCGGCGTGCGCACGAGATCGACGAACGATTCCGACAGCACACGCTCACCGTTCCAGACGCCACGGCGCAGGAACAGGTAGCCGATGCGTGCCATCGCATCGACGCTGAGGTCGATACCCGAGGAGATCTCGCGCCGCTTGACTCCGTTGAGCTCGTTGGGGCGATAGGCGTTGTCACGCCAGATCAGCATGTCGTTGGTAATGCCGATGCTCGAGAACACGCGCGAGAACAGCACGGAGTTCAGATCCTCGCCGTACACCTGCGTCAGTACGTCGGCGAGCCAGTTCGCGCCACCGTCGGAGTAGGACCAGGTCGTGCCGGGCTTGAACAGCAGCGGAATGAAGCCGCCGGGCTTGTCGAAACCCGCGGTGTGAGTGGCGAGCTGCAGGATGGTGATCTGGTCGAGCCAGCCGGTCGCCACGTTGCTTTTCGGCGGTACGCCGATCGTCGACAGATGCATCTGCGCGGCGTCCGTCAGTTGCAGGCGGCCGTCGTCCAGCGCCAGTCCCAGTGCGATGCCGCCGATCGCTTTGCTTGCCGATTTGACGGTGTAGAGCGTGGCGGTATCGCCCCATGTGTAAACGACTCGTCCGTGACGCGTGATGAAGCCAGAACCGCCGCCGATCAGTGAGTAGTCGCGCGCCTGATCGAGCTTGGCGCTCTGCATTTTCATGTCGGCGGGCGTCGCAGTCGCCCACTCGTCGGTGGGGAACACCGCCGTGTCAGGTTGCTGCTGGACCGGCGCCGCAGGCGGTGCGGTACTCTGCGCAGCAGTGCTTGCGCCGCCGCCGCCGCCGCATCCGCACAGCGCCACACATCCCGCAATGATGAGTGCCGAGGTTCGTAGTGCGTCGTACATCCATCGGAAAACGCGGCGACCCGCAGAAAGGTCCGTTGTCGGCCGTCTGCTCTCGGCGACAGTTTGAAGGATCCCTACAGCGCAATTCCAATCGTCAACGCCGCATCGTAGCCGCCAGTCGTCGCGTTCTCGGTCATCGCGCAGAGCTGATACTGCTCACCATCCGCGAAGATGCCGTCCTGGCTGAAGCTGGTCACCGAAGTGTTCTGCCCGCGCGCCGCGTACAACGAGGAGCTGTAGACCGTCCGTGTGATCTCCTGCGGAAAACATAGCTGCGAAGTCGCTTCCAGCGAGTTACCGAGATAGACGCGAAAGTGCGCGTGCGTGATCCGTCCGGAATACCAACCCGGATAGATCGTCGTGAAGCGCGCCAAGCCGGTGCTGTCGGTCATCTGCACGCCGCGGCAGAACGTGTGGCCGACGGTGTTGTTGCCCGGCTGGTTGTAGCCGGAGTACGCGCCGTCCTTGTCGCAATGCCAGGCATAGACGAGCGCATTCGTGATCGGAGCGCAGTTCGCATTCGCGTTGACGAACGTCAGCAGCAGCTGCAGCAACGCCGGTTCTGCCCTCGGTGATGTCTTCGCGCGTGTACGTCGAAGCACTCGCGATATCGTTGAACAGCGGGTAGGGACCGGCCGTTTCCTGGGGAGTCAGCACGCAGCTCACGCTGCCCGATGTGCCGCGGGTCGTGCCGGTACTCGTCGAAGAGGTCGTGGTCGACGAGCTTCCGCCCCCGCCGCCGCAACCCAGCAGCGTGGCAGTGGCGCCGAACAAGGCGAGGGCGCGGCGACGCGAGACGATTTCGGAGCAGGGTGCAAGTCTCTTCACGATGGCTCCAGTGGCGACGTCAGGAAAGGTGCAGGGACGCTACGTGATGGATTTCGCGGTTGACGTAGCAATCTGTATCCGACTGTTGCGGCCGCCGGGCGCGCAACAGTTGGTTACAACTGGCGTGTACAGTAGGCGGGCATGACTGAAGCGCCGCACATCCTGGTCGTCGACGACGACCGCGAAATTCGCACGCTGCTCAGCGACTACTTGCAGAAGAACGGCTATCGCGTCACTGCAGTCGCGGAGGGCAAGGCGATGCGTCGTGCGCTCGACCAGACCCACGTCGATCTGATCGTCCTGGACCTGATGCTGCCCGGTGAGGACGGCCTGAAGCTGTGCCGCGACCTGCGCACGCAGTCGCAGATCCCGGTGCTGATGCTCACGGCGCTCGGTGAGGAGATCGACCGGGTCCTCGGGCTGGAGGTCGGTGCCGACGACTACTTGCCGAAGCCCTTCAGTCCGCGCGAGCTGGTCGGACGGATCAAAGCGATCCTGCGCCGCACGGTGCACATGCCGCGCGATCCTGACTTGCGCCAGGCGACCAGCTACAAGTTCGGCGAATGGCAGCTCGACAACACGACGCGCACGCTCACTCACAGCGATGGCACGCAGACGGCGCTGAGCGGCGCAGAGTTTCGTCTCTTGTCCGTGCTGCTGTCGCATGCGACTCGGGTGCTGTCACGCGCTCAGCTCATGGAGCTGGTGCGCGGTCGCGAGCTGGATCCGTTCGATCGCAGTATCGACGTCCGGATCAGCCGCCTGCGTCAGACATTGCGCGACGACGCGCGTGCGCCCCGCATCATCAAGACGATCTACGGCGAGGGTTACGTGATCGGTGTGCCGGTGGAGCAAGCCTGATGCGCTGGCCTCTGCCGGAGACTCTGTTCGGTCGATTGTTCGCAGCGACCGTTGCGGTCGTGGCCGTCGCGTTGTTGGTCCTGCTTGCGCTGGTGCTGCGCGAGCGGCGCGAACTGGCGTTCACGGAGAGCGGCTCCAGTGCCGCAGCGTCAAGCATCGTCGAAGTCAGCCAACAGCTCGCGCATCTGGCGCCCGATCAGCGCGACGAGATGCTCGAACAGCTGCGAGCGGAGCATCCGCCACGCCGCCCGCACGATCATCCGCACGAGGACTTCATGGTGGCGCAACGCTCGTTCGCCAACGAAGTGCAGAGCCAGCTCGGCGGCAACTTCGCCGTCGCCGCGCGTCCGCCGCGCATGGGCCACCAACGCGTCATCATGCTCGGCTCTGGTGATCCCTCCGCCGCTCGCGGGGGAGGGCAGGGAGGGGGCGATGGGCCACCACCGCCGGACCGCATGTTCGATCTCGTCGTCACGCTCCCCGACGGCGACCGCGTCGCGTTCCGCACGTTCTCTCCGCGCGGCACGCCGCCGTTCCCAAAGCATTTCATTTTCGAGCTTGGGCTGTTGACGGTGATGCTCGGCGGGGTGCTGTACGCGATGACGCGTACGATCACGCGTCCGCTCGGCGACCTTGCCAAGGCAGCAGACGCAGTCGGGCGTGGCACGACGATCGCGCCGCTCCAGGAACGCGGCGCTCGCGAACTGAAGCGCGCGACGCGAGCATTCAACGCGATGCAAGAGCGCTTGAATCGCTACCTCGACAGTCGCACCCGCGTGCTCGCTGCGATGTCGCACGATCTACGCACGCCGATCACTCGGTTGCGACTGCGAGTGGAATCGATCGAGGACGAAGCTCTGCGCACACGCTGCGTCGAAGACCTCGACGAAATGACGCGCATGGTGCGCGGCGCCTTGAGTATCTTCCGCGGCCTCAACGACGAAGAGGCGACCGTTCCCGTAGACGTGGGCGCGTTACTTCAGGAACTGCAGCGTCGATATGGCGAGGTCAACGCGGATGTCGCGATCGAAGGCCAGGCCGCCGCGCCGATTCCCGGCAAGCCGCTTGCGCTCAAGCGCTGTCTCGGCAATCTCGTGGACAACGCGCTTCAGTACGGCGAGCACGCAACGATTGCGGTCAGCGACAGCAACGACGAGCTCACGATCCGCGTGCTCGACGACGGCCCCGGAATTCCGGAAGAGGAGCTCGATCGCGTATTCGAGCCTTTCTACCGCCTGGAAAGCTCGCGCAATCGAGCAACTGGTGGCACTGGCCTGGGCCTGAGCATTGCCCGCGACGTCGCTCAGGCGCACGGCGGCTCGCTCACGCTGGCGAATCGCGAGGGCGGCGGCCTCGAAGCCAGGCTGGTTTTGCCGCGGTTACAGTCCGTAACGATTGCTTACGGTAAGCACGACGAGCGCGCCGTAGATTGATCCTCAGCGTCCCCCCTGACGCATTTGTTTCAATCACGGAGACTGCAATGAAAACACGCGTAGCACTGATTGCGGCGGCGATGCTCGCCAGCGCCGTCGCGCTCGCCGGCCCGCACCCCGGCGGCCATCAAGGTCCCGACATGGACCGCATGGCCACGCTGCTCGACCTGAACGATTCGCAGAAGGCGGAAGTCCAGAAGATCCTCGACGAGCAGCACCAGAAACTCGACGCCAAGCACCAGGAGCTGCAGGCCTCGGGCACGAAACCCACGCGCGAAGAGCGCGAGAAGTTTCACGAGGAGATGAAGCAGGAGATGACCACGAAGCTGCAGGGCGTGCTGACGCCCGAGCAGATGAAGAAGTTCGACGCGCTGATGGATCACCCGCACGGACCGCCGCGTGGGCAGGGTGGCTGGCAGCACGGTGGCCAGCAAGGCAGCCAGCCGCAGCAGCAGCAGTAAGCGGCGCTAGCGCTCGCCGAATCTCGCGGCCGCGCGGGCCTTGGCTCGCGCGGCCTCGACTTCACGATCACGCGGCGGTGCCGTCGTGACCAGCGAGTAGATCAGCGCGCGAGCCACCGCGGCGACGTCGGCCGTGGCTTTCTCGAACGCCTCGCGATTGGCGGCCGACGGCGCATTGAAGCCGCTCAGCTTGCGGACGAACTGCAACGACGCCGCGCGAATTTCTTCTTCCGTCGCCGGCGGCGCGAAGTTGAACAGCGTTTTGATGTTTCTGCACATGGCCGCCAGCCTATCAGGTCGCCGCCATGGCTTCGACCTCGAGCTTCCAGCGCGGGTCCAGTAGCTGACAGCAGATTACCGTCCGCGACGGCGCATGCGTGCCCAAGTGCCTGGCGAGTATCGGCACGTTCGCCTCGTCGTACTTCGGATCGGCGAGATAGAACCGCAACGACACCAGGTTCGCGACTGTCATATCGGCGGCACGCAGCAGCGCCTTGATGTGCCCCCAGATGATCTCCGCCTGCTCCTCGAACGAATCCGGCATCGTCTGGCCATCCTGCAGATAGCCGTTGAGACCGCTGATGATCAGCAGGCGCGAGTCGCCGCGGACTTCCGTGGCATGCGTGTAGCAGCGATAACGCGGGAACAGCTCCGGTGGGTTGTGCTGGACGATCGGCATCGGCGATTCCTCAATGAGACGCGTTGAACCAGTCCGCGATCGAGCGGCGCATTTCGTCGGCGTGGGCCGAGTCGGCCCAGCCGTGCGACAGGC
Source organism: Steroidobacteraceae bacterium (assembly GCA_035493235.1). Taxonomy (GTDB): domain Bacteria; phylum Pseudomonadota; class Gammaproteobacteria; order Steroidobacterales; family Steroidobacteraceae; genus Steroidobacter. Next base: position 7,081 of record DATJIP010000046.1, read on the forward strand.
CGTCGACGAGCGCCAGCCGCAGGCGCGGCTCGTCGCGGGGACTCTTATATAAGGGAGCCAGCGCGTCCCGCAGGGCTACGGCATCGCGCGACGACAACATCGCATCATCGTTTCCCTGCAGGATCAGCAGAGCAGGGTGATTGCGCGCGATGTCTACTGCGCGCTGGACGGCGTCGGTGCGGAGCGCCAGGTCGCGCGTGTAGCCGGACCATTGGTACTCGTGTTTCGTCGCGCGCTCGTACGCTTGAACCGATGCAGTCAAGCCGGTGGACGCGTTGACCACGACCGCAGTTTCGATCGGCACCTTGCCTTCGGCGAGCGCGAACAACACCGCAGCTCCGCCTGCAGAGAAGCCGAACAGGCCGATCTTCTGGCCGGCACGCAGGCAACCAGACTGTTGCAGCGCTGTGATGGCAGTCGGCAGCTCCTGCGCAGCGCCGACGACCACGGGCTCGAACACCAGACGACCGAGATCCTCGCTCTGCCGTCGGACCATGTCTTCGCGACCGCCGGCGGCCTGCCGGGCGCCGAACAGCGGCAGGCCGAGATAGACCTTGATGGCCGGCACGTCATCGAGCGGCAAGGCTTCCATCAGTGCGCGCTCGCTGGCCGGTGGACCGAAGCCATGCCACAACAGGATGGGCGGCTTGGACACTTTCGGCGGGACACGCAGCAGCGCCGGAACATCTGCCAGCCGCGTTTCGAGCGTTGCGACTGCCCCGCTGGAGCCGTTGCGATCGGCGCAAAGGTTGGCGCCGTACGAAGTTCCGGCAACCCACCAGCAGAGCGCGAGGGTCAACACGCGGCGCGGAACAAGTGATCGCTTGCGTAGGTTGTTCATTCCAATGTCATCGTCGGCGGTCGAGCAAACACCATGCGAACACCAGCGCGAGCAGGATGTCACCGACCATTGCGAGCACGCCGCCGGCCGCGACGGCGCCCGTCAACCACAGCACGACGACCATGACGAACGCCGCCGCCTTGCCGATTGCACCGAACGCGACGAAGGGCCGATTGATGGTCGGTTGCATGGCCAGCCAGGCATAAGCGCCCGCGAACAACAGCACGAACAGTGCCGTCATGGCGCGGTAGATGACGGGCGCGTCGGCCGGCAGACCGGCGAACTGACCGAGCGTCGAGCCGGGCCAGGCGAACGGCGCGGCGCCGGCAAAGTTGAAGAAAGCCGCCGTCCACAACGCAGGGCGCAGTACGTGTTCGCGGCTCATACGCCTAGAATACACGCAGAATGAACGTGCAACGGCTGTGGCGAACGGTCGCGCTCGGTCCGCTCGAACGGCGGCTGTTCTGGATCGTTGTCGCCGGATTGCTGCCGTTGATCCTGCTCGCCTTCGCAACGCTCCTCTACAACGCGCAGGCCCAGCGGCGGCAACAGATCCAGGCTGCTGAGAACACCATGCGCTCGGTGATGGCGGCGGTGGACGCAGAGTTGCGCACGTCACTCGCTTCGCTCGACGCGCTGGCGGCTAGCCCGAGGTTGCGGGCACACGATTTCAACGGCTTCTATGCCGAGGCCCGCGCGTTGCTCGAACGGCGTCCGTCGTGGGCCAACATCGTTCTGTCCGATCCGACTTCGCAGCACATCGTCAACGTCCGCTTGCCTCTGGGCGAGCCCCTGCCTCGTGCGATCGATCCCGGTGCAATCGAAGCAACGGTGCGCGCCGGCGTGCCGGGCGTGGGCAACCTGATCTGGAGCCCGGTGTTGAACATGTATGTCTTCGCCGTGCGGCTGCCGATTCGCGAAGGCGACAGGATTCCGTACGTGCTCACGGCAGTCGTGCGACCCGAGGCGGTGCTCGAGATCGTCAAGCGGCACGTTCTCCCGGAAGGTGGGACGGTCGTCGTGCTCGATGAACGGCGAACAGTCGTCGCGCGCACGCGCAACCACGCCGCATGGGTCGGCAAGCAACCCTCCGCCACGCTGCTGCAGATGCTGGATCGCGGGGAGCACAACGCCGTGACGACGACGCTCGAAGGCGTGAGCGTCTACACCGTCTATCACCGATCGACCGAGACCGGCTGGTCGGCGGCGATCGGCATTCCAACCGCCACTGTCGATGCGCCAGTCCGGCGTTCGTACACAGTCCTCGGCGGTTCGATGCTCGCGTCGGTGATCCTCGGTTTAGGCGCAGCGTTCTTCACCGGGCGCACGGTCACCGGGCCGATGCGCAAGCTGGAACGCGCCGCTGCTGCCGTCGCGCGCGGCGAGGCGCCGATGTTGCAGGAGACAGACCTGCCGGAAATTCGTCAGGCGATGCTCGCATTGCTCGCCGCTCACATCGAGCGTGACAAGCTGTTACACAGCGAGCGGCAAGCGCGATTGCTCGAGCAGAACGCGCGACTTGCTGCGGAGCTGGCGAACAAGACCAAGGACGAGTTTCTGGCGATGCTCGGTCATGAGCTGCGCAATCCGCTCGCGGCGATCGCTACGGCCGCGCAAGTCCTCGATCAGTCGGAACAGAGCCAGCGCAAGGACGTCGAGCAGCACGCGAAGGCGATCATTCGCCGCCAGGTGCGGCATCTCGGCAAACTGACCGACGATCTGCTCGATGCGGCGCGCGTGATGATGGGCAAGATCGTGCTCGATCGCCGGCCAGTGGATTTCGCGCAAGTGGTGAGTAACACCGTCGATACCTTGCGTAACACCGGCCAGCTGCAACGGCACGAGTGCGTCACTCGTCTCGAGTCGGTGTGGGTGAACGTCGATCCGACTCGCCTCGACCAGGTGCTCGCGAACCTGCTGACCAACGCGGTCAAGTACACGCCGCCGCCGGGCCGGATCGAAGTGTCACTGCGACGCGAGCACGGCGAGGCGGTCTTCAGCGTGCGCGACTCGGGCCTCGGTCTGGAAGCGGAGCTGCTGCCGCGTATCTTCGATCTGTTCGTACAAGGCGAGCGCGGCCTGGATCGATCGCAAGGCGGACTCGGCATTGGCTTGACGCTGGTCCGGAGAATCGCGGAGCTGCACGGCGGGCACGTCGAAGCACGCAGCGACGGCGCTGGCAAAGGCAGCGAGTTCATCGTTCGTCTGCCGGCCATCGATACGCCCGCTGAAATTGCGGCGCCGGAGCAGTCGTCACGCAACTCGACGCGTCGACGAATCGCGGTAATCGAAGATAACGACGACGTCCGTGCCAGCCTGCGCGTTCTGCTGGAGATGGACGGTCACGACGTCGTGGAAGCGCGCGACGGCTTGCAAGGCGTCGACACGATTCTGCGCGAGAACGCCGACATCGCGCTGGTCGACATCGGCTTGCCAAGTCTCGATGGTTACGGCGTCGCGCGCGCCGTGCGCTCGCGCGCGCAACGTCCTGTTCTGCTGGTTGCGATCACAGGTTATGGCAGTCAGGGCGATGCGGAGCGCGGCACGCAGGCGGGATTCGATGCCTACATGGTCAAACCCGTCGACGCGGTGCTGCTTGCCGAGCTGATCGCCCGCGTCAGATGACTGCATCTCCCGGGCACCACGTCCGCGGCGGTACGATTTGCACAGTCTCCGCAGCGACGCCGCGCAATGTCGCCTGCACCGTCGTGCTGACAGGATACTGCGACAACGCCGGCAGATCGGCCGGCGACAGGCCAGTGATCGTCGCATACAAGATCAACGCCGCGAGGAATGCACCTGCTGGCGCAGAGTGATTGCCGTCGGAATCATGCAGCACGAGCGTCGGGTGACGCGCGAGTGCTATATCGAACGCTTGGGGAATCGGCGGGACACAGGCCGGCTCCGCCTGCGCGATCGAAACATGCAGGTCGAAAATCCGCTGCGTTTCGTCGATGCCTCGACGCGGCCACTCCGGAAACATGATCGGCACCGCGTGCTGCTCGCGGCTCATTCGCACCCATTCCTTGGCTTCCTCCGTCGAATATTGGAACTGACCGCTCTCGCTGTACTTCTGCGCCTGCAGGATCACGAAGCTCCACTGCTGACTGCGCAGGAGATTGAGCGACGGCTGATCGTGGAGCCGCTCGTCGAGAAACATCCACCCCGGCGCTTCCACCGAGGCGACGGTCTTGCCGGGTTTACCGGCGCGCACCATGTCCGCAACCATCAAGGTGAGATCGTTCTTCGACGTGTGGCTGTTGCCCATGAACAGCAACGAGATGTCGGCCGAGGCGGGCGGTGGCCCCGAGGTCGTGCCGCCGTGCGGGGTGTCTCCACCACCGCATGCGGTGAGGAACAGTACGAGCGCAGCCAGCAAAGCTCTGACGATCATCGTCTTCTCCGGCAAGTCGGGTTGCGCGGCAGCGAATTGCGCGCATCATGCTCGACCTCGCTTCCCGCAACAACAGGCAGGCACCATGCAAGCCACTGGTCGGACCCCGCGCGAGTCGTTCGCGATCGACGACGCGGTCACGTATCTGAATTCGGCGAGCCTCGGCCCGCGGCTGCGCGCCGTCGACGCCGCCGGGCACACAGCCGTCGAAAGGATGGCGGCGCCCTGGAACGTTCGCTCGGCCGATTGGTTTGCCGACGGTCGTGCGCTGCGGGCCTTGTTCGCTTCGCTGATCGGGGCACCGGCCGAATGTGTCGCTTTGGTGCCCTCAGTGAGCTATGGCATCGCGGTTGCTGCGCGCAATTTGCCGGTCGCGGCCGGCGACAACATCGTCGTCATCGATCAGGAATATCCGTCGAACTTCTATAGCTGGCGACGTCTCGCCCGCGAGCGCGGCGCGGAGATTCGTACGGCTGTGGCCCGCGGCGGCAGCATCACAGACGCAGTCGTGTCGAGCATCGATCGGCACACGGCAGTGGTTGCGGTTGCCAATTGTCATTGGACGAATGGCGCTCTCGTCGATCTAGCTCGCGTCGCGTCGGCTGCGCGGCGTCACGATGCCGCATTGGTGGTGGACGCGAGCCAGTCGCTCGGCGCCTATCCGTTCGACGTCGCGGAAATCCGCCCGGATTTTCTCGTTACGGTCGGCTACAAATGGCTGCTCGGTCCGTACGGACTTGGCTATCTGTATGTTGCCGAGCGCTGGCACGCGAAGGGCGAGCCGCTCGAAGAGCCCTGGCTCAATCGTGCGGGCAGCGAGAACTTCGCCGGCTTGGTCGATTACACGGATGAATATCAGCCGGGCGCGCAGCGCTTCAACATGGGCGAGTCGGCGCAGTTCTATCTGTTGCCGATGGCGCTCGCAGCGTTGACGCAGATTGCGCAGTGGACGCCGGCACGGATTCAGCAGCAGCTGACCGAATGGACGAGCGAGCTGACGGCGCGCACGGCGACTCTCGGTCTCGATTCGATGGGACGCGAGCAGCGCGTCGGTCACATGGTCGGACTCACTGCGCGGGGCGCGCTGCCGCCGGGTTTGTTCGACGCGCTCGCCTCACGTCAGGTATATGTAGGCGCCCGCGGTAACAACATTCGCGTCTCTCCGCATCTGCACAGCACTGCGGCAGATCTCGAGCGACTGGTCGCGGCCTTGCAGGAGCTGCTCGCATGAATGAACTTCCGGATCTGTATCCGCCGATCGAGCCGTACGAAACCGGCGTGCTCGAAGTGTCAGGCGGCCATCGCCTCGTGTACGAGCTGTGCGGCAATCCGTCCGGTCGACCGGCGGTGTTCCTGCACGGCGGCCCCGGTGCCGGCTGCAATCCGACGCATCGGCGCTTCTTCGATCCCGCGACGTACAGGATCGTGCTGTTCGATCAGCGCGGCGCCGGCCGTTCCACGCCGATCGCCAGCGTGCACGAGAACACGACGCAGCATGTCGTGAGCGACATCGAGACTTTGCGTCGCCATCTCGGCATCGATCGCTGGCTGGTGTTCGGCGGATCGTGGGGCTCGACGCTCGCGCTGGCTTACGCGGCGACTCATCCCGAAGCATGTCGTGCGCTCGTGCTGCGCGGGATCTGGCTGTGCCGCCAGATCGATCTCGACTGGTGGTTCGGTCCGATCCGCCTGATCTATCCGGAGTACTGGCAGGCGTTCGTCGACTTCCTGCCCGAAGCGGAGCGCCACGATCTGCTCGGTTCCTATCTGCGCAGGCTGCTGGATCCGGATCCGGCGGTGCACATGCCGGCAGCGATTACGTGGGATAGATATGAGACGAGTTGCGCGACGTTGCTGCCGCCGGCGAATGAGCCGTTACGCGCCAACATGCTTTCGATGCCGCGTCTCGAAGCGCACTACATGCACAACCGCTGCTTCTTGCGCGACAACGAGCTGATCGATGCCGTGCCGCGTTTTCGCCACGTGCCAGGCGTCATCGTGCACGGTCGCTATGACATGTTGTGTCCGACGGAAGGTGCGCTCGAGCTCGCGAAAGCGTGGCCGGAAGCGGCGCTGCATATCGTGCCGGACGCCGGACATGCGGCGACCGAACCGGGGATTCGACGTCAGCTCGTTGCAGCGACCGATCGGTTCCGCGATCTCAAGGACTGAAGCCGCGCTTCAGTACTCCGGCCGTAATCAGCGATTGGATCACCGGGCCGTCGTGGCCTGGCACGATGTGAATTGCCGGCTGTGCTTCGTGCAGCCGCTTCAGTGCTGCGAGCTCGCCGAATACTGCGCGCCGATCCTCCTTCAGGAACAGGCTCGTCATGAGTCGCGCACGCTCGCGTTGCAGCTCGATATTGCGCGAGTGCCAGGCGACATCGCCGATCAGTAACAGCTCGGCACCGCTCGCAGTCTGCACGTACACCATCTGGCTGCCTGGCGTGTGACCTGGCGCCTTGATCAGCACGACGCCCGGCGCGATCGCGCGATACTGGTCGTACACGAGCGGTTGATAGCCATCGAGCGCGTGCTCGGGAAACTTCGCCGGCAGACTGCGCTCGGGTTCCAGGAGCTGCTCACGTGTCAGGCGGGTCTTCGGCAACACAGCCTTGAGATTGCTGTGGGCAATCAGGCCGCCGATGTGATCCATGTGCTCGTGAGTGATCACGATCTGCGTAGCCGTGGACATCGCGCCCTGTACGCGCGCGAGCGCGGCCGGGTCGAAGCTCGACAGCTCGCTGCCGCCCATCGACTGTTCGAGCGCGGTATCCACGATGAGCGTGCTGTTGTCCGGATAGATCAGCCGATAGGAGAACACCGGCAGCGGCACGCCATTCCAGCCGTCGCCGGCGACGACGCCGGTGGCCGGGAACGTGAACACTCCGACTTGCTCGACTTCGACCGCGCTCGGTTTATCGCCAGGGAGGGTATCGAGCGTGGCGCGCACCCGATCGATGTCGAGCGCATAGGACGCGTCGCTGGGAGGGTGACTGTCGACGAACAGCCAGTAGTAGGCCACGCCGAGCACTACCAGCAGCACGCCGAGAACGATGAGAATTCTGCGAGGCCAGACCGACATCGCGCGGATTCTAATCCGCGATGCGACCCCAGATCGAGCGGATCAGCTCCGGCAACTCGTTCGGCACGAACGGCACCGGGATGACTTCGGTCGCGCCCGCCGCCTGCAACCGCCGCAGCTCGGCAGGGGCGAGACCGGCGGCCACGAACACGACCGGCGTGTGATGACCCAGCTCCATTGCGCGCAGGCATTCGAGTGTCTGCACGCCGTCCATGCGCGGCATGGCCACGTCCATCACGATGAGATCCGGACGCAGCTGGCCGATGATGACCAGCGCTTCGAATCCCGAAGTGCACGTCACGACCGAGAAGTCCTCCTGGTCCGCGAGCGCCGTGCGGACCAGCTCGCGCATGGAGGCATCGTCGTCGACGTACAGGATGCGGCTGAGAGGTTTCGATACAACCATACTGCCCAAAGCTATCGGCGGGTGCTTTGACGGGCTGGAGCCTCCTTAGGCGCAGTTCAGGTACGGCCTGCTGTGAGCCTGAGGGTATGCGCGCCGCTGATGGGCCCTTAGCGGTATTTCCCAACGTGCATGGGTCACGGTTCTGCCGGCGTGCTGCACGTTTTTGTAGAATCAATCGCCGCAGCCACCCATCGCAATCGAACAAGAGGGCACTCCGATGGCAGTCACCCGCAGAACCTTTGTCGGCACTTCCTTGGCGACCGGCGCAATGCTCGCGGCTGGCAGGGCCGCCGCAGCGTCGGATCGAGCCGCGATCTACAAGCAGATCGAGCAGCGTCACGACGAAGCTGTGCAACGGCTGCAGGCGTGGATCCGTCAGCCGTCGATCGCCGCCGAGAATCGCGGCGTGACCGAAGGCTGCGACCTGACGATGCGCATGCTGCGCGATGCTGGTTTTCAGCACGTCGAGCAGCGGCCGACCGACGGCCAGCCCGGCATCTTCGCGACGCTCGACGCCGGCGCGCGACGCACGTTCGGGCTCTACTTCATGTACGACGTGAAGCAGGCGAACCCGGCAGAGTGGTCGTCGCCGCCGTGGGAAGCCCAGCTCGTCGACCTGCCGAATCTCGGCAAGGTGGTGATGGGACGCGGCGCCGTGAACCAGAAGGGTCCGCAGTCGGCATTCATCGCAGCGTTGCATGCAATCCGCGCGGCCGGTCGCAAGCTTCCGGTGAACCTCGTGCTCGTCGCGGAAGGCGAAGAGGAGATCGGCTCGCCGCATTTCCCGCAGATCGTGCTGGCGTCGCCGGTGCGCGAAGCGCTGGCGAAGTGCGAAGGCATCTTCATGCCCGAGGCTGCGCAGGATCTCGACGGCAACGTGACGATCTCGCTCGGCGCGAAAGGCGTCGTGGAGCTGGAGCTCGTTTCGAGCGGCGAGAAGTGGGGGCACGGCCCGTCGAAAGACGTGCACTCCAGCAATCGCGCGCGCCTCGACAGTCCGGCGTGGCATCTCGTGCAGGCGCTGAACACGCTGATCGACGCGAACGGCGACCCGGCGATCGAGGGCTACATGGATGGCGTGCGTCCGCCGAGTGCCGCCGAGTCGAAGATGCTCGACGACGCGGCGCTGCGCATCGACGAGAACACCGCGAAGAAGTCGATGGGCGTGCAGCAGTGGGCGCGCAATTCGAGCTGGCGTCAGGCGCTGCAGGATCTCGCGATGCGGCCGACGGTGAACATCGAAGGCCTGGTCGGCGGTTACACGGGGCAGGGCGGCATGACGATCCTGCCGCATCGTGCGGCCGCGAAGCTCGATCTGCGTCTGGTGCCGGACATGACGCACAAGGGCGCGGTCGAGAAATTGAAGGCGCACCTGGCGAAGCACGGCTTCGGCGACATCGAAGTGAATGTCACGGGCGGCTACGACCCGACGACCACGTCGGTCGACGCGCGGCTGATCAAGGCCGAAGCTCAGGTTTATCGTGCTGGAGGGATCGAGCCGATCCTGTGGCCGCGCCGCGGCGGCTCATGGCCGGGCTATGTGTTCACGGGCGATCCGCTGAAGCTCGCCGCGGGACACTTCGGACTGGGTCACGGCCAGCGCGCGCACGCGCCGGACGAGTACTACCTGGTCGAATCGCAGAATCCGAAGATCGCGGGGCTGAACGGCGCGATCAAGTCGTACGTCGACTATCTGTACGCGATCGCGTGAGCGGCTAGTAGGTGCACGTCTTCGGCATCGAGTGCACGAAGTACTTGCGGTAGTTCTTGGCCTTGGAGTCCATGCAGCCTTCGAGGTCCAATAGCTCGATCTTGCGCACGTCGATCGGGTGCGACTCGCTCTGCAACGCGAGGTAGCCGCCGCTCAGCAGCTCGCCGTCGGGCTTCGCCTTCGGGTCGAGGTTCGCGACCATGCCGCCGCCGATCTGCGGCAGCGAATACTCGAGCACGTTCTCGCCGTTGACGATGTGCGTGATGTGCGCGCCGCCGATCACGATGAGCTCGATCTGCAGCCATTGATCGCCGTCATAGGTCTTGGAGGCCGAGGGCAGGCAATGCTTCGGATACAGCTCGCCCTGGTAGACGATCTCCGTGCCCGGTGAGCACATGCTCAGGGTGGGGCGCGGTTTGCCGTCGCTCAGTCCGCCGAGGAACTGCGCTTCGATCGAGATCGGAAAGTCCTGCTCCTTCGTCATCGTCTGCGGCGCCTGCGCATGGAACATGATGCCGCTGTTGCGGTTCGCCCAGCCGCCCGGCGGGTCGGCCGCCTGCTTGCCGACGAAGCGGTATTCGACGCGCAGTCGGTAATACGAGTAGGGCTTGGCGTAAAAGAGGTGACCGAACTGCGTCTCGAAGCCGTCGGGGTAATTGTCGTAGCGCACCTTCAGCAGGCCGTCCTCGACGCGGAACGTCTTGCCGTAGTTGTCGCCCAGCTCGTGATGCGTGATCTTCGGCGTCCAGCCGGTCAGATCGCGGCCGTTGAACAGCTGAATCCAGTCCTCGTCCGCGGCGCTGGCAAGCGATGAGAAGAGGGCCAGCGCGCAGCAAATGAGCAGGGTACGCATGGGTTACTCGATTGTTGTGCTTAATTCGTCGAGGCCGTCGATGCCGCCTTCGATGCGATCGCCCTTCTTGAGCGCGCCGACGCCGGCGGGCGTGCCGGTATAGATGAGATCGCCGGGCTGCAGCTCGAAGAACGTCGACAGCTCCGCAATGACCTCGGGCACGCTCCAGATCAGCTCGGACAGATCCGCCTGCTGCCGCATCTGACCGTTCACCTTCAACCAGATCCGACCGCTGCGCAGATGCCCGCTCTGGGCAGCCGGCGTGATGGCGCTGAGGACGGCGGAGCGGTCGAAGCCCTTGCTCGTGTCCCACGGACGGCCGTTGTCCTTGGCTTCCGATTGCAGATCGCGGCGCGTCAGGTCGTTGCCGACCGCGTAGCCGAAGACGTGCTCGAGCGCCTGCGCCACGGCGATGTCCCGACCGCCCTTGCCGATGGCGATCACCAGCTCGATCTCGTGGTGGAAGTTTTTCGTGCGGGACGGATAGGGGATGCGTGCGTTGTTGGGAACGACCGCATCGGCTGGCTTGGCGAAGAAGATCGGCGGCTCGCGATCCGGGTTGCCGCCCATCTCCCGCACGTGGTCGGCGTAGTTGCGGCCGACGCAGTAGATGCGGTGGACGGGGAAGAGATCGGAGCGGCCTTTGATGGCAACGGCGGGGGTGGCGGGCGGGAAGAGGTACGGCATGGGGCGGAAATGTACAGGAAGGGGGAGTCAGGCTGAAGCCTGACCCACACAGAAGGGGCTTGCGGGTCAGGCTTCAGCCTGACATTTGTTTGACATCTAAATTAAGCATATCTAAAGTTCCGGCATGAGGCGTATTGTCTGTATGGGTGGGGGGCCGGCGGGGTTGTATTCGGCGATCCTGCTGAAGCAGGCGTTGCCGCGGGCGCGCATCGAGGTCCACGAGCGCAACAAGCCCGACGACACTTTCGGCTGGGGCGTCGTGTTCTCGGACCAGACGATGGCCGGATTCGCTGCTGCGGATGCGCCTTCGCATGCCGCCATCGTCGACAGCTTCTATCACTGGGACGACATCGACGTTCACATTCACGGCGCTGCGATCCGCACCGGCGGCCACGGCTTCGCCGGGATCGAGCGCAAGCGCCTGCTCAACATCCTGCAGGAGCGGGCGGCGAGCCTCGGCGTCGAGCAGACGTTTCAGCACGAGATTCGCGATGAAGCGGAGTTCGCGGATGCGGATCTGCTGATCGCTGCCGACGGCGTCAACAGTCGCGTCCGTCAGCAGTACGCACCGGCCTTCGAGCCCAGCGTCGATGTGCGCAAGTGCCGTTTCATCTGGCTGGGCACGACGCAGCGCTTTCCCGCCTTCACGTTTGCGTTCGAGAAAACCGAGCACGGCTGGTTCCAGATCCACGCGTATCAGTTCAGCACGGAGCTCTCGACGGTGATCGTCGAGACGCGCGAGGAAACCTGGCGTGCCCACGGGCTCGACCGTGCGACCACCGACGAATCGATCGAGTTCGCCGAGCGCCTGTTCGGTAAGTATCTCGGCGGCGCACGCCTGATGAGCAACGCGCGGCACCTGCGCGGCTCGGCCTGGCTCAACTTCAACCGCGTGCTGTGTCGACGCTGGTTCACTCGCAACATCGTGCTGATCGGCGATGCCGCCCACACGGCGCACTTCTCGATCGGCTCGGGCACAAAGCTTGCGATGGAAGATGCAATCGCCCTGAGCCGCGAGATCTCGCGCGGCGGCGACGTGGGCGACGCGCTGCATCGCTATCAAGAGGAGCGCGAGCTCGAAGCGTTGAAGCTGCAGAGCGCGGCGCGCAACCGCATGGAGTGGTTCGAGAACGTCGCGCGTTACACGGATCTCGAGCCGCTGCAGTTCACGTACAGCTTGCTCACCGGCAGTCAGCGCATCGGTCACGACAATCTCAAGCTGCGCGACGCTGGCTTCGTCGGCGATGTCGAGCGACGGCTCGCGCAACGCTGTGGTGTTGCCGATGGCAAATGCCCGCCGATGTTCCTGCCGTTCAAGCTGCGCGACCTGGAGCTCGTCAATCGCGTCGTGGTCTCGCCGATGGCGCAGTACTCGGCGGTCGACGGCATGCCGAACGACTGGCATCTCGTGCACTACGGCGCACGCGCGACGGGCGGAGCAGGTCTCGTCTTTACCGAAATGACCTGCGTGTCGCCGCACGGCCGCATCTCGCCGGGATGCACCGGGCTGTGGAACGAAGCGCAGCGCGACGCATGGCGTCGCATCGTCGGCTTCGTGCACGAGCATTCGGATGCGAAGATCTGCTTGCAGCTCGGGCACTCGGGCCGCAAAGGCTCGACGCAGCTCGGCTGGGAACGAGCGGACTATCCGCTGGAGTCGGACAACTGGCCGATCATCTCGGCATCGCCGCTGCCGTACATCGATGGCGTCAGCCAGGTGCCGAAGCAGGCGAGCGAGGAGGACATCGCGGCGATCACTGCCGAGTTCGTCCTGGCTGCGCGGTTGGGCTTGCAGGCCGGCTTCGACATGATCGAGCTGCACATGGCGCACGGCTATCTGCTGGCGAGCTTCCTGTCGCCGTTGACGAATCAGCGCACCGACCGCTACGGCGGTTCGATCGAGAATCGCGTGCGATTCCCGGCGGAGGTGATTCAGGCGGTGCGCGCGATCATGCCTGCAGGTATGCCGCTTTCGGTACGCATATCGGCGAGCGATTGGGCGCAGGGCGGCTTGAGCGACGATGACTTGATCGCGACGGCTCGCGCTCTGCACGAAGCCGGCGCGGACGTACTCGATGTTTCGACGGGTCAGACCGTACCGTGGCAGAAGCCGGTCTACGGCAGGATGTATCAAACACCGTTCTCGGATTTCATCCGCAACACGCTCAATGTGCCGACAATCGCAGTGGGCAACATCTACGAGCCGGATCACGTCAACTCGATCGTCGCGTCGGGGCGCGCCGATCTCTGTGCCGTCGCGCGACCGCATCTGGCCAATCCGAACTGGACGTTGCAGGCGGCCGCACAGCTCCAGCATTCCGGACAGTGGTGGCCGCAGCAGTATCTGTCGGGCAAGAGTCAGCTCGAACGCAATCTGCAGCGTGCGGCGCTTATCGCGGGTGCAGTATGAGCTCGCTGCAAGGCGAGCACGCGGTCGTGACGGGTGCGGGTCGCGGCATCGGCGCTGCAATCGCGCGCGCTCTCGCGGCGCAGGGCGCGAAGCTCACTTTGCTCGGGCGCAATCGCGAATCGCTCGACAAACTTGCAGCTGAGCTGAACAGCAGCACCGAAACTTGCGTGGTCATTGCCGATGTAACCAACGGCGATACCCTGCAGGCAGCATTTGCGGCTGCCAGAGAACGATTCGGCGCTGTCACGATCCTCGTCAACAACGCTGGTCAGGCACGGAGCGCGCCGCTGCTCTCGGCTCCCGATTCGCTTTGGGACGAGATGCTCGCGATCAATCTCGGCGGCGTGTATCGATGCATTCGCTGTGCGCTGCCGGACATGCTGCAAGCCGGGCGCGGGCGCATCGTCAACATCGCTAGCGTTGCAGGCCTCACGGGATACGCCTATGTCACTGCGTACTCGGCGGCCAAGCACGGCGTGATCGGCCTCACGCGTTCGCTCGCGATCGAACTGGCGCGCAAGAACATCACGGTGAACGCGGTTTGCCCCGGCTATTCGGACACCGACATGGTGCGCGACGCAGTGGCAAACATTCAGGCAAAGACAGGTCGCGACGAAGCTACTGCTCGTGCCGCTTTGACCGTGCGCAATCCGCAAGGTCGATTGATCGCGCCCGAAGAAGTCGCGCAGACCGTTCTCTGGCTCTGTAGCAGCGGCGCCAGCAGCATTACAGGGCAGAGCATCGCGGTCGCCGGCGGAGAATTGATGTGAGCGCCGATACGCGACCGATCGACGCTGAGACGCGTGCGACGAGCGACGATCATCACGCACTCCGACTGTGGCTACGCTTGTTCGCCTGCACCAGCTTGGTCGAGAGCCGCGTGCGGCGGCGTTTGCAGACACGCTTTGGCACGACGCTGCCGCGCTTCGACTTGATGGCACAGCTCGATCGCTCGCCGCAGGGCCTGCGCATGAGCGAGCTGTCGAGCCGGCTCATGGTCACGGGCGGCAACGTCACCGGCCTCACCGACTCTCTCGAAGACGAAGGCCTGGTAGTGCGCGAGTCCGATGGCGCCGACCGCCGCGCCTTGCGCGTAAAGCTCACGCGCGAAGGTCGTCGCGTGTTTCGCGCGATGGCGACCGAGCACGAGCGCTGGATCGCCGAACTGTTCGCCGGTCTCTCTGCGCGCGAAGCCCGCTCGCTCGCCGAGCGTCTGCACACGCTGAAGCAACACATCCTCGACAGTGTTCCGCTCGACGAGCGTGGAACGGAGTGAGCACGATGCAACTTGCCAACTACAGCGCGCAGCACTTCCTCTGGTCGGTCGAAGGCGCGATCGGTCGCGTCGTGCTGAACCGTCCCGAGCGCAAGAACCCGCTGACCTTCGAGTCGTATGCGGAGCTGCGCGACCTGTTCCGCAACCTGGTGGCCGACCGGTCGATCAAGACGATCGTCGTCAGCGGCGCCGGCGAGAACTTCTGCTCGGGTGGCGACGTGCACGAGATCATCGGCCCGCTGACCAAGATGGATATGACGGGCCTGCTCGGCTTCACGCGCATGACCGGCGATCTGGTCAAAGCGATGCGCGGCTGTCCGCAGACCATCGTCGCCGCAGTCGACGGTGTTTGCGCCGGCGCCGGCGCAATCATCGCAATGGTGAGCGACCTGCGCGTCGGCACCGCACGCTCGCGCATTTCATTTCTGTTCAATCGCGTCGGGCTGGCGGGCTGCGACATGGGCGCATGCGCGATCCTGCCGCGAATCATCGGTCAGGGGCGTGCAGCGGAGCTGTTGTACCTCGGGCGCAGCATGAGCGGCGACGAAGCATCGCAGTGGGGCTTCTTCAATCGTCTCGTCGCCCCCGATCAACTGTCGACCTCGGCCACGCAGCTCGCCCAGGAAATCGCGGCGGGGCCGTCGTTCGCCAACGGCATCACCAAAACGATGTTGAATCAGGAATGGAGCATGAGCCTGGAGCAGGCAATCGAAGCCGAGGCGCAGGCGCAGGCCTTGTGCATGCAGACGGAAGATTTTCGGCGCGCCTATCGCGCGTTCCTGGCCAAACAAAAACCAGTCTTCGAGGGTAACTGATGGGCAGCGAATTCCTGCAGCCGCCGGGTTGGACGGCACCGAAGGGTTACGCGAACGGCGTCAGCACGCGCGGGCGGCAGATCTATCTCGCCGGCCAGATCGGCTGGAGCGAGTCGCAGCAGCTGGTGAGCACGCGCTTCTCCGTGCAACTGCGCCAGGCGCTGCAGAACATCATGGTGCTGCTGGCGCAGGCCGGCGCGCGGCCCGAGCACCTGGTCCGCCTCACCTGGTTCGTCACGAACCTGGACGAGTACCGCGCGGAGCAGAAGGAGATCGGCGCGGCTTATCGCGACGTCATCGGTCGGCACTATCCGCCGATGTCCGTCGTGCAGGTCGTCTCGTTGGTCGAGCCGGGTGCGAAGGTCGAGATCGAAGCGACCGCTGTGATTCCCGACTGATCGCTACTGCATTTCCCTGGTCCGCACGTTCAGCGCTCGCAGCGCCGTCGTCAGCGCGTCGACGTCGTACGGCTTCGACATGAACCGGATGTGCACGTCGTTGCGCAGTGCCTGGTGATCGGGCAAGTCGCCGTAACCGCTGGCGACTATCACTGGTAGCGAAGGCAGCTGCGTGCGCAGCTCCGCGACCACGTCGATCCCGTCGCGATCCGGCAGCCCGCGGTCCACGATCGCGAGGTCGAGCTGCTGGTGATTGCGCGCGGCGCGCAGTCCTTCCGTTGCGGTCGCTGCTTCGATCACTTCGAATCCCAGATCGGTGAGCTGGTCGATGACGAACATCCGCACCAGCGCTTCGTCTTCGACCACGAGCGCAATAGGCTTGTGCGTGCGGGCGGTTGGCACGTCGAGCACGTCGCGAATGCGGGACGCGAGCTGCAGCCGCGTGAATGGCTTGGTGATGAGCTCGATGCCTCGATCGAGCCGACCCTGATGCACGATGGCGTTGCGCGCGTAACCGGTCGTGAAGAGCACTTTGATGTCAGGACGCATCGCTCGCGCAGCCGCGACCAGCTGTGCGCCGTTCATTCCCGGCAGACCGACGTCGGTGAAGATGAGTTGCACCTCCGGGCGTATCTCCAGCAGCTTCAACGCTGATGGAGCATCGTGCGCCTGGACCACCGTGAACCCAAGCTCGCGCAGGCTTTCCGTCGTGAACAGGCGCACGTCGTCGTCGTCCTCGACGACCAGCACGACTTCGTGCTTGCTGCCGGTCGGCGGCGCGGCGAAGGGCGCTTCCGGTTCCTCATCCGCCTGTCTGCTCATGCGCGGCAGATAGATCTTCACCGTCGTGCCCTGGCCGACTTCGCTGTAGAGCTTGACGTGTCCGCCGCTCTGCTTGACGAAGCCGTAGACCTGGCTCAGGCCGAGGCCCGTGCCCTGGCCGATCGGCTTGGTCGTATAGAACGGCTCGAACGCGTGGGTGATGACGTCGTCACTCATGCCGGTGCCCGTGTCCGTGACGCACACGGCGACGTATTGCCCGGCCGCCAGCTCCGGATAGTGGTCGGCGTAGCCGTCGTCGAGATGCGCGTTGGCAGTCTCGATCGTGAGCTTGCCGCCCTCGGGCATCGCGTCGCGTGCGTTGACGGCGAGATTCAGCAGCGCGCTTTCCAATTGATGCGCATCGATCTCGACGCGCCACAGGCCACCCGCCAGCACCGTCTCGACCGAAATGTTCTCGCCGATCGTGCGGCGGACCAGGTCCGACATGCCCGCGACCAGGCGGTTGATGTCGGTCGGTTTCGGGTTCAGCGGCTGACGTCGCGAGAACGCCAGCAATTGCTGGGTCAACGTGACTGCCCGCTGCGCGCCGCGTGTGACCTGATCGATCGCACGTCGCAGCTTGCCGTCGTCGGCAGGTGCGTGGCGCCAGATCGTCTCCAGGTTACCGACGATCACCGTGAGCAGATTGTTGAAGTCGTGCGCGACGCCGCCGGTGATCTGGCCGATCGCCTCCATCTTTTGCGACTGCCGCAGCTGATCCTCGATCAGCCGGCGCTCGGTCAGATCGCGCGTGATCTTGGCGAAGCCCACGACGGCGCCGGCATCGTTGTAGATGGCGTCGATCACGACGCTGGCCCAGAAGCGCTCACCATCCTTGCGCACGCGCCAGGCTTCGGCTTCGTACTTGCCCATCGTCGCTGCGACTGTCAGTGCGTGCCACGGCACGCGCTTCTCGCGATCCTCGGGCGTGTAGAACATGGAGAAGTGCTTGCCGATCGCTTCGCTGCGGCTGTAGCCCTTGATGCGCTCGGCGCCGGGATTCCAGTTGATGATGTTGCCCTCGACGTCCAGCATGTAGATCGCGTAGTCGACGACGCCGCTCACCAGCTCGCGGAATTGAAGCTCCGAGCGCTGCAGCTCGGCGGTGCGCTCGACGACACGCTTCTCGAGATCTGCGTTGAGCTGCTGCAGCTCTTGCTGCGTCCGCTGGCTTTCGCGAAACAGGTAGGCGTTGTCCATTGCGATGGCGGCTTGCGCCGCGATGCCGCCGACGATCAGCTCGTCGCGATGCGTGAACACACCCGGCGTGGAATGGCCGAAGAACAGGCCGCCGTGCACTTTGCCGCCGCGCGCGATGACTGGCACGGCGAGATAGCTGCGCACCGGCAGGTGCCCTTGCGGCATGCCGTGATACGGCGCGGACTTGCCGTAGTCCGGATGCGCCAGCACGTCGTCGATGCGAATGATGCCCTCACCGCGGAACGTCGGGCCGAACATCGCGGTCGCGCGCGGCATCGGAAACTTCGCGAACGACTCGCGCGGCACGCCCGACAACGAATACAGCATGTACGAGCCGCCTTCCGGCTTCTCGACGTTATAGAAGAACGCGCCGAACTGCGCGTTGGTGAGTTGCACGGCGGCGTCGGTGACGGTTTGCACGATGCGCTCGAGATCGAGATCGCTCGACAGCGTGATGCCGGTCCGGTGCAGGATCTCCCACTTCTGCGCTTCGCCGCGCAAGTGGCCTTCGACCGTCCATTGAGTCGTCACGTCGCGCATCGAGGAGCGGGTGCAGATGAACTTGCCGTCGATCATCAGCGGGTTCGAGTTGATCAGCACGTCTTTGGTCGAGCCGTCTTTGCAGCGCATCTGCACGTGCTCGTCGCGGAACGCCTCGCCGGCCTGGGCGCGCCTGAGCAGATGCGCCGCCTGTTCGCGCGGGACGACGAAGTCCGCGACCGGCCGGCCGATGTACTCGTCCGGCGCGTAGCCGAGCAGGTCGAGCTCCGCGCGGTTCGCCCACACGACCACACCGTTGGCGTCGACCTTGTGCAGGCCAACCACGGCGTTGTCGAGAAAATCCGCGAGCTCCATCTCGCGCTCAGCCAGGCTCGTTTCGAGCAGCTTGCGTCGTTGCAACTCCCGCTCCAGGCGTTGCACGCGCCGTTCCAGTCGCGCCGTCCACTGCGCTCGCTCCGTCGCGTCGCCGGTTGGCCGCGGTTCCTCCCCATCGAACGATGCTTGACCATGCACGGCGCAGATTCCGCCGAGGAGCTTGCGATCGCCATTGCGCAGCTGCGCGACGTCGTAGCCGCAGAGCAGGGTGAATGCTTGCGTGCGAGCGAGATCGTTCCACAGGCTTTCGAGCCGCAGCGCCGCGCCAGGTGCGCCGTCGCGCCAGAGCAGCCCGACCATCTCACCGAACGCACGCACCGAGCCCCAGCGCGCATGCGCCTTGTCGATCAGGCCGCCGACCTTGATGCGGAACAGGTCTGGTTGCGGCCAGCCGTTCGCGAGGATCTGCTGCAACAGAGTGCCGGCCTCGAGCGTGACGTATTGCCCGCTCTGCTTGACTGCGGCTACGTCGATGCCGCTTGCCGCCAGCTGCCGATCCAGAGCATCGAGGTGCTCACGCGTCGCAATGACGACGCCGGCGCTATCGGCGCGCAGCGCCCCGCCGATGAAGCCTTCCAGGGTCTCGACGAGCGTCTGCGAATCTTCGTAAAACTGGACCAGGTGCTCGCGGTCGCCGAGCTCCGCCCAGGGATCGACGGCTGGCGGATTTGTTCGCATTGATTGGCAGAACGCCAGGGTTGCGGCGAAGGTTCCGGGAATCGCTCTAGGCGAAGTGCCCGTCGAGCATGCCCAGCACCGACCAGAGCTGGGGCGCATCGAACGGTTTGCCGATCACGCGGACGCGGCTGTCGTCCTGGAAACGCCGGCCGAATTCCGTCTCCGAGAAGCCGGTGGCGATCACGATCGGCAGCTCGGGCAGCACGCGCGGATCGGCGCCACGAGCTGGTCGCCCGACGTGTCGGGCAGGCCCACGTCGATGATCGCAGCGCCGAGCGACGATCCCAGGCTGTCGATCAGTTGCAGCGCCCCGGCCGCGGTCGACGCCGCCGCGACCCGCAGGCCGCGCTCTTCGAACAGCGTGCGGATGAAGAAGCTGAGGACGATTTCGTCTTCGACGATCAGGACTGTGGCGGGTGGCGTCATTGTGATTGTTATACAGTTCCGCCGCGCAATCACACGCACTCGGCAGGCACCTGTCAAGTGACGACAGGCCTTACAATGTCGCCCGTCCGACAGGTTGTGACGCCGTGTCCGGGGAACAGCCACGCCGGCGGGCGCGTATAGCGGGCGAAGCTACTCAGAGGTAACTCCATGACTGGGCTCTTGAGAACGATATTGGTGCAGATTCTTGCGATCGCGTTGCTGAACGTCGGTTCGCCGCTCGTGGTGCAGGCGGAAGTCATTGGCACGCTCGCCGGGTTGGAATCGGCCCAGCGCGACACCGACCTGGCGCGCGTCAATCGAGTCCTGGCAACGGCCGAAGCTCGCGACCAGCTGCAGGCGTATGGCGTCGATCAGGCGCAGGTCGAGGCGCGGCTCGCGGGTCTGACGGATTCGGAGCTGAGCACGCTTGCAGACAAGCTCGAAAGCGCGCCTGCGGGCGGCGACGTGCTCGCCGTCATCGGTGTCGTGTTCGTGGTGCTGCTGATTCTCGAAGCCGTCGGTGTCATCGACATCTTCAAGAAGTTCCCGTAGCGCGGTTTCGATCCTGTTGGTGGCGTTGGCGGGTTGCACGCTCAACCCGCCGCGCTTCCCGGCCGAGGAGACTGCGGGTCTCCCGCCGCAGGTCGAACTGACGCAGGTCCCGTTCTTTCCCCAGATGCAGTACCAGTGCGGGCCGGCCGCACTGGCGACCGTCCTGCGTAACTCTGGTGCCGAAGGTGCGCCCGACGAGCTTGCCAACGAGGTCTATCTCCCCGGCAGGAAGGGCAGCCTGCAAGTCGAGCTCGTCGCCGCTGCTCGAATGCGCGATCGCATGGCCTACGAAATCGCTAAAGATCTGCCATCGCTGCTGCGAGAGGTTGCTGCCGGCTCACCTGTGCTGGTGATGCAGAACCTGGGCGTACAGCCCATCCCGATCTGGCACTACGCCGTGGTCGTCGGCTACGACCTCGACGCCGGCACGCTGGTGTTGCGATCGGGAACGACCGAGCGGCGCGTGATGGGCATGCGACGGTTCATGAGTACGTGGAATCGCGCGCAGCGCTGGGGCGTGGTCGTGCTGGAGCCGGGGCAGTTGCCGGCGGGGCCACAGCTCGATCGCTACGTTGCCGCCGCCGCGGGTCTCGAAGCGGTCGGGAGATTGGAGGCCGCCGGCCAGGCTTATGCCCGGGCGCGCGAGCAGTGGCCCGAGTCGGCCTGGCCGCAGCTCGGCCTCGCCAACGTCAGCTACCGGCGCGGTGATCGGGAGGCTGCGGAGGCCGGTTACCTCGCGACGCTGGCGCTCGATCCGCGCAATGTCGTCGCCCACAACAATCTTGCGGAAATCCTCAGCGATCGCGGCTGCGTCGCGCAGGCCCGCGTCCATGTCGAGCAGGCCGCGGCGCTTGCCAAGGGGACGGCGCTCGAGGCTGCCGTCGCCGCGACAGCACAACACGTCGCAGGCGCCACGACGGCGGACACTGCGGTATCTTGTCCGCCATGACGCTCAAGGTCGGCATTCTGCAGACCGGCAATCCGCCGCCGCCGTTGGGAGACCGATTCGGTTCCTACAGCGCGATGGTGCAGGAGCTGCTCGGACCGCAGTACGAGTTCACGACGTTCGAAGTGCGCAACGGCGAGTTGCCGGCGCAGGCTGAGAGCTGTGCCGCCTATGTCATCACCGGATCGGCCTCGGGCGTGTACGACGGCGACACCTGGATCGGCACGCTGAAAGATTTCGTGCGCGACGCGAGCGGGCGCGCAGCGATGGTCGGCATCTGCTTCGGCCATCAAGTCATGGCGGAGGCGTTCGGCGGCCGCGTGATTAAGTCGCCGAAAGGGTGGGGCATCGGGCTGCATCGCTACGACGTGCACCAGCGCGCCGACTGGATGGACGAGGCGCACTCGATTGCTGTGCCGGCCTCGCACCAGGATCAGATCGTGAAGTTGCCCGCCGACGCGCGTGTGCTGGGCGGCAGCGAGTTCACGGAGTACGGCATCGTCGACTATCCGCAGCGTCGCGCGATGTCGCTGCAATCGCATCCGGAGTTCTCGCCCGAGTACGCCGCGGCGCTGATCGAGTTGCGTCGCAGCTCGAAGTACACCAACGAGCAGGCGGAACGAGCGCTGCAGACGCTGCGCCAGCCGAACGATCGCGCGCGTATCGGTATCTGGCTGGCAAATTTCCTGCGCTCCAACGTTCGTGGTTGATGGCGGAGCCGTTGCTCATCGAGCTCTTCGACGTCGCGGTTCGTGCCGCGCGCGGCGAAGACCTGTTGATCGCGCAATCCGAGATGGCACCCAACGCGTGGCGCTATTTCGGCCCGGCCGGAGCGGTCGAAGTGCCGTTGCCGCAGTCAGGGCGGGGCAGAGTGCTCGTGACTGGAGCGGGCAAGGCCGCCGCATCGCTCGCTCGCGGTCTCGAGGCTGTGCTCGGCGATCGCATCGACTCCGGCGCCGTGCTCGTGAAGCACGGTCATGGTCAGGATCTGCGGCGTATCGCTGTGCTCGAAGGTGGCCACCCGGTGCCGGATGCCGGCGGGCTCGCGGGCACGCGGCAGATCATGCAGCTCGTCGAGGCCGCATCCGCGAACGACACGATGTTCTTCGTGCTGACCGGCGGCGCCTCGGCGTTGCTGGTGGAGCCCGCGCCAGGACTGTCGTTCGCCGACGTGCAGGCTGCAAACCGACTGCTCGTGAACGGCGGCGCGCAGATCGACGAGATCAACGCCGTTCGCAAACATCTCTCGGCAGTGACTGGCGGGCGTCTGCGTCAGCGTGCGCAGTGTGCAGCTTTCTGTACGCTCGCGATCTCCGATGTGATCGGCGATGCGCCGACTGCGATTGGCTCCGGCCCGACCGTTGCCGATCCTTCAACGTTTCAGGAATGCGTCGCGATCGTCGAGCGATATGGATTGCGCGCAGCGTTGCCACGCGCCGTGGTCGAGTACCTGGAGCGCGGCGTTGCGGGCGTCATCGCTGAGACGCCGAAGGAGACGTCGCCGATTTTCCGCGACTCGCACTATCGCATCGTTGCAAGCAATCGCATCTCGATCGATGCGGCAGCTCGCGCTGCACGCGAGCGCGGATGCACAGTCGAGATTCTCACGACTGAAATGCAGGGACACACACACGAAGCCGCGCGTCGCTTCGCCGCTGCACTCCGGCAAGCAGCGAGCACTAGCAGCGATGCGCCCATCGTGATTCTCGCCGGAGGCGAAACGACGCTGCCGGTCCACGGCACCGGCCTTGGCGGGCGCAATCAGGAGTTCGCGCTGGTCGCGGCGCTCGAGCTGCAAGGACTCGAAGGCGTCAGCATCTTGAGCGCCGGCACCGACGGTACAGACGGGCCGACAGATGCAGCTGGCGCATGCGTCGACGGCTCCACCGTCGCACGCGCTTCGGCACGCGGACTCGACGCCAACGACTTTCTCCGACGTCAAGACAGCTACCCATTTCTGGACGCACTCGGCGATCTGCACCGGACCGGTCCGACTGGGACGAACGTGATGGACCTTGCCATTGGCCTGTGCTATCAATGCCGCCCATGACGGTTCGACGCTATTGGTTCTGGTACTACTACGACCCAGCCCAGCTGCTGGCGGAACCGTTGCGCTCGAACTGAAGCAAACCCTCACGAGACACGAAGAACCGCCACAACCTGGCGGTTTTTTTATTTATGACCATTCGTACCGACGACCTGCGCATCCGCGACATTCGCGAGCTGAGCACGCCCGAAGAGCTCATGCGCGAGTACCCGCTCGGCGAGCATGCCTCGGCGACCGTGAGCGCAGCGCGCCGCGGACTGCAGCGAATTCTGCACGCGAGCGACGATCGTCTCGCGGTCGTGATCGGCCCCTGCTCGATTCACGATACCAAGGCGGCGCTGGAGTACGCGGGTCGGTTGCGCGAACAGCGCGAGCGCCACAAGAGCACGCTCGAGATCATCATGCGCGTGTACTTCGAGAAGCCGCGCACGACCGTGGGCTGGAAGGGCTTGATCAACGATCCCGATCTGGACGGGAGCTTTCACATCAACAAAGGCCTGCGGCTCGCGCGCGGCCTGCTGCGCGATATCAACCAGCTCGGCCTGCCTGCCGGCTGCGAGTTCCTCGACATGATCACGCCGCAGTTCATCGGCGACCTGGTGGCGTGGGGCGCGATCGGTGCGCGGACGACGGAGAGCCAGGTGCATCGCGAGCTCGTGTCGGGATTGTCGTGCCCGGTCGGATTCAAGAACGGCACGGACGGTAACGTGAAGATCGCGATCGACGCCGTGCAGGCGGCGGCGCATCCCCATCACTTTCTGGCGGTGACCAAGCAGGGTCGCAGCGCCATCGCGACGACGGCCGGCAATGACGACTGCCACATCATTCTGCGCGGCGGTAAGGCACCGAACTTCGACGCGGCCAGCATCGCCAGCGTCTGCACCACGATCGTCGGCGCCGGCCTGCGGCCGCAGGTGATGATCGATGTCAGTCACGGCAACAGCAGCAAGCGGCCGGAGAACCAGCCGGGCGTCGTGGACGACATCGCGCGGCAGATCGAAGGCGGGGAGCGCCGCATCGTGGGCGTGATGGTGGAGAGTCACCTGGTCGGCGGCAGGCAGGACCTGACACCGGGAAAACCGCTGATGTATGGGCAGAGCATCACGGATGGATGTATCGATTGGGCGTCGTCGGTCGCTGTCCTGGAGCGTTTGGCAGGCGCAGTAGAGAAGAGAAGGAAGTCGGGCTAAAGCCCGACCTGCAGCGTGCTACGAAGGGTTGTGGTTGGGCTGTAGGTCGGGCTTCGGCCCGACTCTCTGCTAGAGTGCCACTCAGCAACGGGGTACTCGCGATGCTGACCCAGGCCATCGACTATCGCGACGAGTGCGACGCTCTCTACGCGTTGCTCGCCGACGTCGATCCGGTGCGCTGGTCGCAGCCGACCCAATTCAAGCGCTGGACCCTCGACGACGTGCTCGGCCACCTGCACATGTTCGATTACGCAGCGCGCCTCACGCTCGAAGGGTCGAACGCCTTCCCCGGGTTCTGGGACAGCGTTGTCAATTCGCTCGCCGCTGGCCACTCGATGGCCGACTACGCGCGCATCTGGTTGCGTGGATGCACGGGCCGCGAGCTGCTGCAGCGCTGGCATGAGTTCGCGCATCAGGTCGCTGACGACTACGCAGGCCTCGATCCTTCGCGGCGAGTGAAGTGGGCGGGCCCCGAGATGAGCGTGCGTTCCTGCATCAGCGCGCGCCAGATGGAAACGTGGTCGCACGGTCAGGCAGCGTTCGACATGCTCGGGCGCGTGCGCGTCGAGCACGACCGGATCCGCAATATCGCGATCATGGGCGTCAACACTTTCGGTTGGACGTTCGCGAATCGCGGTCGCGCGGTGCCGACGATCAAGCCGCACGTTCGTCTGCGCAGTCCGTCCGGCGAATGGTGGACGTGGCACGAGCCCGATGCGCGCAACTTCGTCGAAGGCGCGGCGGTAGAGTTCTGCCAGGTCGTTGCTCAGACGCGCAACATCGCTGACACCAAGCTACGAGTGAGCGGCGAAGTCGCCCACGAATGGATGTCGATGGCGCAGTGTTTCGCCGGTCCGCCGGAAACACCGCCCGCGCCGGGCACTCGATTCGTACAGCTCGAGCCGCGTCCGTCATGATGCGCAAGCAGACTCCGGTCATCATCGGTGTCGGTCAATACACGGATCGTCTGGACTCGCCTCAGTACCGCGGACTTTCGAGCGTCGAACTTGCCGTGGAAGCTGCGAGCTCTGCTTGTCGTGACGCGCACAACGATGCGCGGCTGGTCGCGCAGATCGACGGCATCGGCGCACTGCGCACGTTCGAAGATTCGATCCCGCGTTATTCGACGCCGTTCGGCAAGTCCGACAACTTTCCGCATTCGATCGCGCGCCGGCTCGGCGCGACTGCGCGCACGGCCGTGTGGGCCAAGGTCGGCGGCGACACGCCGCAGACGCTCGTCAGCGAATTCTGCGAGCGCGTTGCAACGGGCGAAATGCGGCTCGCGCTGATCGTCGGCTCGGAAGCGATCTCCACTTCGAAACATCTGATGGCGAACGGCCTCGCTGCCGACTGGGCGGAATCGATCGACGCGCCGGTCGACGATCGCGGTCTGGGCCTGGAGGACCTGAGCACCGCGTACACGCGGCAGCACGGTCTCGTACAGGCATCAATCTCGTACGCTGTTTTCGAGCATGCGCGCCGCGCTCGGTTGGGATTGTCGCGCGAGGACTATGCGCGCGAGATGGGCCGACTGTTCGCGCCGTTCAGTGCGGTCGCGGCGAAGAATCCGTATTCGACCGCGCCTGTCGCGTACACGCCGGAAGCGCTGGTCGCGGTGACCGAGCGCAATCGCGTGATTGCAGATCCGTACACGCGCTTGCTCGTCGCGCGCGATCAAGTGAATCAGGCGGCCGCCGTGTTGATCGCATCGACCGAGGCTGCGGAAGAACTGGGGATCGATCGGAGCAAGTGGGTCTATCTCCATGGTTACTCGTGCGTGAAGGAGCGCGAGATCATGAGTCGCGAAGACCTCGGCGCATCGCCCGCCGCGCGGCTCGCGGCTCGCGAAGCTCTCAGCGCGGCGCGCGTCACGGTCGATGACATCGCGTTGTTCGATCTCTACAGCTGTTTCCCGATCGCGGTGTTCAACATCTGCGACGGCTTGGGAATATCGACCCAAGATCCGCGTGGCCTCACTGTCACCGGCGGGCTGCCGTACTTCGGCGGACCCGGCAACAGCTATTCGACGCATGCGATCGCATCGATGGTGGAGAAGCTGCGCGAGCGCGACGGCGCGTTCGGTTTCATCGGGGCAAACGGCGGACACATGTCGAAGTACGCGGTCGGCATCTATTCGACCCGGCCGACCGAGTTCGTCCGCTGCGACAGCACCGCCTTGCAGTCGCAAGTGGATTCGTGGGCGACGCCGACTGTTGCGGGAGAAGCCGATGGTCCGGCGACGATCGAGAGCTACACGGTCGCGTACGGTAAGGAGGGCCCGGCGCATGCGGTCGTGGTCGGCCGGCTCGACGGGACCGGCGAGCGCTTCCTGGCGAATACGCACGACGAGGACGATCGCACGCTGCACGCGATGATCGAGGACGATCCGCTCGGCGCGGCCGTCCACGTGCGATCGTTCGAGTACGGGAACCGGTTTGTGTTCGCGAAGCCGGGAAGATAGGCGCCGCGCCTATTTCGTCAGCTCGCTCATCTCAGCCGCTGCCTCGGCAAACTCTTCCATGAACTCGAGCACGACGGCCCGTGACGTCTTCACCTGATCCAGCAGGCCGACGCCCTGGCCGACGTAATACGTCACCAGATCCTCTGCCTTGCGATTACCGCGACTGGCTTCGTGCTCGGCGCGACGCAGGGCCGGCTCGCTGAGGAACAGCTGCAACGGCATCGGCAGCGGGCCTGGGCTTTCCGGCGCGCTCCACGCATCGGTCCACGCAGAGCGCAGCTGACGCGTGTACTTGCCGGTGCGACTCTTCGAGCGCACGGTGTCGCGCGATGTGGCGGCTGCGAATTTCTGCTGGATCAGCGGCGAGGCTTCCGATTCGCTCGTCATCAGCCACACGGTGCCGGTCCAGGCACCTGCGGCGCCCAACGCCATCATCGCGGCCATCTGGCGGCCGGTGACGATGCCGCCCGCCGCGAGCACCGGCACGGGGCGGATCGGCTGAATGGCGCGAATGACTTCGGGCACGAGGACGAGCGTCGAGACTTCGCCGGTGTGGCCGCCGGCTTCCGCACCTTCGGCGACGATGATGTCGACACCGGCCCGGACTTGCCGGATCGCGTGTTCCTTCGCCCCGACCAGTGCTGCGACGGGCACTGCTTGTGCGCGCGCTCGATCGATCATCGACTGCGGCGGCACGCCGAGTGCGTTGGCGATGAGCTTGATCGGATGTGAGAACGCCACGTCCATCAAGCGCGCCGACACGGCGGGCAGCAAGGGCATCTCGCGCTTGGCAACGCGCGGATCGTCGAGGTCGAGCGTCACGCCGTAGCGGGCGAGCAGCGCCTGCACGAACTCCTTATGTCGCTCCGGCACGCGCGCACGCAACGTCTCGATGTCGACGCTGCCGTCGCGCCCGACCATGTTCTCCGGAATCAGGATGTCGACGCCGTACGGCCGGCCGTGCACGTGCTCGTCGATCCACTTTAGTTCCAGTTCCAGCTCTTCGGGCGTGTGGCGGCTGGCACCGAGCACGCCGAAGCCGCCGGCGTTGGTCACGGCTGCGACCACGTCACGGCAGTGACTGAAGGCGAACAGGGGAAACTCGATACCTAGCAGTTCGCACAGTGGCGTTTTCATAACAACAAGTACAATAGCACCCCATGGGACCCCTGGCCGGAATCAAGATTGTCGAGATCGCTGCGATCGGGCCGGCGCCGTTCTGCTCGATGATGCTCGCCGACCTCGGTGCGCAGATCGTGCGGATCGAGCGCGCCTCGGCGCGGCCGAACGAGTCACCGCCGCCCGATCCGCTGCTGCGGAATCGGCGCTCGATCGCGCTGGATCTGAAGAACGCGGCGGGCGTCGAGGTCGTGCTCAAGCTCCTGGAGCAATCGGAGGTGCTCATCGAAGGCTTCCGGCCCGGCGTGCTCGAGCGGCTCGGTCTGGGGCCGGAGGTCTGTCTCGCGCGTAATCCCCGTCTGGTATACGGCCGCATGACGGGCTGGGGTCAGGACGGTCCGCTCGCGCCGGCCGCCGGCCACGACATCAACTACATCGCGCTCGCTGGGGTGCTGCACTTGATCGGCACGCCGGGCGGCAAGCCCGTGCCGCCGCTCAACCTCGTCGGCGACTTCGGCGGCGGCGGCATGCTGCTCGCATTCGGCGTGCTCGCGGCGCTGCTCGAGTCCCGCCAGTCGGGACGCGGCCAGATCGTCGATGCGGCGATGGTCGATGGCTCGACGGCGCTGCTCGCGATGTTCTACGGCATGCGTGCGCGCGGCATGTTCCAGGATGCGACCGGCATGAACTTCCTTGCGGGCGCCGCGCCCTACTACGACACGTACAAGACCAAGGATCACAAGTACGTCGCCATCGGCGCGCTGGAACCGCAGTTCTTCGCGCAGCTGCTCGACAAGCTCGGGCTCGATTGGCAGCGGTATAAGCGTGTCGGCTTTCCGGTCGTCGATCCGGGAACGCGGGAGTGGGCCGAGTTGCGCTCGGCGATCACCTCCGCGGTGGCCTCGCGAACGCGCGATGAGTGGTGCCGGATCATGGAAGGCACCGACGCTTGCTTCGCCCCGGTCCTGACTGTGGAGGAGGCCGCGCGCCATCCGCACAACGTGGCTCGCGGCTCGTTCGTCAGCGTCAACGGCGTCGAGCAGAACGCGCCCGCGCCGCGTTTCAGCCGCACCCCCGCCACAACCCCCGACGCCCCCCGCCGCGCCGGCGAAGACACCGACGCCGTCCTCACCGAAGCCGGCTTCACCCGCCAGCAAATCGAAGACCTCCGCACCGCCGGCGCCCTGACCTGAAGACGGTGCCGGGGGAAGAAAGCGGCCTATAACTCAGCGGCGCAGCATTGGTGCAGCGCTGAGTTATGAGCTCTTTTTTTCCCCCGGCACCGTCGGGTTTCAGGCCGGATTAACGATATCGGAGGTAATGCCGGCCCATGAAGACGCTCAGCTGATGCTACGGTTCCAGCGCGATGGCGATTGGACAGCGCTGGAGCGCTTGTTCGAGCGCAATCGGGGCGCGCTGCTGCGCTTCCTCACGCGGCTGAGCCGCAATCGCACGGTCGCGGAAGACGTCGCGCAGCAGACCTGGCTCAAGGTGATCGACGTGGCCAACCAAGGCGCCTTCGCGGCCGCGTCGGGCGTCGCTTTCCGGACGTGGCTGTGCACGCTCGCCCGCAATCACTTCATCGACGAGTATCGGCGCAAGTTCGCCGCCGCCCGCAGTGTGCCGCTGCCGGCCGACCTGGGTGCGACGTTGGCGGAGACGCATAGAGTTGCGCCGGATCCTGCGGAGCCGCTCGACGAGCGACAGCGCAACGCCCGTCTGCATCGGGCGCTGCAACGGCTGCCGTTGGAGCAGCGAAGGGTGGTTGCGCTGTGGGCCGATGGAGTGCGGATCGGTGCCATCGCAGCGCTGACTCAAGCGCCGCGCGACACCGTTCTCAGTCGCAAGAAGTACGCGCTAGCGAAGCTGCGCGCGATGCTCCACGACCGAGGAGCTCATGAACCCGCAATTACGGCGAGCTCGGCGCTCCGATAACGCCGCAAGCGACGCGCTTACCGGAATTGCCGGACGGCTGAGTCGTGTAATCGTCGGGGCCCTCGTGCACGACGATGGCCTTGCCCATGATGTCGGTCGGCGGATTGCCGTGCAGCGTCGTGCCGGCGGCGGTCGTGTCGACTTGCGCCACGCCTTCGCCGTTCGACTTGATGTTCAGCATGTCGCCGGCGTGGTGGCGCGTGCCACTGGTCGGATTGCCGTGCTCGGCCGACGTGGGATTGAAATGACCGCCGGCGCTGCTGCCGTCCGGAGCGCTGCAGTCACCTTTCTCGTGGACGTGGAAGCCGAATTCCGCATTGGGTTTCAGGCCCTGCACGGTGCCGGTGATGTGCACACCCTCCGACGAGGTGCTCAACGCTACTGACCCGGTGACCGTATTGCCCTGGGTCGGCGCAATTTGCGCAGCGCCTTCCGCTGCCGGTTCTGCGGGAGTCGCTTTCCCGGCCGGAGCGGCCGCGGTCGCCTCGCGCTCACTCGGCGCGCCTGCAGGTTGTTCCTTCGAACAGGCAGCCAGCAACACCGTTGCTGCAATCGCCAGACCGAGAATCGTCGCCTTCATGTCGGTAGCTCCGCGTTCCAAGGAGGCTGGCGAGTCTAGCATCGTGGGAACGCAAGCCGAATCCCACACGTTGAGCGTCAACGATGACGCTCCAGCAGATACTGGCCTTCGCGGTCATTGCCGGCACGATGGCTTTGTTCGTGTGGGGCCGGCTGCGCTATGACCTGGTCGCGGGCATCGCGCTGCTGGTCGCGGTCTTGATCGGGGTGGTGCCGGCGGACAAGGCGTTCAGCGGCTTCAGCGACGAGATCGTGATCATCGTCGCGAGCGCCTTGATCGTCAGCGCGGCAGTCGCACGCTCCGGCATCATCGAGATCGCGATCCAGCCGATCGCTCACCGCATCACCTCCGCGGCCTTGCAGGTCGCAGTGCTCGCGGGCTCGGTGGCACTGCTGTCCGCGTTCGTGAAGAACATCGGCGCGCTCGCCATGATGATTCCGATCGCGATGCAGATGGCCAAGCGCTCCAAGCGCTCGCCCTCGATCCTGCTGATGCCGATGGCATTCGGCTCGCTGCTCGGCGGTACGATGACGCTGATCGGCACGTCACCGAACATCATCGTGTCGCGGCTGCGCGGCGAGCTGCTCGGCGAGCCCTTCGGCATGTTCGACTTCACCCCGGTCGGTCTCGGGTTGACGGCAGCCGGACTGCTGTTCCTGGTGCTCGGCTATCGCTTGCTGCCGCAGGACCGCCGGGGAGCGCCGGCGCTGGGCGAGGCGATCGACATCAAGGACTACGTTACCGAGGCGCGCGTCAAGGAGGATTCTGCGATCGCCGGCCAGACGGTCAGCGAACTGCGGAAGCACACGGACCAGGAAGTGATGGTCACTGCGGTGGTGCGCGATGAGCAGACCGCCGCACCGCTGCCGGACATGGTGCTGCAGCCCAACGACATCGTGCTGTTGCAAGGCGAGCCGGCTGCACTGGAGCGTGCGGTGGCAGGCTCGGATCTCGAGCTGGAAGGCGAGAACCGCACCAGTCGCACCGAGGAGATCATCAAGGAAGAGATCGGCACGGTCGAAGCTGTGATCGGGCCGAGCTCATTGTTGATCGGCCAGGCCGCCGGCCGCCTGTTCCTGCACGACCGTTTCAGAGTGAATCTGCTGGCCGTCAGTCGCAGCGGTCAGCGCTTCACGGAGCGCTTGCGCGATATCGAGTTGCGCGCCGGCGATGTGATCGTGCTGCAGGGTGTCCTCTCCCACATGCCCGCGCAATTGCGCGAGCTGGGTTGCCTGCCCCTCGCTGCGCGACATCTGCGTCTAGGCAGCGTGCGCCGCGGCTTGATTCCCATCGCGGTGCTGCTGGTCGCCATGGTGCTCGCGAGCACGGGCACACTATCGGTCGGAGTTGCCTTCTTCGGCGCTGCGCTGCTGACGATCCTGCTCGGCTCGCTGCCGCTGCGCGAGGCGTACGAGGCGGTCGAGTGGCCGATCCTCATCATGCTCGGTGCGCTGATTCCAGTGAGCGAAGCGATTCGCACGACCGGCGGCACCGATTTGATCGCCTCGGCGCTGTCCATGGCAGCGCAGTCGCTACCCGGGTACGGAGCCGTCGCGTTGATGATGCTCGCGGCGATGATGATCACGCCGTTCCTCAACAATGCCGCGACAGTGCTGGTGATGGCGCCGATCGCCGCGAGCTTCGCGCAGAAGCTCGGGCTGCGGCCGGATGCATTCCTGATGGCGGTGGCGCTTGGCGCGGCGTGTGACTTCCTGACGCCGATCGGGCATCAGTGCAACACTCTGGTGATGGGGCCGGGGGGCTATCGCTTCGGCGATTACGCGCGGCTGGGCGCGCCGCTGTCGCTGCTGATCCTGTTGCTCGGCGTGCCGCTGATCATGATCGTGTGGCCGTTGTCCTGACTTTCGGCCGCTTCGAACGCACCGGCGGGCGCTCGGATTTCGCGGCTTCCGTGTCGTCGACGGTCACGGCCACGGGCTCGTCCGAGTGCAGGCTCATCAGCGACTGCATCAGCCCGTCGTCGGCGCTCGAGCAAATGCCGATCACCGTCGCTTCCGCGCAGCCTTCCGCCGCGACGTAGGCGTGACCCATGTTCGAATCGATGTAGATCGACTCGCCCGCTTCGAGCGTGATCGGATCGTAGAACTCGGTGTGGATCTCGACGCGCCCTTCGATGACGTAGATGTATTCCTCGCCCGAGTGGTGCACGAGCTCGCCGAATTCCGCGACGCTGCGCGCGCGGATGCGAGTGAGCACCGGGATCATGCGCTTGCGACGCAGCTCCGGGCACAGGTAGTAGTAGTCGTAGTTCTTGGTGTTGACGCGAATCGCGCGGTCGATGCGCCCGACACTGCGCCGCGCGGTCACCGGTGCGTCCGGCATGATGTCGCCTTCGGCGAACAGCTCCGACATGCGGATGTTGAGCCGGTGGCTGAGCTGCTGGAGCTTGTCGTAGGTGAGCGTGAGGCGGTCGTGCTCGACCTTGGAGAGCGTCGAGACCGGAATGCCGGTGCGCTCGCTCATTTCCTTGAGCGTCCAGTCGTTGCGGGCCCTGAGCTTACGGAGCAGCGTGCCGAGCGTCGGCTGTTTCGATTTCATGGCGCATAGGATAGCTCAGTACTGCAAGTGGATCGCCAAGAAGTGGAAAGCCACCGCCACGTAGGCCCAGACCAGGCAGCTGGCTGCCAGCAGCGACCTGCCGATCGACAGCGAAAGCTTCCGGGTCGGTGCACGCCACGTATCGACGGCGGCGATCACGGAGATCACGGCGCCGATGACGGCACCCAGTGCCGACAACTGCAGCAGACGCACGAACCAGCTGGCTTCCGACGAAATCACCCAGAACGACGCGCTGGAGAACATCAGCAGCACCGTCACCGCCAGGGCGATGAACGCGAAGCACAGCAGAATCGCTGTGAGGGTGCGGCCGCGGTTCGCATCGGCGACAGGCGCCGGAATCGCGGTGGCCGAGCGCGAGAAACGGCGGCGCAGGGAACCGATCACCCGGATCAGCAGAGCCAGCACGACCACGGCCCCACCGACGACGATTGCCGGCTGCAGCCAGCGCTTGTCACGCCACGCCGGCGGGCGCTGGAAGATGATGATCGGTCCATAGCCATCCGGCACGAGGCTGGTTACGTTACCCTGTTCGTCGTGCGTGGCCGCGAGGCGCATCTCGCTGCCGACTTCGCGCCACAGCCACGGTGCGACTTCGCGGAATTTCTTCTCCTGGTCGTTCAGCCCGGTCAGGCCGCCGACCTGGATCGTGCCGTCGGCATTGGCGGTCGCCGCCGACTGGCCGAACATGTAGAAGAAACTGAAGAGGCTCTTTTCCGCGCGGCGGCTGCCTTCGTAGGGACCGGCAACTGCAGCAGCGTGGATCTTCGGATCTGCCGGCGGTGCATCCTGCGGCGGCGCCTCGCGCGGGAAGTATCGGTCCATGAAGGCTTCGTACAGCGCGGTCCGGATCTTGTAGACGGAAGCGCCCTTGCCGCTGCTGTTGAACGAGACGAACAGCCCGACCTTCGCCGACGGGACCAGCACGAGCTCGCTGTGGAATGCCGTGAGATCGCCGCCGTGCGCGATCGCGCGCACGCCATTACGTGACTGCTCGTAGAAGCCGAGCGCCATCGCATCGACGCCGGCACCGGGGCGGTTCGCCGCGCTGTGCATCAGCTCCGTCGTCTCAGGCTTCAGGATGCGGTTCGAATCGTCGCCGCCCGGCAGCAAGCCGCCGTTCAAGTGCGCCATCATGAATTGCGCCATGTCCGGCGCCCGCGACGACAGTGCGCCGGCCGGCGAGTCCGAGCCGAGCTCGAACGGCACCGGCTTGCCCGACGATGCAAAGGAGTAGCTGTTCGACAGATGCTCGCGCAGCGCTTCCGGCACGGGCTGACGGAACGTCGAGTGCTCCATCCGCAGCGGCTTGAAAATGTGCTCCTCGATATATTGCTCGAACGGCACGCCCGACACGCGCGAGACGATGTAGCCGCCGAGCGATGCGCCGTAGTTCGAATACGCTGGCACCGTGCCCGGCGGATAGATTCGCGCGGGAATGCTGTCCTTCAGGGCCTCGCCGAGCGGCTTCAGCTTGTTGATGTCCGTCACCAGCAGGTCGAGCAACGACTCTTCGAAGCCCGCCGTGTGCGTCATCAGGTGACGCAGCTTGATCGGCTGGCCGCCGTAGCCTTCGATCTTGAAATCCAGGTATTCGTTGATGTCGTGATCGAGATCGAGCTTGCCGGCCTCGACCTGCTGCATCACTGCGGTCCAGGTGAACAGCTTCGAGATCGAAGCAGGGCGGAACAGCGTCTGCTGCGGATCCACCGCAATCCGCTTCTCGACGTCTGCAAAGCCGTAGCCGCGGGTGAGCAGCAACGCATCGTCTTTGACGATCGCGACGGTCGCGCCGGCGACGTCGCCGATCGCCATGGAGGAGGGCAGCAGACCGTCGAGGAACGCGGCAGCATCGGCAGCGGTAAGTGGTACGGGAGTCCCGTGCGCCGCAGGCTCTGCAACCGGCGGTGCTACCGGCGCGGCCTTGGTTGGACTCGTTTGCGGGATGTCCGCGAGCGCGACGGAAGTAGCCAGGGCGGCGATGACGAGCGACAGGAAGCGAGTGCTCATGGAGAACCCTCATTGAGTTCGGCGCGATGCGTGGGCCGATTGAACGCCAGCAGCAACGCGCCCGATAGCGCGGCGATGGCCGCCGTCGATGCGAAGAATTGCGGCGGCGTCATGCTGCTCCACAGGGTGCCGAATGCGCCGGCCAGCAGATTGCCGAAGAACGCCGCAAGAAACCACAGCGCGATGCTCGTGGCGCTGAATCCTGCCGGCGCCAGCCGCCCGAACAGGCCGAGGCCGATCGGCAGGATGTACAGCTCGCCCGCGGTCATCACCACGAAGAAGATGGCGAGCCAGATCCAGCCTTCCGCCACGACTCCGCCATTGCTGAACATCGCGACTGCTGCGAGCAGAAGATAGGAGAGGGCGACGCCGCCCGCTCCGATCGCCATCTTGCGAATCGACGTGAGCTCGTGCCCTTCGCGCGCGTGCCGCACCCAACGTGCGACGAACCACGGCGTCAGCGTGAACACCAGCAGCGGGTTCAGCGACTGAAACCACGTCATCGGAATCTGGAAGCTGCCGATCGAGCGATCGACGTGCTCGATCCACAGCGGCAGCGTGTTGCCGATTTGCTCGTACGCACCGCGGAAGACGATGACGACGCCGGAAATGCCGGCGAGCAACGCGAATCGTTGCGCCATGCTGGCCTCGTACCACTGCTGTCGAACGACCGGCTGCACCGGCGCGACGCGCGGCGGCTCGGGCGGCAGATAACGGCTGCCGAAGATATAGATCAGCAGGCCGCTCACCATGCCGATGCCCGCGAGCGTGAAGCCCCAGTGCCAGCCGTACAGCTCGCCGACGGTGCCGCAGCCGAGCGGCGCGAGGAAGCCGCCGACATTCACGCCGAGGTAGTAATAGTTGTACGCGGTCGTGCGCCGCGGATCGTCGTGGCGATACAGGCCGGGAATCTGGCTCGGCAAGCTCGGCAGGAACAGGCCGTTGCCGAGACCGATGGTCGCGAGCGCCAGGAAGAACAGCGGCTCGAACGCCATCATGAAATGGCCGATCGCCATGATCGAGCCGCCGATCAGCACCGAGTTGCGCCGCCCGAGCCAGCGGTCGCAGACGATGCCGCCGACGATCGGTGTGAAGTAGACGAACGCCGTGTACATGCCGTACACGAGCGATGCGTTCTGCTGCGTCATGGCCAGCTGCTTGACCATGTAGTAGACCAGCAGCGTCCGCATCCCGTAGTAGGAGAACATCTCCCACATTTCCGTCAGGAACAGGATCGTGAGGCCGCGCGGCTGACCGAACCAATCCTGGTGCTGGCGCTGCGCGCCAGCGGCGACTTCGCTACTCACTGCATGCATGATTAACGGGGGCGGGCTCCGCCGCCCCACACTTCGGGCGGCGCCCAGAACGTGCCGCCTTCGTAGACGGCGGCGGGCGAGCGGTCATTGCGCAGGAAGATCGGGCCGTCGAGATCGACGACGCGGCACAACTGGCCGACGAGCGCCGAGGGCGCCATCGCCAGCACGGTGCCGGTCATGTTGCCGACCATGACGTCGAGGCCGAGCGAGCGCGCCTGTCGCGCCATCGCCAGTCCTTCGGTGAGTCCGCCGCTCTTGTCGAGCTTGATGTTCACGACGTTGAAGCGGCCGACCAGGCCGGCGACGTCTTTCAGATCCTGCACGCTTTCGTCGGCGGCGATGGGAATCGGCGAGCGCAGACCCTCGAGGTCTGCTTCGCGGCCGATCGGGAACGGCTGCTCGATCAAGCCGACTCGGGCCTCGATGAGCGTCGGCAGCAGATCGGCAAGCGAAGCCCGCGTGAACCCCTGGTTGGCATCGACGCCGAGCCAGGCTTCGGGCCGCGCTGCTCGCACAGCCTTCACGCGCTCCGCATCGATCGCTGTGCCCGTCAGCTTGAGCTTGATGGCCTGCGCGCCGGCATAGGAGATCGCCGTCCGCGCCATCTGCTCGGGATCGTCCGCGCCGAGCGTGAACGTCGTGACCAGCGGCACCGGCGGATTGAGACCGGCGAGCTTCCACGCCGGCGTGCCGGTGAGCTGCGATTCGAGATCCCACAGCGCGCAATCGACTGCATTGCGTGCGCCGCCCGCGGGCATCAGGCGCCGCAGATTTTCGCGATCGATGCCGGCTTCGATCTCAGCGCGCACCGCTTCGATCTGCGCCACCATCGATGCAGCGTTTTCGTGGCGGTAGTAGACACCCGCCGCTTCGCCGCGCCCCTTGTAGCCGCCCATCGAAAGCGTCGCGATGACGACGTCGATTTCGACGAAGGTGTAACCGGTGATGCGAAACGGGGCCTTCAGCGGCCACTTCTCGACATCGACCTGCAGTTTTACGCGTTCGCCCTGGATGACAGACATGATGTGACCAGCTCCTCCAGCTCCGGCCCGTTGCGCATCGGATCCGCGACCGGCAAGCCGAGCTGCGCTTTGCGCTCGGCCAGCACGGCCCGCGCACGAGCTGCGTCCAGTGCCGCTGTGTTCAGCGAAATGCCAGCGCAGCGCACACGGGGATTCGTGCGCCGCGCCAGCTCGAGATTGAGTGAAATGGCGTCTGCGAGCGACGGCAGGGGATAGTCCTCGAGACCGAGAATGCGCTCGCGGCCTTCCTCGTGACACAGCACGATGACGTCCGGCTGCGTCCCGTGCAGCAGCCCGAGTGAAACGCCGGCATACGACGGATGAAACAAGGAGCCTTGGCCTTCGACGATGTCCCAGTGATCGTCATTGGCATCCGGGCTCAGCTGCTCGGCCGCGCCCGCAACGAAGTCCGAAACCACGGCGTCGAGCGGAATGCCGCTGCCGGCGATCAGGATGCCGGTCTGGCCGGTCGCACGAAAATCTGCGTCGTGTCCCCGACGAGTGAATTCACGAGCCAACACCAGTGCGGTGTATTTCTTGCCGAGCGCGCAGTCCGTGCCGACAGTGAGCAGACGCTGCCCGCTGCGCTTGCGGCCCGACGCGATCGGAATTCCCGCGGGCGGGCGGCGCACGTCGATGAGCCGTCGACCGAGACGTTTAGCGGCAGCGTCGAGCTCGCGATTGTCGGCGAGGCGTGCATGCATGCCGCTGACGATGTCGAGTCCGGCTTCGAGCGCTTCGATCAACGCCGGCAACCATTCCGTATTCAACGTGCCGCCGCGGTTGGCGACGCCGATCACGAGCGAGCGCGCGCCGCACGAGCGTGCTTCGGCGGGGCTCAGCCGCGGCAGGCCGGCCGTCACCGTCGCTTGCGACAGCGCGTACTCGCCGACGCACTTCTCCCGTGCCCAGTCGCGCAACCCGAATGCCGTTTTTGCATACGGCGCTTCGGTGGTGTCGCCCAGGAACAGCAGATAAGGGCTCGGCACGTCGACCGTCAGCGCACTGACGGTCGACGCTCGGGGTTCAGCCGAAACGGTAGCCAAGGAGGTTCCAGTAGTTGAGGACCAGGAGGAATGCGAGCACTGCGACGGCCGCGAGCGAGTAGTGCACGCGAGCACCGAGCGTCCACGTACCGGCGCTCCACACGCGGACCGTGAACCACGCTGCAAGCAGCGCCAGCGGGATCGCGAGCAGCGGCAGCGTCAGCGCTACGTACAGTGAGGTCGGAATCTTGTAGATCAGACCTTCGAAGCCGCCGGCGAGGATGCCGCCGATCACGACGATGAACAGCAGCAGCAGTCCGCCGCCGAGCGCCAGCGTCGGCCGCGCCCAACGCAGCTGACCGAGCTCACGATCGGCCTTACGTTGCCGGATTGCGCTGACCAGAATCGTGATGAACAGCAGCACGGCGATGGCCACGACGAAGCCGTGGAACTTGCCGGTCTCGTACCAGCTGATGCGCGAGGAGACGATGGGCGGGAACATGCCGACGAGGCTCGTGGCGAGGCCGCCCTCATTGCCCTTGAACGCAGCGAAGGCGTCGCGGCTCTGCGAGCGGAACACGCCGTCGCCAACTTCGACCCAACGATCGGGCTTGCCGAACAAGTCGCCCATCAACAGGGTGCCGTCGGGCATCGCCGTGACCGTCTCGTCGCCAAAGGCGGAGAACACCTTCTCGAACTTCGTGAACGAGTGACGCAAGGTGCGATAGCTGCCGGCGTAACGCGCGTTGCGCTTGTTGGCGTCAGCGGGCGGATTTACGACCGGCAGCTCCGCGGGGTAGTAATGCTTGAAGAACGCACGCTCGAGCTCGACGGAGGTGCGACCGCCCTGGCCGCCGGTGTTCACCGTCGCGAACAGGCCGATCCCGGTCTGCGGCATCAGGCTCAGTACGGAATGGAAGTACTGCGTGTCGCCGCCGTGACCGATGATGCGGTGGCCGTTGATGTACGTCTCATAGAAACCGAGTGCGTGGCCGTTGAGCGCCGGATCCGGGCTCATCACGCGCGTGTGCATCATCTGCGCCGTTTCCGGCTTGAGAATCTGCGCGTCGCCGAGCTTGCCGTCCTGCAAGTGCGCGAGCATGAAGCGCGCCATATCTGTAACGGTCGCGGAGAGCGAACCGGCCGGACCTGCGGCGTGAATGAACTCGAAGCCGTGTGACTTGAACGTGCCAGCTTCGAAGCTGTAGCCGCCGGACATGCGCGGTGCCAGCGTTTCGGGCAGCGGCTCGCCGAAGGTGCTGCGCTCCATGCCGAGCGGTTGGAAGATGTGCTGCGCGACGTAGTCGTCGAACGACTGGCCGGAGACCGTCTCGACGATGTGGCCGGCGAGAGCAGTGGCCCAGTTCGAGTAGGAAGCGCCAGTGCCGTCGTTGAAGTCAGTGGTCGGCGGACGCACGCGCGCCGGCTCGTGCTTCGCCACCCACTCGCCGAGCGGCAACAGATCCTCGGCCTTGCCCGCAAACAGATAGCCGACGCCGCCGTCTTCGAAGCCACCGGTGTGCGTCATGATGTTGCGCAGCTTGACCGGCTGCGGCCAGGTCGACTTGACCTGGAAGTCCTTCAGATACGTGTTGACGTCGGCATCGAGATCGAGCTTGCCCTGCTCGACCAGCTGCATGATCGAGGTCCAGGTGAACAGCTTCGAGACCGAGCCCGGACGGAACAGCGTCTGCGCGGGATCCACCGGGACGCGCTTGTCGAAGTCCTCGTAGCCGTAGCCCTTCTGGAAGAACACCTGGCCGTCCTTCACGACGATGACTGCGGCACCCGCGACCGGGCCCGCCTTCATCTGCGAGGACATGAAGCCGTCGACGAACGCTTCCATCTCCTCGACAGTGGTCGGGCCGTGTGCCGGCAGCGGCTTCGCGGCGGCGTCGCTCGCCTTGTAGGCAAACGCGTCCGAACCTCCACCACCTTGCGCGAGCGCGAGCAGCGGCAGCGAACACAATGCGACAGCCAACGCTGTGGCGGTACGAATACTCATTCGGTATCCCTCTTTATAGTCGTTAGAACGAATAGCGCATTTCGACGCCCACTTCGCGCGGGCGAATGATGGTCTCGTGGCTGCCGAACGACGGTTGATCCGTGGCCACGACGCCGCGCTCGTCAGTCAGGTTGTTGCCGAACACGTCGAGCCCGAGCGGTCCGCGCTGGAACGACAGGCGCAGGTTCGCCGTGTCGAAGGCATCTTCCGTGATGATGACGGCGTTGAACGGGTCGGTAGCCGTCGGCGTCGGGAACTTCAGGCGAACGTCGCCGACGTGCACGTAGTCGGCGCGCACGAATCCGGTCCACATGCTTCCCAGGTCGAAGTTGTATTGCACGCCGGCGCTGCCGTTGACCTTCGGCACCTCGGGCAGGCGCTCGCCGGGCTGGAATCCCGTCTCCGGCTTGACGTTGTCGAACTCGGTGTTGTTGAACGAGAACGATATGTTGAAGCGCCAGGCATCGACCGGCTGCGCCACCAGCTCGATCTCCGCGCCATCGCTGGTCGCGTCGCCCGCGTTCAGAATCTGCGAGAAGCCGCACTCGAGCGTCACGCCGAGCTGCACGCCTTCCCATTTCTGGCGATAGACCGCGCCGTTGATGGACACGCGGCCGTCCGCGACTTGCGACTTGGCGCCGAGCTCGTAATTCCACAGCGTGTCGGGATCGGTGAACTCTTTGGCACCGAGCGCCTGCGCTTGCGCCTGGCAGGTGTCGGCAATCAGCGGGTTGACGACGCCGCTGCGGAAGCCGCGCGCCGCTTGCGCATACAGCGTGGTGGTATCGCTCGGCTCGAAGCGCAGGTACGCCGATGGGTTGAACTCGGCCACGTGACCGCTCTGCGGCGGCTCGGGCGTCGTGGGGCCCGGCTCGAAGCCGCGGATCAGGAATCCGTCAGCCGCGATGTCGAAGTCGGTGATGTCGTCTTCGAGGTAGCGGCCGCCAACGCCCACCGTCCAGCGGTCGGTCAGGTCGTAGCTGACCTGCGTGAAGATCGATTTCTGCTCGTTCTCGTAGAACTTCGCGAGCGGCGCGTCCAGCTCGAAATCCTGCCCGCGTGCGATCTGGCCCAGGCAGGTCGGGCAGGAATAATCCGGGACGAACTGCGAGAACTTCGCCGACTGATCCAGATAGTAGGCGCCGAGCAGCCACTGCAACGGCTGGTCGCCGCGCGACTGCAGCCGCACTTCCTGCGTGAACACCTCGCCTTCGCTGGTGTCGTGCAGGCCCCACGGCAGCGGCGGCAAGCCGCTGGCCGCCGCCAGGAACGCGATGTCCTGGTTGCCGAAGCGCTTCATCTCCGTCCAGCTGCTCGCCGAGAGCAGCGACACGGCATCCCAGTCGTAGCTGATGACCAGGCTGTCGACGTCCAGGCGTTCGCCGTTGCCGCCTTGCTCGAATGGATCCAGCCCGCGGCTCTGGTCATAGTCGCCGGCGCCGAGGGGATCGGTGAACTGTTCGCTGTTGACCTCGACGTCCTGCGTCGCGTGCATCAGCTCGAACTTCAGGCGATCGGTCGCCTGCCAGGTCAGCGTGCCGCGTGCGCCCCAGGTGTCCTCGGAATTGATGTCTTCGCGCTTGAACGCTGCGATCGCCGGGCTGACCAGCGAGCCGTCCGGCAAGCCGAGCCCGGCGCTCCAGTCGATCTCCGGCTGGCCGGCGAAAGTGTTGTCGATGTAGCCGGCGATGTCGTCTTTGTAGCCGACCACGCGCAGCGCCAGCTTGTCGGTGATGAGCGGGAAGTTGACGGCTGCTTCGGCGTGATAGCTCGCGTCGCCCGAGTGCGCGGTGGTGAAGCCGCGCACACCGACGTCTGCCTGGAACTCCTGCAGGTTCGGCGCCTTCGGAATGACGCGTACGACGCCGGCCAGCGCGCTGGCGCCGAACAGCGTGCCCTGCGGACCGCGCAGCACTTCGACGCGATCGATATCGACCAGGCGCAGGTTCGGCTTGCCGCCATGATTCGTGAGCACGCTGGTGACGGTCTCGCCGAAATAGGTCGCGGTCGTCGACGGGACACCGCCCTCAGAGGCGCTGATGCCGCGGATGCGGATCGTGCCGGCACCGGCGGCCAGGTCCTGGAAGTAGACGCCGGGGATGGAGTTCAGCATGTCGGCGTAGTTGGTGAAGCCGCGTGTCGTGATGTCCTCAGAGGTGATCGCGGAGACCGCGATCGGGACATCCTGCAGGCGCTCGCTGCGCTTGGTGGCAGTGACGATGACCTCCTGCAACACCTGCATGTCGCGGGGGGGCGTTTCGGCCGCGTTGGCGTACGGCGCATGCAATGCAGCGGTGGTGAGAAGGGCGGTGAAAGGAAACAGAACGGAGCGTGAGACTGCGGTCATGCGATTTCCCCCTGCAGCGGACCGTCGAAAGGTAGTTTCCGAATTTATATTAAATTTTCCATATGGGTCAATTTTTCTTTTGGTACTATTTTTCTCATGGAACGATTTTTTCGGGTTTTCGCGCTGGCCATGGCAATTTGCG
Source organism: Steroidobacteraceae bacterium (assembly GCA_035493235.1). Lineage (GTDB taxonomy): Bacteria > Pseudomonadota > Gammaproteobacteria > Steroidobacterales > Steroidobacteraceae > Steroidobacter. The sequence goes on from DATJIP010000046.1 coordinate 50,194, forward strand.
TCGCAACGATTGCCGCGACATCCGCCATGGCCGAGGAATCCACCTACGACGTCGTGATCCGCAACGGTCGGTTGCTCGACGGCCTCGGCAATCCGTGGGTGCGCGCGAACATCGCCATCAAAGACGGACGAATTGCCGAAATCGGACGCTGCGAGGGCCGCGGCCGCCGCGAGATCGACGCGCACGATCACTATGTATCGCCGGGCTGGATCGATCTGATGGATCAATCCGGCGAGGTGCTGCAACGTGCAGGTCTCGCGGAGAACAAGCTGTTGCAGGGCGTGACGAGCGCGATTGCAGGCGAGGGCGGCACGCCGGTGCCGGCGGCGGAGATCGACGCTTACTTTCGCGGCCTGGAGAAGAGCGGCATCTCGCTCAACTTCGGCACCTATTACAGCTCGGCGCAGGCGCGCGTCGCCGTCATGGGCGAGGGGTCAGGCGCGCCGACACCGGCCCAGCTGGAGAAAATGAAGGAGCTGGTCGCGACTGCAATGCGCGCCGGCGCCGTCGGTATCGCGACCGCACTGATCTATCCGCCCGACAGTTTCCAATCGACGCAGGATCTGGTCGAGCTCGCGAAAGTCGCCGCGCAGTACGACGGCATCTACGCGAGTCACATGCGTGACGAGAGCGCAGGGCTGCTGACGGCGATCGGCGAGTCGATCCAGATCGGCGAGCAGGCCGGCATCCAGGTGGAAGTGTTTCACTTCAAGGGCGCGTATCAGCCGGGCTGGGGACAGCTCGTGCCGCAGGCGCTTACGTTGATCGACGGCGCTCGTGCGCGCGGCGTGAACATCGCCGCCGACATGTATCTTTACGCCGCCGGCGGTACCGGCTTGGACATCACGGTTCCGAATTGGGTGTGGGAGCGCGGCGTCGATCAGGGCTTGAAGCAACTCCGCAGTCCGCGCGTTCGCGAGCGGCTCAAGCGTGAGCTACAGGCTGGTTCGCAGCCGGGCTGGTCGAATCTCGTGCACGCATCCGGCGGCTGGGATCACGTCGTGCTGGCGAATGCCTTCGACGAGCGCTACGACAAGTATCGCTACAAGAGCTTCGAGTACATCGGCAAGGAGCTCGGCCGCGATCCGGCCGACGTCGCCTGGGACATTCTGCTCAAGGCCGCGCCGAGGAACCGCGCCATGGCGCTGTTCTTCATGATGAGCGAGGACGACATCCAGACGGCGCTCAAGGCGCCGTGGATGGCAATCGGCAGCGATTCGGGCGCAGCGGAGCGCCTCGGCGAGATGGATGCGATCGGCCTGCCGCATCCGCGTGCATATGGGAATTTCCCGCGCCTGATCGCGGAGTACGTGCGCAAGCGCAAGGTGATCACGCTCGAGGATGCCGTGCGCAAGCTGACGTCGCTGCCGGCGACGCGCATGCGCATGTTCGACCGCGGGGCTTTGCGAGAAGGCTTGTGGGCGGACCTGACGGTCTTCGATTTCGATCGGATCCAGGACAATGCGACGTATGAGAATCCGGTCGCGGTGCCGACGGGTGTCGACTATGTGCTGGTGAATGGCGAGATCGTGGTCGACGAGGGGAAGCACACCGGCGCGAAGCCGGGCAAAGTCCTGCGCGGCCCGGGCTGGGAAAAGTAAGGCTAAAGCCTTACCCACAGAAGAATTGTGGGTCAGGCTTTGGCCTGACTCTTCAGCCCTTCCAGGTATCGCCGAACACTCGCAACAGATTCCCGCCGAGAATCTTCTCGATTCGCGTCGCGCTGTGCCGTCGATCTGCGAGCATCATCGCGAGCGTCGCCAGCCGCCGCGGCGTGTTCAGATCCGCCGCGAACAAATATCCCTCTTCCGTTTCCCACGGCGCAGCGATGCCCGCCTCGCGTCGCTCCTTCGTGTTCTTCGCGAACGCTTCTTTGAATTTGTCGTTGACCACCGTCGGTGAAATCGTCCCGTCGGTGCCGATCGACACGTGATCCTCACCGGCAACCTGCACCATGTGCTCGACGTGTCGCACGATGTCCGCCGCGGTGGGTTGCTTGCCTTCCGACAGGTACGGCATGAAGTAGATGCCGGACACACCGCCTTTGTCTGCCACGGCCTTCAGCTCCGCGTCAGTGCGATTGCGCGGGTGATCGGCGAGTGCCTGGCATCCCGTGTGAGTGAAGGCGACCGGCTTCTTCGAAACACGAATCGCATCAGCGGCCGTCTGTCGGCCGCAATGACTCAGATCGACCAGAATGCCGAGATCGTTCATGCGCTCGATTGCTTGTACGCCGGTGCGGCTCAAGCCGGCGTTCGCGGGCTCCAGGCAACCGTCGCCGAGCAGATTGCGGCGGTTGTACGTCGGCTGCACGACGCGCAGTCCCAGCGCATGCAGGTCGTCGAGACGCGCGAGGTCGGTTTCGAACGCGACGCCGTCCTGGACGCCATAGATCAGTCCGCAGCGCTTCGCCTTCTTGGACTTGCCGACGTCGCCGGCGACGCGCACGCGCCCCAGCACCTCGGAATGACGATCGATCTCGCGTTCCCAGAACGCGATGCCGCGCACCGTGTCCATGAATGCAGTGTCAGGAGCCGTTGTGCCGACAGCGCCGACCGTGATGTGCGCGCAGGTGATGCCGGACTCGTGGACGTCCTTCACTTCCTGTTCCGACAATCCTGCATCCGGATTTTCGTTGAAGCTGCTGCCGCCCGGTCCGCCGAGCCCGTCGATGACGATCGCTTCGCGGTAGCGGAACCAATCGGTGGCCGCCGCCCAGCGCGTGGGCAAGCTCAGCGCGATGGCGCTCGCCACGCTTTGCACGAGCAGCGTGCGGCGGGAAATGGTGCTCATTGGAGCATCCTCTTTATGTCGTCATCCTTGCCGGTCATTTCCCAATGGATCAGCGAGACCGGGATCAGGCCGGCCGCATTCATCTCGGTGAAGTAACGCGACAGCGTGAAGGCATCGCCGAGCTGATGGCTGCGTTCGGCCATCAGCTGCTCCAGCAGATATTTGCCGGTGATGTAGGAGGTGCCATAGCCAGGCTGACGCAGATAAAGCTGCTGCTCGAAGCCGAGCAGATCCAGGTCCGGGCGCATCCAATGGCGGGGCGTCCACTCGACGTGGAAATCGGCGGCCTGCTTCATCGTGAAATCGTTGGACTGTGCGTACAGCGATGCGAGACCACGCGCCGCGCGCGCCGCCAGCATGATCCAGACGACTTCGCGACCGCGCGGATTGTCGTCGTACAGACCGGCGTGCAGCATCATCTCTTCCATCGCGGTGGCCATGCCTTCGGCGCGGCTGTCCCAGATGTTGAACAGCAATGGGCCACGGCGCAGCGGGCTGGCGTGCGGCTCCTCGCGCATCCGCGCCAGATCCCACCAGTGATAGAAGTGCGAGTAGAGCGCGAGCTGCTCGTGATGACTCGCGATGCCGAAGAAGTTGCGCGTTTCTTCGGGCACGTACTGGCCGATGTGCGCGCGCATCGCCGGATCCATGTAGTCCTTGACCGGCAGAATGTTGCGAGCTCGCATGAAGTCCATGTACTTCGTGACGGCGGCATTGCCGCGGCGCTGGAATTCCTCCGCGCTCGAGATCACCGGCAGCGCCGGCAGTCCGCGATTGCGTTGCTCTTCGAGCTTCAGCTCGGTGTGAGCGCGCGCCAGCTCGCGCTTGAGCAACATGACCTCGTCGTCCCACGTCAGCGGCACGAGGTGCACGTTGTGCAGGCTCCAGGTGTAGTTCTCCTTGCCGACGCCGGACGGCCCGGTCTTCGACGGCGCCTGTTGCTCGAGCCACGTGATGAACTTCGACGTCGCCTGCTGCGCGGCCTGGATTGCCTGCTTGAGCGCAGGACCGTTGCCTTTGGTTTTCTCTTCGAGCGTGATCAAGTCGGCACGTTGAGTCTTGATCGTGCCGATGCCGGCGATCCACAGATCGCGCGCATTGCCGAGGAGATTGACCTGCGCTTGTGCGAGCAACGGCGGAATGCTTTGCAACTCCTGCGCGAGTTTCGCTTCGGCCGCGGGTGTCAGCGGAAACGAGTACTGCCACAGCTCGACCGGGGCGTGACTGGTCGGGCCTTCATGCGCCGGCGTGTCGCTCTGCGCGGTCCAGATCGAGGTGTAGAAGGCCGGATCGCGCTCCCAGGGTTTCAGCACGCGCAGATCGAAATCGAGACCGTTCATTTCGGCGCGCAGCAGGTGATAGTCGACCTGCTGCGGGATCGGCCACGCGTCCGGCTTGATCGCCTGCAAGCGCGACTGGAACGTCTTGAGCTGCTGCTGCTTGCGGGTGAGCGTGGCCGCCGTGTAGTCGGGAGCGCCTTCGCGCAGAGGCGGGCGCTCGAAGGCGCGCCATTCCGTGAACAGCGAGGTCAGATCCTCGTAGCTCCCCTGGGCCGAGGCGGCGCTTGCAGCTGGGCTGCCGGCGATGGAAGTCATGACGAGAGCTCCCCACAGGACACGTCGAGCAGCGGTTTGAAGGCGCATCGTTTCATTATATATTCCGCCGAACGGCAGATTGGGGGACGAAAACGATGGATCTGCTCACGATGATCATCATCCTGGCGCTGATCGGCACCGGCGTCAGCATGGCGCTCGGCCTGCTGGCAATGTCAGGCGGCGGCGCTACCGACCGTCTGTTCAGCGGCCGGTTGATGTGGGCGCGCGTTGGCTTCCAGGCATTCACGCTGTTGCTGCTGGTGGTCGCGGTCGTACTCAAATCACACTAGGTGCCGCACCGGCACCCGCGCCGAGCGCTTGATCGTGTTGAGCACGATGCTCGAATGCACGTCGCGCACGAAGCGGATCCGCAGCAGCTTCTTCAGCACTACGTTGCTCAGCGATTCCAGGTCCGGGACCACGACTTGCAGCAGCAGGTCGTAGTTGCCGGTCATCGCGTGGCAACTGACGATTTCCTCCATCGCATCGACGGCGCGCCGGAACTGCTCGATGTTCTCGTCCGTGTGCCGCGTCAGCCGTACCTGCACGAACGCCTGCACCTTCAGGCCTAGCGGCGCGGGATCGATGATCGCCGTATAGCCCTGGATGATGCCGGCCTGCTCCAGCAGCTTCACCCGCCGCGCGCACGGCGTATTGGAAAGCCCGACCTGCTCCGCCAGCTCCACGATCGGCTTGCGCCCGTCCTTCTGCAGGGCATCGAGGATGGCGGCGTCGTAGCGATCGAGCGGCATGGGTGATATTCCCTAAAAATGATTCGATAAATCGACTTTATCACCAATCCGGAACCGCCGAGCGACGTGGTTTGTTGAGTTTTGCCACTCCGGCCCCGCTAGGCTGCCCGACCATGACTGCCCGAGCTCTCGAACTTCCCCGCACCGAGGCTGCTTCCCAAGTGGATTGGGAGCGCGCCGTGTACACAGTGCTCGTCTCGCGCGCCCTCGATGAGTTGGAGGAGTCGCGCCTGCTGCCAGAACGCAAGGTGCTCTACCAGTTCACGGCCCGGGGTCACGACGTCACGCAGGCACTGCTCGGCCAGATGCTGACCGGGGCTCGCGACGGGGTCGGCGTCTACTACCGCTCGCGACCGCTGATGCTGGCGCTTGGGCTGACCGTCGAAGATGCGCTCGCCTCGACGATGATGCGGTCCGGCAGCGTCAGCGAAGGTCGTGACATCGGAGTCGTGTTCAATCTGCCGCGTCGCGAAGGTCCGTGCGTGCTGCCGGCCTGCGGTGGCGTCGGGGCTCAGTACACGCCGGCCGTCGGTTGGGCGCAGTCGCTGCAGTATCGAGCCCAGGTTCTGCGCGACGAGAGCGTCGTCGGCAGCATCGCGGTTGCCCACGGCGGCGAAGCTTCGGCGGCGACCAACGGTTTCTGGGCGGCGCTGACGATCGCGACGACGCAGCGTTTGCCGCTGTTGTTCTTCCTCGAAGACAACGGGTACGGCATTTCCGTGAAGTCCGACTTCCAGACCCCGGGCGGCAACATCGCCGCGAATCTCGCCGCGTTCCGCAATCTGAAGATCCTGGAAGGGGATAGCGCCAATCCGCGCGCCGTGGCAGCAACGATCGAGAGTGCCGTCGCGGCAGTTCGCGGCGGCGACGGGCCGGTCCTCTTGCGACTGCTCGTGCCGCGCCTGTCGGGGCATTCCGGTCAGGACACGCAGACGTACAAGTCCGCCGATGAGATTGCCGCGGAGCGCGCGCGCGATCCGCTCGTGCGACTGCGCGAGCAGTTGGTGCCGGCGACGATCAGCGAAGAATCGTGGCGCACGCTCGAGACGCGTGCGCGCGAAGATGTTCAACGCGCACTCGGCAGTGTGGAGCGACGGCCTGTGCCTGACGTCGCAAACGTCACTCGCTACGCCTTCAGCGAAGCGAGTGCGGATGGCGCCGTCGACGCGCAGCAGCAGGGCGGACTGTTGAGCGAGGGCATCGAGCCTCGCGAAGGTACGCAGGTCGTGCACGCCGAAGGGGCGCGCATCAACATGGTCACCGCGATCCGGCGCACGCTGGAACATGAGCTGGCGGTGAATCCGCGCGTCGTCGTGTTCGGCGAAGACGTCGGCCGGAAGGGCGGCGTGCATGCCGCGACGCTGGGATTGCAGGACAAGTTCGGTGCGGCGCGCGTGTTCGATACCAGCCTGTCGGAAGAGGGCATCATCGGCCGCTCGGTCGGCATGGCACTCGCAGGCTTGATGCCCGTGCCGGAAATTCAGTTCCGCAAGTACGCCGATCCGGCAGTCGAGCAGTTGAACGATTGCGGCACGATGCGTTGGCGCACCGCCAACCGTTTCGCTGCGCCGATGGTCGTGCGCATGCCGGGCGGCTTCTTCAAGTGCGGCGATCCGTGGCACAGCCAGACGAACGAAGTGCAGTTCGTGCACGCGATTGGCTGGCGAGTGGCGATGCCGTCGAACGCGCAGGACGCCGTCGGTCTGCTGCGCTCGGCGATGCGCGGCAACGATCCGACGATTTTCTTCGAGCATCGCGCGATGCTCGACGGCGCCTGGGCGCGCCGTCCTTATCCCGGCGACGAATACGTCGTGCCGTTCGGCAAGGCGCGGCTGCTGCGCGCAGGAACGGAAGTCACGATCGTCACCTGGGGCGCGATGGTCGAGCGGTGCGAACACGCGGCCGCGGACTCCGCTGTCGATGTCGAGTTGCTCGATCTGCGCACGCTCATGCCGTGGGATCGCGCGGCCGTGCTCGCGTCCGTGCGCAAGACGCGGCGCTGCCTGATCGTGCACGAGGACAATCTGACCGCCGGTTTCGGCGCCGAGATTGCAGCGACGCTCGCGCGCGATGCATTCTTCGACCTGGATGCGCCGATCGAGCGCGTCACGATGCCGGACGTGCCGAGCCCGCACAGTCCGTTGCTGCTCGACGCCGTCGTGCCGAGCGTCGCGCGCATCGTCCAGGCGATCCGCACCACTGCCAGTGTTTGAAGAACCAAGAACGAAAGCATGACGGCAACCATCGAAATACGTGCGCCGAGCGAACAGACGGACGGCACACGCTCGCAAGTCCAGCGCTGGCTGAAATCCGTGGGCGACCCGGTCGCGGAGAACGAGCCGCTGATCGAACTCGAGACCGACAAAGTCACGATCGAAATACCCGCGCCCGCCGCGGGTGTGCTCGCTGAGATTCTCAAGCAGGAACAGGACGAGATCGCGCCGGGCGAGTTGCTCGGTCGCATCGAGTCAGGCGCCGCATCGCAGGCCACGCCCAAATCAGCGCCTGCACAAGAAGCACACGCGCCGGCGATCGATGATGTGACCAACGCGGCGCTCACGGCGCACGCGGCGGCGCTGTCCGGCGGACGCAACAGTCCAGCAGTGCGACGCCTGCTTTCCGAGCACAAAGTGCACGCAGCGGATGTTCGTGGCAGCGGCGCAGGTGGGCGCATCACGGTCGACGACGTGCTCGAGCATGTCGCGAAGAAGCAGCAACCGGCCGCGCCGAGCGCACGAGAACAGCCCGCTGCGTCGCCGTCTGCGGGGCAGGGGCGACGTGTGCCCCACACGTCTATACGTAAGCGCATCGCCGAGCGAATGGTCGACAGCCTGCTGAACACGGCCCCGCACGTCACAACGATCTTCGAGCTCGATCTGAGCGCGGTGCTCGCGCATCGGGCGAAGCATCGCGCGGACTTCGAGCAGCGCGGTGCGTCGCTGACGCTCACGGCGTACTTTCTCGCCGCATGCGTCGATGCGATTCGCGAAGTGCCGGAAGCGAACAGCCGCTGGCTGGACGACGCTCTCGAGGTCTACGACAACATCGACATCGGGGTCGGAACCGCGGTCGAAGGCAAGGGCCTCGTCGTTCCTGTCGTGCGTGCGGTCGAGTCGCTGGATCTGTTCGGCATCGCGAGGACGTTGGCGGACCTGGTTGCGCGGGCGCGAGCAGACAAGCTCACGCCGGCAGACGTGCGCGGCGGCACTTTCACGATCTCCAATCACGGCGTGAGCGGCAGTCTGGTCGCGACGCCGATCGTCATCAATCAGCCGCAGTCGGCCATTCTCGGTGTCGGCAAGCTGGAGAAGCGTGCGGTCGTGATCGACGACAACGGTATGGACCGGATCGTCGTCCAGCCGCGCTGCTACGTCACGCTGACGCTGGACCATCGCGTGATGGACGGCCATCGCGCGAATCGATTCCTGCAGGTGCTGGTCGAGCGCCTGGAAAACTGGCGCGATTAAGCCTGCGGCAAGCCGCCGAAGCGCGCAAACACTTCGGCTGCGGGCGGCGGTAACGCGCCTTCGAGCGCCTGCACGCGCGTCGACAGGAATTCCTCCGACGCACCGAAAACCTTCGCGTACAGATTGCGACAGAGTGCGTGCGCATCCGAGCCGGCCCACTGACGTGGCAACAGCGAAGCCGGCAGCTGCGGATCGCGCAGGTGGATCTTCCGATATTCGTGCACGAGCAACGTTCGCAGCACGAACGCCGTCTCGCCCGCGGCTTTGACGGAGCGGGTCAATGCCTCCTCGAGCGGTGCAAACATATCGACGAATCGCCGATAGCGACGTGCCAGATCGCCGAGATCCCAGCCCATCGCGACTAGTTGCTCATTGGACGCGTGCGTCACGATCGCTCGCTGAATCACGATTACATCGCCAGCCGACTCCAGCTCCGCGACGCGCGCTCGCACTGTGTCTTCGCGATGCGTCGGGTGAGCGAACACTCCGCTCGTGAGTTGGCCGAAGCCGAGCCACGTCAGCTCTTCGCGCAGTTCGTCGCGCGCGGCTCCGGACGTGCGCGGGAAAATCACCAGCGTCCATTCGCCATTCCAGTCCGCAGCGGGTGCTGCATAAATGCGCTGTGTCGCCTCGGCGAAGCGCGCGCGCCCGTGATTCGTGAGTCGATAGAAGCTCACGCGACCGCTGCGCTGCGAGCTCACCCACTGCTCATTCGCGAGCCTGCCGATCGCTGTGCGCACATGTCGATCGGTGATGCCGAACGGTTGTGTGAGCTCGATCAGACTGCCGAGTGCGATGACACCGCCACGCGGCGCGATCGCGTCGCCCAAAATCGTGACGAGCAGCGAGCCGCCACGCAGCGGCTTCTGGCGGCGGAAGCGTGTGACGAGAGCGTCGGTGCGGCGGGTGAGGGCGTCGGATGACACGCCGATAAACATGACACAGAAACAATTGCTGTGCACAGAAAAATGTGTCACGTTAGTTCGCCAGCTCTAAGCCGGAGGCTGAAGATGTATACGCAAGGTCTTGATTCGCTTGGAGCAGATTGTCTGCACACGACCGCTGCCGAGCGCGCGGCGCTGGAACAGCGTTTCCAGGCGAAGGTTGATGCCGAAGACCGCATCGAGCCGAAGGACTGGATGCCTGATGCCTATCGCCAGACGCTCATCAGGCAGATCTCGCAGCACGCGCACTCGGAGATCGTCGGCATGCTGCCCGAAGGCAACTGGATCACGCGTGCGCCGACGCTTCGCCGCAAAGCCGTGCTCATGGCAAAGGTGCAGGACGAAGGCGGGCACGGCATGTACTTGTACAGCGCTGCCGAAACGCTCGGCATCTCGCGCGATGAATTGCTGGAGCAATTGCTCACGGGTGCCGCGAAGTATTCGAGCATCTTCAACTATCCGACGCCGACTTGGGCCGACGTCGGCGCCATCGGCTGGCTGGTCGACGGCGCGGCGATCATGAATCAGATCCCGATCTGCAAGTGCTCGTACGGGCCGTACGCGCGCGCGATGGTGCGCATCTGCAAGGAAGAGAGCTTTCACCAGCGTCAGGGTTTCGAAATCATGATGACGCTGGCGCGCGGCACGCCGGAACAACACCGCATGGCGCAGGAAGCACTGGATCGCTGGTGGTGGCCGTCGCTGATGATGTTCGGACCGAACGACGCGAACTCGAAGCACACTGCGCAGTCGATGCGCTGGAAGATCAAGCGTTTCACCAACGACGAGCTGCGGCAGAAGTTCGTCGACATCACCGTGCCGCAAGCGGAGTTCCTCGGTCTGCGCGTGCCGGACTCTGACCTGCGCTGGGACGAAGAGAGCCAGCACTATCGCTTCGGTACGATCGACTGGACCGAGTTCCAGCAGATCCTCGCAGGCAACGGCCCGTGCAATCGCGAGCGCGTCGAAGCGCGCCGGCGCGCGCATGAAGGCGGACGCTGGGTGCGCGAAGCGGCTCTGGCGCATGCAGAGAAGCAGCGGCAGCGCGACGCGAAGGCGGCATGATCATGACGCAACCACAGAAGCAATGGCCGTTGTACGAAGTGTTCATTCGTGCGCGCTCGGGTCTCGAGCACAAGCACGTCGGCAGCATTCATGCCACCGATGCCACGATGGCGATCGAGCACGCGCGCGACGTTTACACGCGGCGGCAGGAGGGCGTGAGCATCTGGGTCGTGCGCTCTGCCGACATCGTCGCCTCCGATCCAGCCGATGCAGACGCGTTGTTCGAGCCCGCGAAGGACAAGGTGTACCGGCATCCGACGTTCTACGAGATTCCTGATGAGGTGAAAAACCTGTGAGGAGTTACGCGCTCACGGTCGGCGATACCAGCCTCATCCTCGCGCAGCGTCTCGGCGAGTTGATCGGCCACGCGCCGGCGCTCGAAGAGGATCTGGCGCTGGCCAACATCGGGCTCGATCTGCTCGGCCAGGCGCGCTATCTGCTGTCGCACGCCGCGCAGCTGCAAGGCAACGGCGGCACCGAGGACGATCTCGCGTTCCTGCGCGATCCGCAGGACTTCCTGAATCTGAGTCTCGTCGAGCAGCCGAACGGCGACTTCGGTCAGACGATCGTGCGTCAGTTCCTCGTCGATGCCTGGCAGCTCGAATTGTTCGAGCGCTTGCAGCAGTCGAGCGAGCCGAAGCTCGCCGAGCTGGCGGCGAAGGCGATCAAGGAGACGCGCTATCACTTCCGTTTCAGCTCCGGCTGGGTCGTGCGGCTCGGCGACGGTACGGAAGAGAGCCATGAGCGCGTGCAGACGGCGCTAGATGCGCTGTGGCGGTTCACGCATGAAATGTTCGTTGCCAGTCCGGCCGAGCAGGAAGCAGTGGCGGCGGGTATCGCGCCCGATCCGGCATCGCTGGCTGCGGGCTGGTCGAGTCGGGTCGATGAAGTGCTGAAGGAAGCGACGCTGAAGCGACCGGCAGATGTCGCCTACTCATGGCACGGCAAGCGCGGCCAGCACAGCGAGCATCTGAGCCGGCTGCTCGCCGAGATGCAGTCCATGCAGCGCACGTATCCGGGGGCGCAGTGGTAGCGGCTTCGCCGGTAGAGCGCGAGGTCTGGCGGCTGCTCGCTGACGTGCCCGACCCGGAAATTCCGATCCTCAATGTGATCGAGCTCGGCGTCGTGCGCTATGTGCGCGATGAGCACGAGCGTGGCATTGCGGTTGGCGTGTCGCCGACCTACACGGGATGCCCGGCGACAGAAGTGATTCAGGCGTCGATCAAGTCACGCCTGCAGCAGGCCGGCTTTGAATCGGTGCGCGTGGACTCGGTGCTCGCGCCGCCTTGGACCAGCGACTGGTTGACTGAGAGTGCGCGCGAGAAGTTGCGTGAGTACGGAATCGCACCGCCGGCAGAGTCTGTCGATAGCGCGCGCCGGCTGTGGAGCGAGCCGACTGTGCAGTGCCCGCGCTGTTCGTCGAAGCAGACGGAGCGCGTGAGCGAATTTGCGTCGACGCCGTGTAAGGCGCTGTATCGCTGCACGAGCTGTCTGGAGCCGTTCGAGTATTTCAAATGCATATGAGAGTCGGGCTAAAGCCCGACCTACAGCGTGCTTAACTACCATCCATTGCAGATCAGCGACCTGCGGCCCGAAGGCAACGAGGCAGTCTGCGTCACACTCGATGTGCCGGACGAGTTGCGCGACACGTTCCGGTTTGCACCCGGGCAGCACATCGGCGTGCGCGCGACGATCGACGGTCAGGAGGTCCGTCGCACGTACTCGATCTGCAGCGGCACCGACGAGCGCCACTTGCGGATCGGCGTGCGCGTGCACGAGCGCGGCAGCATGTCAGGGCACGTTGGCCGCAAGCTGCGCGTCGGCGATCAACTGGAAGTGTTGCCGCCGACCGGGCGCTTCTTCCTCACACCCGATGCCAAGGCAACCCGCACGTACTGTGCGTTCGCGGGCGGCAGCGGCATCACGCCGATTCTTGGGATCGTCAGGAACGTACTGCGTCACGAGCCGGCCAGCCGCTTCCTCGTGTTCTACGGCAATCGCACGACTGCATCGATCATGTTTGCCGAGGATCTGCTGGCGTTGAAGGATCAGTATCCGCAACGACTCGCGCTGTACTTCCTGATGAGCCGTGAGCCGCAGGATGTGGAGCTGTTCAATGGGCGGCTCGACGCGAAGAAGGTTGGTGCGCTCGGCAGCGAGTTGTTCGACGCGAGCAGTGTCGACGCGTTCTTTCTGTGTGGGCCGGACACGATGATCGAGTCCGTGAAGGAAGGGCTCGTTGGGTTGGGAGTGGAGCAGGGGAAGATTCATAGCGAGCACTTCGCGAGCGATGCGAAGCGGGAGGTCAGGCTGCAGCCTGATCCACAAGAGCGCGAGGTGCGAAAAGCGCAAGCGCAGACGCAGGTCACGGTGGTGATGGATGGCCGGCGGCGGTCGTTTGAGATGCCGAGCGATGGCACGACGGTGCTGGAAGCGGCGGAGCAGGCCGGGCTCGATCTCCCCTATTCCTGTCGCGCGGGCGTATGCTCGACGTGCCGGACTCGCGTCGTGCGCGGCGCAGTCACGATGATGACGAACTACGCGCTGGAGCAGTGGGAAGTCGACGCGGGCTACGTCCTGTGTTGCCAGGCGCTGCCGGCCGCGAGCGAACTCGAACTCACTTACGACGAGCGCTGACATGAGCTACCAGACCATCCTGTGCGAGGTGAGCGACGGCATCGCGCGCCTGACGCTGAATCGGCCGGATCGACTGAACAGTTTCAATGTCGAGATGCATGGTGAAGTGCGCGACGCGTTGGGTAAGCTGGCGCAGGATCGTGCCGCACGCGTGCTCGTGCTGACTGGTGCGGGTCGTGGCTTCTGTGCCGGTCAGGATCTCGGCGATCGCGCAGTGGCGCCGGGCGGGCAGGGTGTCGATCTCGGTGAGTCGATCGACAGGTACTACAAGCCGCTGGTGCTGGCGCTGCGCAATCTGCCGATGCCAGTCATCGCTGCAGTCAACGGCGTCGCGGCCGGCGCGGGCGCGAACATCGCGCTGTCGTGTGACCTCGTGATCGCGACTCGCTCTGCGAACTTCATTCAGTCATTCAGCAAGCTGGGGCTCGTCCCCGATTCCGGCGGCACGTGGTTGCTGCCGCGGCTCATCGGCAATGCGCGCGCGATGGGCCTGGCACTGTTGGCGGACAAACTGTCGGCAGAGCAGGCGGCGCAATGGGGTTTGATCTGGCGCTGCGTTGAAGACGCCGAGTTCAAACAGACTGTCGACTCGCTCGCGCAGCAGCTCGCGATCGCGCCGACGCGTGGCCTGGCGCGGACCAAGCAGGCGATCTACGAATCGTGGGGCCGCTCGTTCGAGCAGGCACTCGATACGGAACGCGATTTCCAGCGCGAGCTCGGCCGTTCGCAGGACTATGCAGAAGGCGTCGCGGCCTTCACCGAAAAGCGCAACCCGAAGTTCACCGGCAAATAGTGCCGGCCTCCCATGAGTGATCCGCAGTTCGTTGCCGAAGCCTCCGCTCGCGCGATGTACGAGCAGGATCGCGCGTCGCAGGCGCTCGGCATGCGCGTCCTCGAAGTCCGCCCGGGCTACGCGCGCCTCGCGATGAAGGTCCGCGACGACATGGTGAACGGTCACCGGATCTGCCACGGCGGATTGATCTTCACGCTTGCCGATAGCGCATTCGCTTTCGCTTGCAATACCTACGACGTCGTGACGGTCGCCGCTGCCGGGACCATCGAATTCCTGCTGGCGGCTAACCTTGGCGACGAGCTGACAGCGACCGCCGAGGAACGCACGCGTTCGAAGCGCAACGGTCTCTACGATGTGTCCGTACACAATCAGCGCGGCGAATGCGTAGCACTGTTTCGCGGCCGCTCGCATCAGGTCGGCGGCAGCATCACCGCGCCGCCATGAACCTCGAACCCATCGAGAAGGCCAGCGTCGACGAGCTGCGCGCTCTGCAATTGCAGCGTCTGCGGTGGTCCGTGCAGCATGCCTACGACAACGTCGCACACTATCGCGAAAGTTTTCACGCTGCCGGCGTGCATCCGCAGGATCTGCGTTCGCTCGAAGATCTCGCGAAGTTTCCGTTCACAGTGAAGGACGATCTGCGCGCGAACTATCCGTTCGGCATGTTCGCCGTGCCGCGTGAACAAGTCGTGCGCGTGCACGCGTCAAGCGGCACGACCGGCAAGCCGACGGTCGTCGGCTACACGCAGCAGGACATCGACACATGGGCGCAGCTCATGGCGCGCTCGATTCGAGCATCGGGCGGCAAACCCGGCGACATCGTGCACATCGCGTACGGCTACGGCTTGTTCACAGGCGGGCTCGGCGCGCACTACGGCGCGGAGCGACTTGGATGCACCGTCGTGCCGATGTCTGGCGGCCAGACACAGAAGCAGGTGCAACTGATCTGCGACTTCAAGCCCGACATCATCATGGTCACACCCTCGTACTTGCTGGCGATCGCGGAAGAGTTCGTGCGCCAGGGCCTCGATCCGGCCGCAAGCTCCATGCGTGTCGCGATTCTCGGCGCGGAGCCGTGGACCGAAGCGATGCGCGCGCAGATCGAAGACGTGATGCGGCTCGATGCCGTCGACATCTACGGCCTGTCGGAAGTGATGGGTCCAGGAGTGGCGAACGAGTGCATCGAGACCAAGGACGGCCCCGTAGTATGGGAAGACCATTTCTATCCGGAGATCATCGATCCGCAGACTGGCGCCGTGCAGCCCGACGGCGCGCCCGGCGAGCTGGTGTTCACGTCGCTGACCAAGCAAGCATTGCCGATCATCCGATATCGCACGCGCGACCTCACGCAGCTGCTGCCGCCGACAGCGCGCTCGATGCGGCGGATGGCGAAGATCGTCGGCCGTTCGGATGACATGCTGATCGTGCGCGGCGTGAACGTGTTCCCGACGCAGATCGAAGAACTGATTCTGCAAACGCCTTCGCTCGCGCCGCACTACGTGCTGGAGCTGACGCGCGAAGGTCCGCTCGATGCATTGGCCGTACACGTCGAAGCCGCGGACGCAGCAGCGTTCGCCGCGGGTGCGAAGGCCGCGACGCTGCTCATCGAGCAGGTGAAAGCCATGATCGGAATCAGCGTGCGCGTCGAAGTGCGCGAGCCGGGTTCCCTCGAACGTTCCATTGGCAAGGCGAAGCGCGTCATCGACAAGCGGACGCCGGGCGCCAGCGAAAAGCGCCTCGGCGACTTTTCGCCATGAAAACGCAGCGAAAGCCACGCCTTTCGCAAGTGGTAAGGAGAATGCGATGCAATTGAAGAGCTACGTGCAGGGCCGCTGGCACGCAGGAGACCGTGACGCGCAGGTGCTGCGCGATGCGACGACGGGACTGGTGATCGCCGAAGCGTCGTCGAGCGGTATCGATTTCGCCGGCGTTCTGGAGCACGCGCGTCGCAAAGGCGGACCTGCGCTTCGGCAGCTGACATTCCATGAACGCGCGGCGCTGCTCAAGCGCATCGCGAAGCTGCTCACCGATCGCAAGGACGAGTTCTACGCGCTGTCCTATGCGACAGGCGCGACCAAGGCGGATTCCTGGATCGACATCGACGGCGGCATCGGCACGTTGTTCGCGTATGCATCGCGCGGCGCGCGCGAGCTGCCGAACAGCCGCGTATACGTGGATGGCGAGGTCGAGGTTCTTTCCAAGTCAGGCACGTTCATCGGTCAGCACATCTGTGTGCCGCTCGAAGGCGCGGCGATTCACATCAACGCGTTCAACTTTCCGGTCTGGGGCATGCTCGAAAAGCTGGCGCCGACGCTGTTGGCCGGCGTGCCGGCAATCGTGAAGCCCGCGACTACGACCGCTTATCTCACCGAGCTCGTCGTTCGACGCATCATCGAGTCCGGCATCCTGCCGGAAGGCGCGCTGCAACTCGTCTGCGGCAGCCTGGGTGACACGTTCGATCATCTCACCTGTCAGGACGTCGTCTCGTTCACGGGCTCGGCGAGCACTGCGCAGAAGCTGCGCACGCATCCGAGCGTCGTCGCGAACTCGGTGCGTTTCATCAGCGAGACCGACTCGATCAACTCATGCGTGCTCGGCCCCGACGCCGCGCCGGGCCAACCGGAGTTCGATTCGTTCGTGCGCGAGGTCGTGCGCGAGATGACCGCGAAAGCAGGGCAGAAGTGCACCGCCATCCGCAAGGCGATGGTGCCGGCTGCGCACGCCGAAGCGGCTGCGCAAGCGATCAAGGCCGGCCTCGCGAAAGTCGTCGTCGGCGATCCGCGTCTCGACCAAGTCCGCATGGGCCCGCTCGCCGCGCTCGGTCAGCGACGCGAGGTGCTCGGTCGTATCGCCGAGCTCAAGCGCGAAGCCGAATTGCTGACCGGCGATGGCGATACGCTAGAACTCGCCGGTGCAGATCGCGAGAAGGGCGCGTTCGTCGCGCCGGCTCTGCTCTTCTGCCGCGCCCCTGCAAAGGCTAGAGCAATCCACAGCGTCGAGGCGTTCGGCCCGGTGTGCACCGTCATGCCGTATGCGTCCGTGAGTGATGCAATTGCCTACGCGCGCAGCGGCGAGGGTAGTCTCGTCGGATCGGTGTTCACAGCCGACGACGATGCTGCCGTCGAATTCGCACTCGGGCTTGCGCCGCTCCACGGCCGCTTGCTGATCGTCAACCGCGATTGTGCGAAGGATTCCACGGGCCACGGCTCGCCGCTGCCCGGACTCGTGCACGGCGGCCCGGGTCGCGCGGGCGGTGGCGAAGAGATGGGCGGCATCCGCGGCCTCATGCATTACATGCAGCGCACCGCAATTCAGGGCAGCCCGCAGACCGTCGCGCGGGTTACTGGACGCTGGACGCGCGGCGCCACGCAGAAGGCGCCGGGCGTGCATCCGTTCCGCAAATCGTTCCATGAGCTGCAGGTCGGCGACACGCTCAACACTGCCGAGCGCGAGGTCACGCTCGCCGACATCGAAAGCTTTGCTGCTCTGTCCGGCGACACTTTCTACGCGCACATGGACGAGGAAGCGGCGCGTCGCAATCCGCTGTTCGGCGGCCGTGTCGCGCATGGCTATTTTTTGGTCTCCGCCGCAGCTGGCTTGTTCGTCGATCCGCCCTACGGGCCCGTGCTCGCGAACTACGGTCTCGACCACCTCCGCTTCCTGAAGCCCGTCAAACCCGGCGATCGCATCAAGGTGCGGCTCACCTGCAAGTCCAAGTCGCTGCGCGCGGAGAAGGGTTACGGCGAAGTCGCGTGGGACACGGAGATCACCAATCAGAACGGCGAGATCGTCGCCAGTTACGACGTCCTGACCATGGTGAGCGAGCAGGCGGTCAGCTGACAGCAGGTCGGGTGCACTCATATATATAGTGAACAAACGCCATCCTGCCGTGTTGAGTAAGGGTGGTCATTGACGATCTGCAAGCCTTCGCACTGCTGATCACGGCGAACGCCGTGCCCGTCGTCGTCGGCAAGCTGGCCCGGGAGCGGGCCGCGCAGCCGCTCGATTTCGGTCGCGTGATGTCCGACGGCGAGCGCCTGTTCGGCAGTCACAAGACGTGGCGCGGACTGGCGAGCGGCATCGTGGCGTGCGCGGTGCTCGCGGCGTGTTTCGACCTTCCCATCTGGCTCGGCGCCGGATTCGCCGCGCTCTCGCTGCTGGCCGACGCGTGTTCGAGCGCAGTGAAGCGGCGCATGCGATTGAAACCTGGCAGCGAGGTGCTCGGTCTGGATCAACTCGCCGAGGCGCTGGTTCCGCTCTTGGTTTTTTCCCGACCGCTCGGCTTGCAGGCCGGCGAGATTACGTTTGTGACAGCGGCCTTCGTCATCCTTGACGCCGCAACAGCCGGCCTACGTCATCGTCGCTGGCTCTGACCGCATGCGACCAAGGTCGTATGCCGCAGCAGCAATACGTACATGTTATGTACTGCATGACTTGCGGCGCCTGTAACTCTGCTGCAATCTTCGCGAGTCTCTCAGGGAACGAAACAAATAAGCCGTGGGCCCGCACTCACGTACGCATCGGAAGCAGGGATACATGGCAAGGACATTCCTTGCCGGCGCGCTCGCCTGCCTCGCGCTCACTCTCGCCTCGACCGCCAGCGCGCAGGAGCCGCACAAAGAATCCGCTCCCCGCAAGGAATTCTCGATCAACATCGAGCGGCAGCAGCTGACTCAGGCGCTGGAGCGTCTCTACGATCAGACCGGCGTGTTCTACGGCTACAGCCCGAATACCACCGAAGAGGAACGGATGCTGGTCGGCCCGCTCAAGGGCAAGTTCACGATCGAGGACGCGCTCAACCAGCTGCTGCAATCGACTGGCCTGACGTTCGAGTGGACCAACTCCAGCACGATCTCGATCGTGCGCGCACCGCCGCCGCCGCCGAAGCAGGCGGCGCCGCAAACCAAGACGCCGCGGACGGCACAAGCGCCGGTGAAGCGTGCAACCGCGCGCGAGCTGATGGACAGCGACGGGATCATCGCGGAGATCATCAGCGAACGTCAGCGGATCAAATACCTCGGCGAGACCGATGGCTCGGTCCTGCGGCTCGATCGCGAGGCCATCGAGCGCTCGGGCGTCATGTCGGTTTCGGATCTGCTGAAGTACGTGCCGCAGCAACCGTATCTGCGGCCTGACGGCGCACGCAGCAGCGGCGCTCAGTACGCAGAGCTTCGCGGCCTCGGTGCCGACACGACCCTGGTGCTGATCAGTGGCTTGCGTGCCTACGCTAGCGCGGCGAGCTTCGTCGTCAACGCTTTCGATCTGAACACCATTCCGTTGAGCGCGGTGGATCACGTCGAGCTGTTGTTCGATTCGACTTCGGTGCAGCACGGCATGGACGCGATCGGCGGTGTGCTCAACATCGTGCTGAAAGACGAAGTCCCGCATCCGAGCTTGCAGATGCACTACGGCGCGGCGGACGGCGGCGGCAGTCAGTTTCAGACGGCGGCGAGCTTCGGCTTCCTGCGCGACAACATCAAAGCGGCGTTGATCGCGGACTACTCCCGCACGCAGACCTTGCTCGGCGCGCAGCGCGACCTGTGGTCCAACCAGGACTACCGCCGCTTCGGCAGCATCGATCAGCGGTCCATCAACAGCAGCCCGGGGAATATCACGGCGCTGCCGATGCTCGGCAATCTGCCGGGGCTGAACTCGACGATTGCCGCGATCCCCGAGAGCATCGCGGGCGATCGCATTGCGCTGAGCGAGTACGTCGCGGGCCAGCGCAATCTCGAAAGCCTGCTGCAGTACTCGCCGATCGTGCCGGAGACGAGTCGCGCCAGCATCGTCGCGAACGGCGAGGTACTGCTGTCACCGACCGACGTCGTCGCGTCCGGCGAGTTCATGTACGTCGACCGCAGCGTGCGGGCGCCCACCTTGCCGCCGGTGATTCCGGGACTGCCTGTTCCTGCGACGAATCCGTACAACACGTTCCACGTGCCGGTCTTCGTCAATAACATGCTCGATGGCATGGAGCGGCAGGAACAGAACGTCGACTCGACGCTGGTCCGCGGAGTTCTGTCGCTACGAGGCACGGTCAGTGCATGGCACTGGGAGACCTCGCTCCTGCGCAGCGAAGAGGATGCCGAGCTGACGGTCTCGAACACGCTCGACTTCCAGCGGCTCTCCCAGGTCCTGGCGAATCCGGATCCCAGCCAGACACTCGACCTGTTCCGGCCCGGCCCGGCGGCGAGCCAGGAAATCCTCGACAGCCTGGTCGCGCCTGACGTGGTGAATCACTACGCGACCGATGCGACGCAGCTCGGCGGCCTGGCCAGCGGGCGAGTGCTGGAGCTGCCGGGTGGCTTGCTCACGGCAATGATCGGCGGCGAGTGGCGCAAGGAGTCGGTGCGATTCGAGGCCGACCACAATGCCTTCGAGCGCGAAGTGGATGCCGCCTACGCAGAGCTGACGGTGCCGATCGTGGGTGCGGACATGCACGTGCCGGCGATGCGTGAGTTGAAGCTGACTGCCGGCGGTCGCCTGGACCGCTACAGCGACTTCGGCGAGATCTTCAATCCGCAGTTCGGCCTGCGGTGGTTGCCGTATCAGGATCTGGCGTTCCGCGTTTCGTACGGCCACAGCTTCCGCGCGCCGTCGATGTACGAACTCTACTTGCCGCGCCTGGAGTCGCAGCCGGTCTTCCCAGTTGCCGATCCGCGCCGCGGCGGCGCGCCATCGACTGTCTCTCTGGTCACGGGCGGCAATGCGGAGCTCGAGCCAACCATCGGCAAGGCGCTCAACGCTGGCATCGTCTTCACGCCGGCCGCGCTGCCGCCGATCGAGGTGTTCGCATCGTACTGGCACGTCGTGATGGACAACCGGATCACGCTGCTGCAGCCGACGCTCGTTCTCGCGAACGAAAATCTGTTCCCACAGCGCGTCGTCCGCGCTGAGCCGACAGCCGTCGACGTTGCCGCGGGCCTTCCGGGCAGCGTCACGCAGATCGATATCTCACGCATGAATTTCGGCCAGCTGACGACCAGTGGCATCGATCTCGGCGTGCGCTACGAGCTCGAAAACGCCTTCGGGCAATTCTCCGCAAGTGCGGTCGCGACCTGGATCGGCGAATACGAAACGGTCGATGTGCCCGCAACGCCCGCGGTCGACCGCGTCAATGTCGCGAACGAAACGGTCGGGACGATCACGAAGTGGCGTGGGGTCGGCGGGCTCGACTGGGATCGCGGCCCGCTCAGTGCCACCATGCACCTGCGCTACATTCCGTCCTACGCCGATGCGCGCGGCGGCGTTCCCAATGGCCGTCGCATCGGCGCGCAGACGTTCCTCGATCTGCAAGTGTCCGTCGATCTTGGCGGGCTCGATCCCGACTCCGGGTTGCTAGAAGGCTGCCAGCTGACCGCCGGTGCTTCGAACCTGTTCGATCAGCAGCCGCACTTTGCGGAAGTCAGTGGCGTGCAGGGATATGACATGTCGCAGGGCGACCTCAAGGGACGCTTCTGGTACGTGCGCCTCGGCAAGATCTTCTGAGTCTTGTCGGTCTTTCCCCCTCAGAAACGATAGACGATCTGCGCGCTCACGATGTCGATGTCGGAGTGCTGATCGCCGTTGACGAGCGCGGATGCGGCGGCGTTGCCGGCATCCTGATCGAGCGGCACGGTGTCGCTGAACAGGTGCGCGTAGCCGAAGTCCATCAGCAACGCGGGCGAAGGCTGCCAACGCGCGCCGATCGCCAGCCAGGTGCGATCGGTATCGGGAAGCCGAGGAGTGCGCGTCTCGTCTGGCACCGGTGTCTCGTCGAAGGCCACGCCGGCGCGCAACGTGATGCGCTCGTTCAACGCGTACGTGCCGCCGAGTGCGTAGCGCCAGGTGTCGTGCCATTGCTCCGGCGTGACCGATACGGGAGTGCCGGAATCACGCTCGATGCGCAGCTCCGGGATCGAGCTCCACTCCGTCCACGCAACGTCCGCGAGTACTGCGAACTTTTCGTTGAAGCGATGCTGCAGCGACAGCGTGGCGGTGTCGGGCAATTCCAGATCGACCTTGACGGGACCTGAGGACAGCGGCGCACCGGGCGCCGAAGCTGCCGCGATGATTGCGCTCGAAACCGGATCGCGGCCGGCCGGCGCAGCGAAATCGATCGTGCCCTCGACGGTGTAGTCGACCGTCGATCGAAATGAGAAACCGATGCGCGTGTTGTCCGACAGCTCGAACAGCGCGCCCACATTGAAGCCCCACGCGTCGTCATCGCCGCGCACGCGCGCGCGACCGGACTGCTGAGCGTTCGCTGCGATCACGGCGTTGCCCGTCGCCGGCGGGAGCTGACCTGCGAGTACCAACTGCTGCACGCCTTGTGCGATGACGGCGGAGTAGTTGACGTCGTTCGTCAGCTCGGCATCCAGCCGCTGGTAGTCGATGCCGGCACCAATCGAGATCCGATCGTTGATCCGCCACGCCAGCGACGGATTGAAATTCAGCGTCTTGATCTCGTTGTGCAAACCCTGGAAGCGGCCGATCCAGTCGTCGTCGTAAACGAGCTTGAGACCGAACGGTGCGTTCACGCCGATACCGAACGCGAAGCTGTCGCCGACCGGCAGTACGAAGTAGGCGGCCGGCACGAAGTTCCAGTCGCCGGCGTCGCCGCCATTGCCGCCAAGTGGCTGCGCGAAAGCGGGCACGGAGCTGGTGTTGCGAAATTCCGAGCTGATGCCGATGCCGCTCGCGCTCACGACGACTTCGGGTTCGCGCAGCGCGGTCATGCCGGCGGGATTGAAGAACACTGTCGTGGCGTCGTCCGCTGCGGCAGCGGTGCCGGCGAAGGCCGTGCCCAATCGGCTCGCGCTCTGCTCGAGCAATGCGAAGCCGGAGGCACTCGCGAGTGTGGGAATCAGCGTGAGGGAAGCAGTCGCCGGAATGAGCCAGCTGTGACTGTTGCGATCCTGCATCGTGCGTACTCCGTTGGCTTGGACACAGCAGAAGGCTCGATTCGGCGTCACTGTTCCATGCTGGCCCTCGCTTCGTCGCACTCCACGCAGACACCGCGCGGATGCAGGAAGATCAGCTCGTTCTCGCGCAACTGGTCGAGCGCAGTGGCGACGACGTCGCGCGCCGAGATCAGGCGGGCCGGCGCGTCGCCGATGAAACCGCGTTGCTGATGGCCGCGAGCTTCCAGCCACGAATCGAGCAGCGCGAAGTTGGCGCAGCAGTGATCGATCTCGTGATAGTGATGGCGAACGAGCCCGCCGTCACGTACGACGGTTGCGTATTTCGGCAGCTTGTAGCGCACGCCGGCGACGGTCTCGGCGAGATGCAGCGTGGTGTTCGCGTCATGGCCGATGCCGAGCAGCAGGACCTCGGCATCGAGATCGAAAGCACGCCCGACGGGACTGTCGAGCCCGTGCGGCACGTCGATCGGGTGTGGCGCGGTGATTTCGGCGGCATGCGGGCCGATCGCGGCGAAGGCGTGTGGGCTGTCGCTGCGAATCACGCCCGGCATGCGCCAGAAGGTGTCGGCGACGATGCCCATGCCGGAGCAGGGGGTGGCGCTCGGATCGAAGGGGTTTTCGTCGTCGTCGCTCATGCTCGGCATGACCACCGTGCCGTGCGGGCCGGCGGCCATGCGCAACCCGGCGATGAGATCGGCCGGCGTTCCCGCCCGTCCGGCGAAAGCCGAGAAGGCAGTATGGACGACGAGCACACCGTCGCCGCTCACTCCGAGGTCAACCAGGTCGTCGGCGATGTGTTCGGCGAAACTCATAGGGGACTCCAGGGCTTCATATAATAGTCCCGACTTCAGGCCTGCGTGCATGCTTATCTTCGCACTGAACTGCGGTAGCTCCTCGCTCAAGAGCGCGGTCATCGACACTGATCGGCGAGGCCATGTCGTGGACGTCCGCGTCCAGCAGCTCGACCCTGCGACGTTGCCGGCGACGGTCGGGCGAGTACTGCAACAGCTACGCGAGCGTAGCCGGGACCACGGACCGCCCGATGCCATCGTCCATCGTGTCGTGCACGGCGGCGACCGGTTCGTGCAGCCGACCCGGATCGACGAGAGTGTCCTTGCCGAGCTCAACCAGCTGAGTCATCTGGCCCCGCTGCACAATCCGCCGGCGCTCGCCGCCATTCGCCGAGCCCGCGAGATCTATCCGCAGCGAGTACACGTCGCGGTGTTCGACACTGCTTTTCATGCGACGTTGCCGCCGCGCGCGCGCGAGTATGCGTTGCCGCGCGATCTGAGCCAGCGCTTCGGCATTCGGCGCTATGGCTTTCATGGCATCAGCCACTCGCATGTGATGAACGCGGTCGCTGCAGAGCTGAAGGCGCCGGCGGAAAAATTGCGGATCGTCTCCTGTCACCTGGGCAATGGCGCCAGCATTGCGGCGATAGAGTATGGACGCAGCGTCGACACCAGCATGGGCATGACGCCGCTCGAAGGATTGGTGATGGGCACGCGGGCCGGGGACCTGGATCCCGGCATCCTGCTGGATCTGATGCAGTCAGGGTCGTACGACAGCAAGGAGCTGGATGCTCTGCTCAACCGCCAATCGGGGCTGACCGGACTGACCGGCACCAACGACATGCGCGAGATCGAACGTCGCGCAGGCGCAGGCGATGAGGAATGTCGGCGTGCATTGGCGCTCTATGCGTACCGCGTGCGCAAGTACATCGGTGCCTACGCCGCGGCCATGGGCGGCGTGGACGTGATCGCGTTCACCGGCGGAGTCGGGGAGAACAGCGCCGCGATCCGCCAGGCGTGTATGGAGCAGCTGGAGTTTCTCGGCGCCAGGATCGTCGTCGTTCGAGCAGACGAAGAGCTGGCCATGGCGCTGCAGGCGGCGACACTGCTCGCGACTAACTCCACCGCCAGTTCTTGATCTCCGGCAGGTCATCGCCGTGGCGAGTGATGTACTCGCGATGCTCGACCAGCTTGTCGCGCACGCGCTGGCGCAAGTGGGCCGCTTGCGCGCTGAGGCCGGGCACGCGATCGATCACACCTTCGACGAGATGAAAGCGATCGAGATCGTTCAGCACGGTCATGTCGAACGGCGTCGTCGTCGTGCCTTCCTCCTTGTAGCCGCGCACGTGTAGGTTGTCGTGGCCATGACGCCGGTAGGTCAGGCGGTGGATCAGCCACGGATAGCCGTGGAACGCGAACAGGACCGGCTTGTCGACCGTGAAGATCGAATCGAACTCCTGATCCGACAGGCCGTGCGGATGCTCGCTCGGCGGCTGCAGCGTCATCAGGTCGACGACGTTGACGACGCGTACCTTCAGCGCCGGCAGCCAATCGCGCAGCAGGCTCACGGCCGCCAGCGTTTCCAGCGTCGGCACGTCGCCTGCGCACGCCATCACCACGTCGGGCGGACCATCCTGGTCGTTACTGGCCCAGGACCAGATGCCGATGCCGGCACTGCAGTGCTTGATCGCATCATCCATCGATAGCCACTGCGCCTGCGGCTGCTTACCGGCAACGATCACATTCACGAAGTTGCGGCTGCGCAGGCAGTGATCGGTTACTGACAGCAGCGTGTTCGCGTCGGGCGGCAGATACACGCGGATGACTTCCTGCTTCTTGTTGACCACGTGGTCGATGAAGCCGGGATCCTGGTGACTGAAGCCGTTGTGATCCTGGCGCCAGACGTGCGAGCTGAGCAGATAGTTCAGCGAGGCGATCGGCCGTCGCCACGGAATGTGATTGCAGGTCTTCAGCCACTTGGCGTGCTGATTGAACATCGAGTCGACGATGTGCACGAACGCTTCGTAGCAGCTGAAGAAGCCGTGCCGGCCGGTGAGCAGATAACCTTCGAGCCAGCCCTGGCACTGGTGCTCGCTCAGCATCTCCATGGCGCGGCCGTCGTTCGCGAGATGCGAATCGGTTGGCAGCAGCTCGGCTGCCCACATCCGCTGCGTGACTTCGAGTACGTCGTTCCAGCGATTCGAGGTCAGCTCGTCCGGGCTGAACAGACGGAAGTTTGCAGTCGGCAGATTCAGCTTCATCACGTCGCGGAGGTAGGCGCCCTGAACACGCGTCGCCTCGGCGCTCGCGGCGCCTGGCTTCTTCAACTGTACGGCGTACTCGCGGAAGTCCGGCAATCGCAGACTGCGCAACAGGATGCCGCCGTTCGCATGCGGGTTGTCGCCCATGCGGCGCTTGCCCTTGGGAGCCAGCGCGCGCAGCTCGGGTCGGAATTTGCCTTCGCTGGTGAACAGCTCTTCGGGTCGATAGCTGCGCATCCACTCTTCGAGCATACGCAGGTGCGTGCGCTTCTCCGCGAGCTCCGACAGCGGCACTTGATGCGATCGCCAGTTGTTCTCGACGGGAACGCCGTCGACTTCGTGCGGACCCGTCCAGCCCTTCGGCGTGTGCAGCACGAGAGCCGGCCAGGTCGGACGCACGGTGAAGCCGTTGCTCCGCGCAGCGCTTTGAATCTCGCGAA
The DNA here is from genome assembly GCA_035493235.1 of Steroidobacteraceae bacterium. Taxonomy (GTDB): domain Bacteria; phylum Pseudomonadota; class Gammaproteobacteria; order Steroidobacterales; family Steroidobacteraceae; genus Steroidobacter. The sequence continues at coordinate 76,635 of DATJIP010000046.1, forward strand.
TCCGCGTGACGATGCGATCGAGCGTGCGTGCCATCGCGAGATGCGTCTCCTCGTGAGTCGCCTGCTCGTCGACGTAGAACGGTTCGTAGCCGCAGCCGCGGAGCAACTGCGTCAACTCCTCGCGCGGAATTCGCGCCAGCACCGTGGGGCTCGCGATCTTGTAGCCGTTGAGCTGCAGAATCGGCAGCACCGCGCCGTCGCGTGCCGGATTCAGAAACTTGTTCGAGTGCCAGCTGGTCGCGAGCGGTCCGGTCTCCGCTTCGCCGTCGCCGATCACGCACGCGACGAGCAGATCCGGATTGTCGAACGCCGCACCGTAAGCGTGCGACAACGAATAGCCGAGCTCGCCGCCTTCGTGGATCGAGCCCGGCGTCTCCGGCGCGACGTGGCTCGGAATGCCGCCCGGGAACGAGAACTGCTTGAAAAGCCGCCGCAGCCCGTGGAGGTCTTCCGACACGTTCGGGTAGTACTCGCTGTACGTGCCTTCGAGATACGTGTTCGCGACCAGCGCCGGACCGCCGTGCCCCGGCCCGGCGATGTAGATCATGTCGAGGTCATACTTATTAATGAGGCGATTCAGGTGCACGTAGATGAAGTTCAGCCCGGGCGTCGTGCCCCAGTGACCGAGCAGGCGCGGCTTGACGTGCTCGATCTGCAGCGGCTCGGTGAGCAGGGGATTGTCGAGCAGATAAATCTGGCCGACCGACAGGTAATTGGCAGCGCGCCAATATGCTTCGATGCGCTCGATGTAGTCGGGCGCGAGGGTGGGGTCTTCGTTCATGACCACTACAACGCGGTTCGCAGCGCTAAGTTCTCGACTCCATCAACGCGTTGACGTTGATCCTGGGCGGGATGCGCGTATCGGAGCCGCCGCCGCAGTGTAGACCGCTCGATACGACACGGACATGAAGGAGCGGGAACACGTCGTCGCGCATGGCGCGCAGCAGATCGCAATCGCCCGGCCCCAGCGACAGCGGCGGGCTGCGCGTCAGTGCGACGGTGCGCCACTTCGCCGGAAACCGCGTGATCTGCTCGGCACTCGGCAGCTGCTTCTGCTGCAGGCGTGCGACGAGCTGGTCGCGCGTGCCGAAATTCGTTGCGGCGCGGAGATTTTCTTCGGTCGCTTCCACCGGTACGGCGAGTGTGAGGTGCACGTTCGAGTAACGCACAAGGTCACCGCTGCGGCAGCCGAGCTCCACGCCCATGCTCGGGTTTGCGCCCACCGCTTGCAGAATTTCGGCGATGCGCCGCTGCAGATTGCCGCACGAATAGCGCACGGTGCTGCTGCTGTAGACGAAATCGATTTGCTGGATGTGCCAGATCGCCGTGATCTGCAGGTCGGGCGGCGCTTCGTCCGCGACGCTGACGCCGCACATCGCGCCGAGCGACGCGACGACTGCAAATCCCCAGATACGCCGCGAGCTGAGCATGACGCTGCCCCCGACAATTCTTATGGGCGGTCACCGGACCAGGACTGGCGACCGCTGGTGAGCGCATGCTAGCGTGCGGCCGCCGCCGTAACCACAATTCTTAATCAGGGGTTTTCCGTGACGGACGAGCAGAAAAACGCGCGATTCGCGCTGGCGGTGCTGTTCGGCATCAACCTGATGAATTTCTTCGACCGGCAGATCGCCGGCGCGCTGCTCGAACCGATCCGCATCGAGTTCGGCATGAACGATGCATCGTCGGCGTGGGTCAACACTGCGTTCACTCTGATCTACGCCGTGGCCGGCGTGCCGCTCGGGCGACTCAGCGACACCTGGCATCGCACGCGCGTGATTGCGATCGGCGTGACGTTCTGGAGCGTGCTCACCGCGACGTCCGGACTCGCGATCGGTTACTGGACCTACTTGTTCACGCGCATGGGCGTCGGCATCGGCGAAGCCAGTTGCGCGCCGGCGGGGCAGGCGCTCATCGGCGATCTGTATCCGGCCGAGAAGCGCGCGCGAGCGATGGGTATCTTCATGATGGGTCTGCCGCTCGGTCTGTTCGCTTCTTATCTTCTGAGCGGCGCGATTGCCGAGGCATGGGGCTGGCGCGCGGCGTTCTTCGTCGCCTGTTTGCCCGGACTGATTCTCGCCGTCGCTGCGCTGAAGATCCGCGAGCCTGCGCGGCCCGCGGCCGACTCCGCTGCTCGGGCGCAGGCGGGAACCAGCACCTTCGGTGTGATTCTTCGCGTCCCGACGATGTGGTGGATCATCCTCTCGGGAATCCTGTTCAACTTTCACGCCTACGCCGTGAACATGTTCCAGAACGCGTTCCTGCAGCGCTTCCACGAGGTCAGCCTTGGCACTGCGGGCAAGCTCTCGGCGTTTTCGCTCGGCCTGGCCGGCGCGATCGGGTTGCTGGTCGGCGGCGCGCTCGGCGATCGCCTGCGCGTGAAGATGGCCAACGGTCGGTTGCTGGTCGCTGCCGTCTCGATGTTGTTAGCGGCACCGTGCATCTACATTGCGCTGGAGCAACCGAAGGGCAGTGTCACGGTGTTCACGATTCTGATGGCGGCATCGAGCGCGTGCACGTTCGTTTACTACGCCACGGTCTACAGCGCGATTCAGGACGTCGTACCGACTCATCTGCGCGCCACTGCGGTGTCGGTGTACTTCTTCGCGTTTTACGTCTTGGGCGCGAGCTTCGGTCCGACCATCATGGGAACGTTGAGCGACCGCATGGCGCACGACGCGATGCTCGCTGCGGGCGCGAGCGAGATGACAACTGCATTCCGCGCAACTGGTTTGCACACGGCGATGTACGTGATGCCAGTGTTAGTGCTGCTCTGCTCAGCTTCGCTGTTCGTTGCTGCGAAGACAGTCGCAAAAGATATGCGACGAGTGCAGGTCGGTGCTGTGGGTCAGGCTTCAGCCTGACTCGCGCTCTCGCCGGCAGCTCACCGCGTGCCGGTGAGACTCTCCATCATCAGGCCGGTGCCGCCTTTCGAGACGTGCGCGACGATGGCAGTGCGACGGTGAATCTTGGTGACGACGCCGAGATTGATCGCGAACGCGAGATGCACGGTCGCGCCCTTCTTCAAGCCGAGATTCTCAGTCTCGATGAACACGCCGTTCGCACTCAGATTGCGCGCGCGACACAACTTGCCGGGACGACCGGGAACCGAAACGTAGACGGCGGTGCGCGCGCGATGGCGAGTATGGAGACGTCGCTCCATGATCAATACCTTCGGTATCTATAGTTGTTGTCACGCACGCGGCCATTATGCCGCGACGGCTGGCGGGTGCGAAGCCCGCCGTTGCAGTGTTATGTCGTAAGATTGCCCCTTATGACTGCGCCGCTGAAGCTGCAAGAGATACAGGACGCCGCGGCGACGCTGGCCGGGCGCGTGGTCCGCACGCCAGTGCACCGTCTGCGCAGTGCCGAGCTGGATCTGGCAGTCGGCAACGAGACCGAATTGCATCTGAAGCTCGAGCTGTTGCAGCTCACCGGGACCTTCAAAGCACGGGCTGCATTGCTGAATGTCCTGGCATTGTCGGCCGAGGCGCACAGTCGCGGCGTGACTGCAATCAGCGCGGGAAATCATGCAATTGCAGTCGCCTTTGCTGCGGCTGCTGCCGGCGTCAGCGCCAAGGTCGTGATGATCGCGACCGCCAATCCGTTGCGAGTTGCGCTGTGTCGTTCCTACGGAGCGGAGATCGTGTTCGCGCCGGATGCACATGCGGGCTTTGCCATGGTCGAGAAGATTGCTGCCGAAGAGGGCCGCACGTTCGTCCATCCGTTCGAGGGCCGCACGACGGCACTCGGTACCGCCACGCTGGGGCTGGAACTGTGCGAGCAGGTGCCAGACTTGCAGGCCGTGATCGTTCCGATCGGCGGTGGCGGGTTGTGCGCCGGTGTTGCGTCTGCCGTGAAGTTGCTGGCACCGAAGTGCGAAGTCATCGGCGTGGAACCGTTCGGCGCCGACAGCATGTATCGCAGCTTCGCCGCGGGAGAGCCGCGCCCGATCGAACGCGTCGCAACGATCGCCGACAGTCTCGGTGCTCCCTACGCGTTACCGATCTCGTTCGAGTTCTGTCGCAACAACGTCGATGAGCTGGTCCGCGTGACCGATGATGAATTGCGCGCGGCGATGCGCTTCCTGCTGCGCAATGCAAAGCTGGCAGTCGAGCCGGCGGGCGCGGCTACGACCGCAGCGCTGCTCGGACCTGCGCTTGAACGGTTGCGAGGGAAGCGAGTTGCCGCGATCGTCTGCGGCAGCAACATCGACGAAGCGACCTACGCGAAACTGATTTCCTGATTACGAGGCGATCGGCGAACGGCGCGCCGTCGAAATCTCTTCCACGCACTCCACGCGATTACGTCCGCACAGCTTGGCTGTGTAGAGCGCGTGATCCGCGGCTTCGAGCAATGCCAGCGTAGTGGCAAAGCGCTTCTTCGTCGTATGCGTCGCGACGCCGATGGATGCAGTCACGCGCACGTTGCCAGTCTGCGGATCGTGATCCGCAGTCGCGAGCGCGGCGAGCATGCGTTCCGCAACCTGACGTGCGATCTGCGGATCCGCGCCAGGCAGCACGACGACGAATTCTTCGCCGCTGTATCTCGCAACCAGATCGCTGCCACGCACGCAGGCTTGCAGCGCCTGGGCGCAGCTGCGCAAGACACGGTCGCCGACCGGCGTGCCGTGACGCTCGTTGATGCTGCGGAAGTGATCGATGTCGACGTGCGCGATGCTGAGGTCGCGGCCGAACACAACGGCCTGCGTAAATTCGCGATCGAGCGTGCGATCGAGCCAAGGCCGGTTGTGTGCGCCGGTCAGTGCGTCGCGACGACTCGAGTCTTCGGCTTCCTCGGTGCGTGTCAGCAGCACGCTGGTGGTTGCCTGCAGCGCGCTGACTTCCTGCAGGGCGTGCAGGTTGCGCACGGCCAGCAGCTCGCGTGCTTCGGCCATGAGATTCTCGGCGTCGTCGGAATCGAGGATGCTGGTCTCGTACAGCGCTTCGGTTTCCGGAATCAGGTTGAGAACTCGCGTGACGACTTCCGCGAAGGTCTCGCTGTTCATGTCGAGCAGCTGGTCGGCACGCTGGGCAAGCGAGGCGACCAGGTGTGCGCGCTCGGTTGCGACCACGGCTTCGGCGAGATCGCTGCCAAGCGCGACGCAACGCGCGAACCGGCCTTCGTCGGTCGTCGCGTCCAGCTTCTGCGGTTCGTGGCTGGCCTCGACGGTCTTGCAGATGCGCTCCGGGAGATTCCAGGACTTGAGCAGCATTGCCGAATAGCCCGCGTGATCGCGGCCGAGCTGCTCGGTCTCGTAGGCGACCCAGTCGGCATGCGAGGAGGGCTGCTTGAGCTTGGCGTAGAAGTCGCGCGACGCCCGATCGAGCGCCAGCACGGCCATGTCTTGCAGCAGCGCCGCAAGAAAGATGTCCTCGGCGTGGCCGACCTTGATCGACTCACCAAACGCCCGGGCGGCGGTCGCGCCCAGCAGGGCCCGGCGCCAGAAGCGGGGGTAGTCGATTCCGACCGGGCGGAGGGCGCGCATGGACGAGACCAGGGAAAAGCTGAGCGCCAGCGTCAGCGCGGCATTCAGCCCGATGATGACCAGCGCCTGGCGCAGGTTCTGGCTCGGCCGGCGCTGGGCATAGAACGCGGAGTTGGCGATCCGCAGGATCTTGGCGGTCATCGCCGGGTCGCGGCCGACCGCCTGGGCGACTTTGGCCATTTCGATGTCCGGATCGCGGGCCAGCGCAATGATTTCCGTGGCCACGCGCGACGGACTGGGGAAGTCCACCTGGGCCTTCAACCGGTTTTCGAAGTCTTGAGACAGCATCTTGCCCGCGTTATCGGCGGGAGCCGGGACGACTTGAGCGACGGCAGGGGTCGAAACAGGGTCCTGATCGTCAACTTGCCATTGACAGTCAATACCTTGGTAAAGAGAATACCCGGCTCTTTGTATCCGCGGAGGGGTACCCAAGCGGCCAACGGGGGCAGACTGTAAATCTGCTGGCTTATGCCTTCGTAGGTTCGAATCCTACCCCCTCCACCACCACCTCTGCGGGTGTAGTTCAATGGTAGAACCTCAGCCTTCCAAGCTGATGGTGTGGGTTCGATTCCCATCACCCGCTCCATTGCGCAGCAGATAGATAGATGAAGGGTTGAGTCGTCGAAGAACGGGTTTGAAGGGTGCTCACGTAGCTCAGTCGGTAGAGCACGTCCTTGGTAAGGACGAGGTCACCGGTTCAATCCCGGTCGTGAGCTCCAGACAAGACGTATATATAGAGGACTGCGGTCGTGGCGAAAGAGAAATTTGAGCGGACCAAGCCGCACGTGAACGTCGGCACGATCGGCCACGTCGACCACGGCAAAACGACGCTGACGGCTGCCTTGACGAAGGTGATGGCCGAGCTCAACGGCGGCGAGTTCAAGGCGTACGACCAGATCGACAAGGCGCCCGAAGAGAAGGCTCGCGGCATCACGATCGCGACGGCGCACGTCGAGTACCAGTCGAAGGCGCGTCACTACGCGCACGTCGATTGCCCCGGACACGCCGACTACGTGAAGAACATGATCACCGGTGCCGCGCAGATGGACGGCGCGATCCTGGTCGTGTCGGCCGCCGACGGCCCGATGCCGCAGACCCGCGAGCACATCCTGCTGGCGCGCCAGGTCGGCGTGCCCTAC